>NZ_CP045652.1:1543902-1852682 GCF_009557615.1 Sphingobacteruim zhuxiongii
TTTGAGAGCTGAATATTGCTCACAAAATATTTTAGGTTTTCAACGTTAAATTGTTCCCCGCTATTGTTGCTGTAATTGTAGTCATTCAATACTAATGATTTTCCGCCAACTATATGGTCGAACTTGATTTTTAGCTGCCCTGATTTATTGTTTTCGTAAGTAATATCGTCTTTGGCGCAAGAGAATAGCGTAACTGTAGCCACAAGGCTAAGCATGAAGTGTTTTATTTTCATCGTGTTTTTTTAACTGAAATTTTTTGAAATAAGCTGAACAAGTCATTGCAAAAGCACAATAACTTCAATAGAAATTATGGTCAGTTATACGAGGGGAGGACGAAGGAGTCCTATCGAAATGTCTTTGGGATTCAAGTTCGACTTGAAGATTGCATAGTCCGACGAGTTAAGTTCGGAATAAGTCGGAGATTTGAATGAGAAGGAGAAAATCTGTAGTGTGCATGCTTCATGTAAATTCATTTTGAAGTTTTGCTGCTCTTGTTCTTGTTGAGCTTTTAGTTTCTTCGCAAGATAACATTGACCATGACAGGAGTTGTTTTCCATGTCGCGCTGAATACACAAGTATTTCTCGATGTAATTTTGGTTGTAGTAGAATGAAGCTGATATCAATAATGTCATATTGCTTTGTAAAAGCATTATGGGAATGAGTAGATATAATAACAGCCTTTTCATTTGCTTGCAAATCTAATTGTTAAGTTTCGTAAGTAAAAATTTTACATTGAATTAATTTAGTAAAAGCAAACGAATCTAATTCTAATAGAATAGTTTTTGTACTTTTGTAGCGTTAGCAAAAAACATAAATCTAGAAAGCGCATGGAATTGAATTTAAAGCGCCCGTTGGCCTTTTTTGACTTGGAAACAACGGGAGTCAATGTTTCATTGGATAAAATTGTTGAAGTATCCATTTTGAAAGTATCCCCGGGAGGAAAAGAAGAATCACTTACACTTCGCGTTAACCCTGAGATGCCAATTCCTGCGGAATCATCGATGTTTCATGGTATATATGACGAAGATGTAAAAGATGCGCCGACTTTTCGAGAGCGTGCTGCTGAGGTTGCTGAATTTATCGGCGATTCAGATCTAGCGGGCTATAATTCGAATAAGTTCGATGTACCGATGTTGATGGAAGAGTTTTTGCGAGCTGGCGTTCCTTTTACGTTAGCGGGGCGCGCTTTTGTTGACGTTCAAAATATATTCCATCAAATGGAACAGCGTACGTTAAAAGCGGCGTATAAATTCTATTGTGGAGAATCCCTAGAGAATGCGCATAATGCAGAAGCTGATGTTCGTGCGACCTACGATGTGTTGAAAGCGCAGTTGAGCAAATATGAAGGAGCGGATTTTGAAGATAAGCATGGGAATGTGAGTAAGCCGGTTGTTAATGACGTACAAGCTTTACATACATTTACAAATTTGAGTAAGCCCGTTGACTTTGCTGGACGTATCGTATTTGATGAAGATGGTGATCCTTCCATTAATTTCGGGAAGCATAAGGGTAAAAAAGTGACTGATGTCTTTGATGTAGAGCCGAGTTATTATGCTTGGATGCAGAACGGCGATTTTCCATTATATACAAAGAAAGTGTTGGAGGAGATTTGGACAAATTATAAAAACGCAAAGAAAACGGTAAAGACAGCTGCGGTAGCAGATAAACCCGAGCCCAAGCGTGTCGTAAAGCGCGAAGAGCCCAAGCCAATAACTTCAGATATGTTGCAGCAATTGCAAGGGAAATTTAAGAAATAGCAGATATAAATAAAGATTATGAATAAAACAGAACAAGAAGTAGAACACGTAGGATGCTTGATTATTGGTTCAGGTCCTGCTGGTTATACTGCAGCAATTTATGCTGCTCGCGCGGATCTAAAACCTGTTATTTATACAGGGATGGTACCGGGTGGACAGCTTACACAAACTACAGAGGTTGATAATTTCCCAGGTTATCCAAAGGGTATCACAGGTCCAATCATGATGGAGGATCTACGTGCACAGGCCGAACGTTTTGGTACAGATGTGCGTTTTGGATATGCAACTAAAGTTGATTTTTCTACGGATGGAGGGATTCATAAAGTAGAGGTTGATGGAATAAAAACTGTAACTGCTGATACCGTTATTATTGCTACTGGCGCAACGGCAAAATGGTTAGGTTTGGATTCAGAACAAAAATATAACGGTTTCGGAGTTTCTGCATGTGCGGTTTGCGACGGATTTTTCTTTAAAAATCAAGACGTTGCCATTGTAGGGGCAGGAGATACTGCAGCTGAAGAAGCGACTTACCTTGCAAAACTTTGTAAAAAGGTATATATGCTTGTTCGTCGCGATGAGTTCCGTGCTTCAAAAGCAATGGTTCACCGTGTTATGAATACAGCAAATATTGAAGTATTATATAATTCAGAAGCTCAAGAAATTTTAGGCGATGGTCAAGTGGTGACGGGATTGCGCGTTATCAACAATCAGACTAAAGCACTTACAGATCTAGATATCACAGGATTTTTTGTGGCAATTGGGCATAAACCAAATACAGAGTTGTTCCAGGGCGTATTAGATATGGATGAAACTGGTTATTTGATAACAAAACCAGATAGCACCGCTACTAATATTCCTGGTGTGTTTGCATGTGGTGATGTTCAAGATCATGTTTTCCGTCAAGCGATTACTGCGGCAGGAACGGGATGTATGGCTGCATTAGAGGCTGAGCGTTATCTCGTTGCTAGAGAAGATATCGTAGCATAAAAATATAAAAGGGGCGGATTCACATCGGCCCCTTTTTAGTAAAAGTAATCCGAACGATAGCGTTTGACTATGTTCTTCAACTCGAATTTAAATCTTCCTAAGCGCGGAATATATACCTAGTATTCGGTATTTGTCTACTTCAATTCTTATCTGACCTAGATTAGACCATATTTCTTTAAAGCATTCCATATTCCGTTGTCATCAACTTCATCTGTCGTGTAGTTCGCAATTTCTTTGACTTCTGGATTTGCATTTCCCATAGCAATTCCAAGTTCTACATGCTTTAACATGCTAATATCATTTCCTCCATCTCCAAAAGCCATCGTATGACTTATGTCAATTCCAAAATGCTTACAGATGATGTCGATGCCGACTTTCTTACTCAAACCTTTTGGATTCACATCGGCAAATAGTGGAGTCCATCGTGAAGCTAATGAATTCGGCATTACTTGATTCATGAATTCTTCTTCCACATCTGGACCAAGAAATATGTTTGTTTGTAAAATACTGCTGGTGTCAACCAAGTCCATGTCGACTAGTTTAGGGACAGGTAGATTTAGATGCGCGTACATTCCTGCGATTTCAGGGGTAACATCATGAATGGTGATTTCATGTTCCGACATAAAGGAGAAGCTTAGCGGCTTTTCTTTTGCGTAATCCATCACCGATTGAATATCTTGACTGTCGATTGCTTGACGATAAAGCACTTCGCTGTCCTTCGTAAGACAATATCCTCCGTTGAAAGTAATAAAACCATCGAAGTCTAAAAATTTAACGTGGTCAATGCTATTTATCGAACGGCCCGTAGATAGAATCGTCTTTATCCCTTTGCTTTGCAATTCGCTGATTGCTTCTACGGTTGAGTCTGGTACTTTATGTGTCTTGAAGCTAATTAATGTACCGTCGATATCAAAAAAGACGGCCTTTACAACTGGGTTTTGCATATACAAAGTTACGTTTTAGGCTGATGATTCCTATCTTTGTTTCAAATTCTTAGAACATGGCTATATATCAGGATTTCATTGAACTTCTAAAAGAAAGTATTAAAGACCGCAAGCTCGTCAAATTGACACTAAGTCAATATAGAGGTCAAGAAATCGGGTTGAAAAATTTATACGTTAAGTTAGTTGAGATAAAGCGAGAATTGAAAATGTCTTTTGTTTATCGCTACGAGACTCGAGATATAACAAAGAATTTCAGTCTAAGAGAAGGTTTTGATGTATTGGTCGAAGCGGTTCATTTTAAGGGGTTTCGCTCAGTAGTTTTGCAATCGATCGATGAACAACTGGAAATGCAGATGAACAAAAAAGCAGAGTGGGCTGGTAGTAAGAAAGTTTTGTCGGAAAGTAAGGAGTTGAATCTTAATCACGATAAACAAAAGGAGCGTAAGCTTCAAGACGCGTCGAAATCATATTTACATGATTTAAAATTGACGGATAGTGCGGGTCAAGTTTATAAGAATGCGCAAGATAAGTGGAAGCAAATAAATCATTATATCGAGATTTTGAGTAGTTCGTTGAATAATCTTCCGAATGACCAATCTCTTCGAATAGTAGATATGGGTGCAGGGAAGGGTTATTTAACCTTTGCATTATATGACTACTTGCAATCTACCTTAAAAAGGGATGTGTCAGTTGTTGGAGTGGAGTTTCGACAAGACCTAGTTGAATTGTGTAATCGTATTGCAGAACGAGCAGGATTTCAGCAATTGCATTTCGAGGAGGGTACAATCGAGAATTATCAGGCGAACAAAAAGATTGATGTACTAATTGCTTTACACGCTTGTGATACAGCGACAGATGACGCTATCTATAAAGGTATTCAGGATGAAGCTTCGTTAATTGTTGTAGCGCCTTGTTGCCACAAACAAGTTCGACGAGAGTTGGAACGTGTGAAGGTGAAAAATGATCTAGACTTTATGACGCAATATGGTGTTTTTATGGAACGTCATGCAGAAATGCTTACTGACAGTATCAGGGCATTGATTCTAAACTATTATGGATACGAGACGAAAGTAATGCAATTCATATCAGATCAACATACACCGAAAAATGTCATGATAGTTGCGGAAAGAAAGACGGTAAGTACCGAACAACAGCTTATTATCCTTGAAAAGCTTGCTCGATTAAAAGATTACTATGGTCTTGGATACCAACATTTGGAGCGTCTTTGCCAACTGAATGCAGAGGTGTCGAAATAAAGTCAAATAAAGCACAGCAAAAACATATTAAAAAATCCTTACGAAATGGCTTATTGACTACAAGATTGTGGTTAATTTAGCCTAACATTTCGTCACAAAGTCCTATCTTTGTGTTTTGAAAAAACGATACAATGAGAATTTCATATAATTGGTTAAAAAATTTTATTCAGATAGATAAAACCCCCGGAGAGTTATCGTTGATTCTTACTGATATTGGTTTGGAAGTTGAATCATTAGAGGTAGAACAAAGTATCCCTGGAGGTTTAGAAGGTTTAGTAGTAGGTGAGGTTCTAACTTGTGAACAACATCCGAATGCTGATAAACTAAAGGTTACGACGGTTACCGTTGGTTCTGGGGAACCTTTACACGTTGTCTGTGGGGCGCCAAATGTTAGAAAAGGATTAAAAGTAATTGTTGCTCCTGTAGGTGCGACATGTCATCCAACTAACGGAGAGCCTTTTAAAATCACTAAATCAAAAATTCGTGGAGAAGTCTCGGAAGGAATGTTATGTGGTGAGGATGAGATTGGTCTAGGTAGTTCTCATGCAGGTATTGTTGAGCTTTCTGAAAATGCCGTTGTTGGTTCTCTAGTAAAATCGTATTTCAATATGGAAGACGATTATGCTTATGAAATAGGACTTACGCCTAACCGTGCAGACGCTGCGTCTCACTTGGGGGTAGCGCGCGATTTAGCTGCATATTTCAAAATCCCAGTAAACGCGATTGATGTAGAAGGCTTTAACGAATGTTCAAATTCAGGAACTTCTGTTGAAGTACTTTCAAGCGAAGATGCACCCAGATATGCTGGTGTCAATATAACCGGAATTAAAGTTGGTGAGTCTCCAGAATGGTTGAGAAATAAATTGACGGCAATTGGAATTCGCTCAATTAATAATATTGTCGATGTTACGAATTATATTCTGCATGATTTAGGACAACCTTTACATGCGTTCGATGCCGATAAAATCGCGGGCGATAAAATTATCGTGCGTAAGGCAAAAGAAGGAGAGTTAATGGTGACATTGGATGCTGTAGAGCGTAAATTGTCTGCTGAAGATTTAGTTATCGCGGATGCTGAAAAGCCGATGTGTATAGCCGGAGTCTTCGGTGGTGCAAATTCGGGAGTGTCTGATTCGACAACTTCGATTTTCCTTGAATCTGCGTATTTCAACCCGGTTACTGTTCGGAAAACATCAAAAAGACATGCGTTAAAAACCGATTCATCTTTCCGTTTTGAACGTGGTGTTAATCCTGATATTACAGTTTTAGCATTAAAGAAAGCAGCAAAATTAATCGCTGAGGTTTCGGGAGGCCAAGTTTCATCGACGATTGTTGATCTTTATCCTGAACCGATCATGCCTTTCGAATTTGCGATAAGCTATCGCAATATTCAACGCATAATCGGAAAAGCAATTCCTAGTGAAACGATTCGTGATATCATTGTTAATTTGGGTATTGGGATTCAGAACGAAACAGCTGAAGGGTTTGATGTGATCGTACCTCCCTACAAAGTTGATGTGACTAGAGAAGTGGATGTTGTAGAGGAAGTATTGCGTATTTATGGCTATAATAATATTGAACTAAACACGCAAATTAAAGCTTCATTAAATACTTCGGAAAAGCCTGATAGAGAAGTTGTTTTGAACCAAATTGCTGATTTGTTGATTAGCAATGGCTATCGGGAAATTTTATCTAATTCGTTGACAAAGGCGGATTATTTAGAAAATCCAGAAACAGCTGTAAAGCTTTTGAATCCTTTAAGTAGCGATTTGGACAGTATGCGTCAAAACTTATTGTTTTCTTCATTGACTGCAATCGGTTATAATCAAAAGCGTAAAAATGGTGATTTGAAATTATTTGAGCTTGGTAAGTCTTATAATACAGATGGCGATTGGTATGCTGAAAAGCAAATATTTTCACTTGCTATTGCTGGAAACGAAGAACCTGAGCAATGGAATGCGAAATCAGAATCCGTAAGTTTCTACAATCTTAAATCGGCAGTAGATTTGATTGTAAAACGTTTAAAAATAGAAGGTCTTCGCATTGAAGATTATGAAGGAAGCTATTTCGACTTTGGATTAACCTATCGCAAAGGGGAGAAGGCACTTGTTTCATTTGGTGCTGTTTCTAAATCGAATTTAAAGAAAGCTGATGTGGAGGGCGTTGTATACTTTGCTCAGTTTGATTGGGATTTACTTTTGAAGGTGATCAAAAAGAACAAAATTACATTTAAGGAAGTTTCCAAATTCCCTTCTGTTCGTAGAGATTTAGCATTATTGTTAGACGAATCTATCACTTTTGAACAGTTGAGATTAATCGCTCTGAAGACGGAGAAAAAACTATTAAAAGAGGTAGGAATTTTTGATGTTTACAAAGGCGATAAGCTGCCTTCAGGTAAAAAATCTTATGCATTAAGTTTCGTCTTATTGGATGAGGATAAAACGCTAACCGATAAACAAATTGATGGCGTAATTCAAAAATTAATTGTTAACTTTGATAAAGAGGTTGGTGCAACGGTGCGTTAATCTTCATTAAAATTGCGAATATATATGGCGTCATTATCTTCCCAAATGAATATTATCGTTGAGAAAACGAAAAATTTAATTCAAATGTGTGAAGCCTTGCAAGAAGAAAACGATTTACTCAAGTTAGAGGCTCAATCTTTGCAAGTGGCGTTTGATACGAGTTCTGAGAAGGTTAAACAGCTGGAAGAGAAAGTGAAAGCTTTAGCAGTTGCCAAAACATTAGATGACTCAGCGGGCGATAAGGAAGCCATAAATGAAAAAATACTTGACACAAAACAAAAAATTAACGATTTTGTGCGAGAAATAGACAAATGTATAAGTCTTTTGAAGTAGGTTTAGTGAATTAGGTAAGGACTTATTACGTTTTTAAGCTCAAGAAAAATGGGAGAAATTTCCATAAAAATAAATATCGCTGATCGAGTATATCCACTTCGCGTTGATACGGAAGAGGAGGAAGTAATTCGTTATGCAGCGAAATTAATAAACGAAAAAATAAAAGAATTGCAGGATAATTATGCAGTTCGTGATAAGCAAGATTTATTGTCCATGTGTGTACTACAGTATGCGACAGGGATGATTAAAGCTGAGAAAAATGCACAGAATCAAGACTCAGGATTGGAAAGTGCGGTTCATGAACTAGATAATATACTGACAAATTTCTTTTCAAAATAAAACGTTTCCGTTCTTACATTTAGAGCTTATAACGACGAATTTGCCGCAATTAAATTCGGGTTGTCACTATTTTAAACTTAACGCTTCAATATCACGAGCAATACAAAGATGTAGGCCATTTTGCGAAAGCCATCTAGGTCATGATCATACGCTCAAATCATGTGTAATCGAAGTTTAATAATATTAGATACCTGAAAATTTAATTGCGGTTTTTTTTTGAATAAAAATTGCTATTACATTAACATATATAAATCATAAACAATGGAGTTATCAACTACTATATCAATAATAATATCACTTGTTGTAGGTGTGTTTATTGGACGATATTTGTTGCAGATGCTTTTCAAAAAGCAGGAGCAATCCGCTAATGATAAGGCTGCACAAATTATCAAAGATGCAGAACAACAAGGTGAACATAGCAAAAAGCAACGTCAATTAGAGGCAAAAGAAAAGTTTTTACAGTTGAAGGCCGAACATGAAAAAGAGGTAAATCAACGTAATAATGCCATTTCACAAAAAGAGAATACAGTTCGTCAGAAGGAACAATCCATGAACCAAAAACTGGAGAACTTAAATCGTGAGAAGCAGGAATTGGATGGCAAATCTAAGAAATTAGAGCAGTTAGTGGAGCTGAATGAGAAAAAGAAAGAAGAAGTAGAACTGTTAAAAGGTCAGCATATCAAGCAATTGGAAAGTATTGCAGGCTTGTCAGCTGATGAAGCGAAAGAACAATTAGTAAACTCATTACGTGAGGAAGCACGTTCTCAAGCAATAATTCAAATTAAAGACATCGTTGATGAGGCAAAGTTAACTGCATCAAAAGAAGCGAAGAAAGTTGTAATCCAAACGATTCAACGTACAGCAACTGAGGCAGCGATAGAAAACACAGTTTCAATATTTAATATTGAGAATGATGAGATTAAAGGACGTATTATCGGTCGTGAAGGTCGTAATATTCGTGCGTTAGAAGCAGCTACGGGAGTTGAAATTATTGTTGATGATACGCCTGAAGCGATCATCTTATCTGGTTTTGATCCTGTTCGTCGTGAAATTGCACGTTTATCTCTTCACAGATTGGTGACGGATGGTCGTATCCACCCTGCTCGTATTGAAGAGGTGGTAGCGAAGACGCGTACGCAGATTGAAGATGAGATTGTTGAGATTGGAGAGCGTACAGTAATTGACTTAGGTATCCATGGCTTACATCCTGAATTGATTCGTATGGTTGGTAGAATGCGTTATCGTTCGTCATACGGTCAAAACCTTTTACAGCACTCTCGTGAGGTGGCAAACTTCGCAGCGACAATGGCTTCTGAATTAGGCTTAAATGTTAAACATGCGAAGCGTGCAGGTCTTTTACATGATATTGGTAAAGTACCCGATGATAATCCAGAATTACCTCACGCTATCCTTGGTATGCAATTAGCTGAGAAATATAAGGAGCATCCAGATGTGTGTAATGCGATCGGAGCGCATCACGATGAGATCGAAATGACTTCTATGATTTCACCTATTGTTCAAGCATGTGACGCGATCTCTGGGGCTCGTCCTGGAGCTCGTCGTGAAGTGGTAGAGAGCTATATCAAACGCCTGAAAGAATTGGAAGATTTGGCGCTTTCGTACCCTGGTGTAGAGAAGACATTTGCAATCCAAGCTGGACGTGAACTACGTGTGGTTGTAGAAAGTGAAAAAGTTTCTGATGCGCAAGCGGAAATCTTAGCTGCAGATATTTCGAATAGAATTCAAACAGAGATGACTTATCCAGGTCAGATTAAAGTTACTGTAATTCGTGAGACACGTTCTGTGTCTTATGCGAAATAGAAATAATATTCTAGCATTGAAAGGGCTGTCGTTAATGTCGACAGCCCTTTTTCATTTTAAACTATTCTCGCCTTAGGGTTAAATCAAACGTCCTTATTGTAAATAAAACAACCTTAAGTCAAAATTTGACTCATCATCTTATTTATACATATTAATAGTTATTTTTGCCGCATGAAGAAACAGGCTAAACAAACAAATAAAACGCCACAATTCAATCGTCCGGTTGAAAAGTACTTTTATGAACTGGATCAGCTGTACGGCAATTCAAATTTAACGACTTTGACTGTTGGGGTCGCCTTAACATTCTTTGGTATCATGGGCTTGATTTGGATGATACCCTTTCCACAGTTTGATTTTCTTGTAAAGATGAATGCCCATACTTTTCTTAATTGGGGATCCTTCTTTATTGCTATTGTGATATACAGTTATTTAAAATTAGCGCCAACTCTATCTTATGCGGTTCTATTTTGTATAGGTATTATGAGTTATTTTATTGTTCAATTGGAATATCTTGAACGCGATGGTGGTCCGTCTGTTATATTAGTCTGTTCAATCATTGCAATTATAGGTTTGTTGATTACTTTTTTAGCGGCTAAGAAAAACAAGGCTGTTAATTTCAATGAGTTTTTTAAGCTTTTAACAATAGGTCCCGTATGGTTATGGTCGAAAATGTTCGATAAGCTAAAGTGGAAATATTAAATAGAGATGTTAAGAAATATATAAATCCCTGGCATAAAATGTTGGGGATTTTCTATTTTTACGATAGGGAGCATTTATGAAAGATATAAAATATCCAATTCACTTTAAGTTTCGCGTCACTACGTTTTCTAATGACTTTGAAGCGACTGACGCCGATGGTAGGACTATCTATTACGTTCGAGAGAAAATCTTCAAATGGCGGGATCATATTATGGTTTACCGCGACGGCAGTAAAAGCGAGATGCTGTATGAGTTTGTTTCAAATAAGCTAATAGATTTCCAGCAGACGTTTACGATCAATGATCATAACAAACGTGTTATCGGAAAAGTGCGTCGAAAATCCATAAAATCACTTTGGAGATCGACTTTCAACTTGTTAGATGAGAATGATCAGCATGATCATACGATTACAGAGAAGAATCCCTGGACCAAGTTTTGGGATGGCTTATTTGGGGAACTACCGATTATTGGCATGTTGTCAGGTTATGTTTTTAACCCGAGCTATATCTTAAAAAATCAATTTGGAGAACCGATTTTTGAGATCCGAAAAGAACCCTCATTTTTCGGAAGAAAGTTTACAGTGTATAAGCAGACAACAAAAGATATCGATGATGAACGTTTTGTTCTGAGTTTAATGCTGATGGTGTTGACGGAACGAACAAATGGTTAAAAAAAAATGCTGCAATATATTTGCAGCATTTTCTTGTTTATTGATAGTCTTTTTTCTGGATGGAGAATTGAACTTGTATTCCCGATCCATCTTCTGCTGGATATTCTGATTCCTCAATAGCGCCGATTTTTGCAAGCGCAGCCTTGGAACGTAGATTATCTTTTCGTACATGATAAATTACCTTATCCACTTCTTGGAAGGCAAAGTCCATCATCAATTGTTTTATTGATTTATTATATAATCCACCCCAGTATTCTGTTTTCAGAAAGCTATACCCGATTGCAACAGACTTATTCGCTTCATCGAATTGGTAAAATGAAGTCGCTCCGATTACTTGCTCTGTATTCTGATCGATAATCAAATAAGGGATATCTGTCTCTATTAGTTTTTGGAAGTACTTCGTAAAACCAATCGGCGAATAGCGAAGTTTGTCTGGATGCTGTTCCCAAATTCCAGGATCAGATGCTGCAGCGTATACCCATTCAAAATCTTCTTTGATCATAGGAATCAACTTAACGAGCTCATTGCTGAGTGTTTTTTTGTCCAACATAGCTATTTAATAATACGTTTAATCTTATTTGATTTCTTGATCCATTTGTGTACGGCTTCATAATCCTCCTGATTAATCTTGTCGTAGATATGCTGAAGCTGTTTGATATGCTCTTCAAGTACCTCAAGTACGTTAGTTCTATTTTGTTTAAAAATAGGGGTCCACATGTCAGGTGACGATTTAGCTAAACGCACTGTTGATTGAAAACCCGAACCAGCCAGTTCAAATATTCTGCCCTGTGATTTTTCTTTCTCTAGAACCGTTAAAGCCAAGGCAAAGGATGTTAAATGCGATATATGGGACACATAAGCCGTATGCATATCATGCTCTTCGGCGTTCATGAACGATGTTTGCATTTCCAATTGATCGGTAATTGCATCCGCGATTTCGAAAGCATCTTCATCCGAACGGAAAGCTTCAACATAAACCATCATCTTATCTTTAAAAAGATTTGGAATTGCTGCTTCAGGGCCAGAGTATTCGGTACCAGCCATTGGGTGAGCCGCAATATACCTGCCTCGATTAGGGTGATCTTTAATTAGATTTAGGATGTTCGATTTCGTAGATCCCATATCAATAATCACTTGATCTGTGACCTGATCTAGTAAGCCCGGTAAGATGCCCATGATTACATCAACAGGAACCGTTAATATCAAAACCTTGCAACTTTTTAGCGCTTCTTCTAAAGGTTGAATTTCATCAACCAATCCAAGTTGTAATGCTTTCTTCTGATTTGATTCGCTACGCTCGACGCCGATTAGCTTATCACAGAATTTTGTTTCTTTAAGTCGAATGCCGATAGATCCTCCTATCAAGCCAACTCCGACAATTGCTATATTCATTATAATTGAAAATAATAATCTAAATAATATACTAAATCAGTCTATGAACTTAATCTAGTCTTTAATCTATCCAACGCTAGGTCTAAGACCTTTGGTTTCGCACAAAGGCTAATTCGAACATATTGCTCGCCAGCGGAACCAAATATGCCGCCAGGCGTAATAAAGACCTGCGCGTTATACAGAACCTCATCACTTAATGCATAAGAATCCTTGACAGTAGATGGGATTTTCGCCCAAACAAATAGACCTACCTGGTTCTTGTCGTATTGACAACCTAGATAATCCATAATTTGATAAACTTTTTCACGACGTTGCTTATAGCTGTCGTTCAGTTGAGTATACCAAGATTTATCCAATTGCAGTGCTTTCGCTGCTGCTAGCTGTGCAGGCAAGAACATACCCGAATCCATATTGCTTTTAAAGCGTAATATCTCGTCTATACGCGCTTGATTTGCGATAAGCATACCAATACGCCATCCAGCCATATTAGATGACTTGCTCAATGAATTAAGCTCAATAGCAACATCTAATGCGCCTTCGACAGATAGAATACTTAGTGGATGATCATTTAAGATAAAACTGTAAGGGTTATCGTGGCAAATCAAAATGTTATGCTTTCTGCCAAATTCGATTACTCGTTCAAAAAATTCTATTGTTGCAAGCGCTCCCGTCGGCATATGTGGGTAATTGATCCACATTAACTTCACCTTAGAAAGGTCTCCTTTTTCGAGTGCATCAAGGTCTGGAATCCAGTTGTTCTCTGCTTTTAATTCATAAGGAATAAGCTCAGCACCTGAAATTTGAACAGCGCTAGCGTAGGCAGGATAGCCGGGATTCGGAATTAACGCTTGGTCACCTTCTTGTAAGTAAGTCATGCAGATATGTACAATACCTTCTTTGGATCCCATTAGCGGTAGGATTTCCGTATTTGGATTTAGTGAAACGCGATAATATCGATCGTACCAATCTGCCATGGCTTGTCGTAGTGCTGGAGCACCTTTATAACTTTGATAACCATGCGTGTTGGACAATGCTGCCTGCTCTTGTAATACTTGGATTACTTCAGGATGTGGCGGCAAATCAGGACTGCCGATACCCAGGCTTATTACCTGTGCACCGTTCTTGTTCATCTCGTCGATCTCTCTCAGCTTTTTCGAAAAGTAATACTCTCCGGTGTGCTGTAGACGTTTCGCAACTTCTATTTCCATTTTTACGCTAATTTGGCGTTAAAATTAGGAAATCTTACGGTCAATAAATCATTTCTATCAAATAATTACAGGATTTTTAATCGAATTATTTCAATTTGTTATTTATTCTAATGCATCCATTCCTCTGGAGGCAATTTCCACATCATACCAACCAAAAATAATGTTACTGTTGCTTTCTTGTTAATTTAAATTGAAGGAAATGTTTGGATAGTAATAATAGTGTTAAAAAACTAAAAACATTTAATCATATATTACAAATAGCGATAATATATTGTGTATAAATTATATTTTTGGTTAAAATTAAAAATAATACTTTAAAAATTAATTCAAGACTATGAAAGCTACAGAATTGTCTGGAGTCAAAGAAATTGCCCGTAGGGCCAATGTTTCCATCGCTACGGTAGATCGAGTATTGCATAATAGGGTAGGAGTTGCATTAAAGACGAAGGAAAAGATCGAGTCGATAATCAAGGATATGGACTATAAACCGAATATCCTTGCCAAGCGACTAGCATCTAAACGAGTGCATCGATTTGCTGTACTCATCCCGCGTGAATGTTTAGAAACTGATTATTGGCGCGCACCACTCATGGGTATTCAGGCGGCGCTAAATGAACTCGGTGATTTTGGTGTAGAAATTACCTACTATTTATTTGATCGTCACGATAGCAAGCACTTCCTTGAGATGTCAGAGTATATACTTGCAAAATCTTTAGATGCTGTAATTGTTGCGCCCATTTTTGTTTCGGAAGCTAATGAATTTATTAAGCGATGCGATGAACGCAGGATCAAGTATCTATTTATTAACAGCGACGTGCCTTGTTCTCAACCGTTAAGCTTTATTGGTCCGGATCAGTGGCAAACCGGACGTTTGGCAGCAAACTTATGCCAATACATCATTAGACGGGAAGACGTTATCTTGACTCTTTTTATTCAGAATGAATTCAGTAGTACAGATCATATCAAAAATAGAATCGACGGTTTTGAGAGCTTTTTTAAAGAACATGATGCTAATCGCGAAATAGTAAAACATGAAATCCAAGCACATGACTACGCGACTTTCTCTGAAAGTTTCTCCACTTTCTTAGATTTTAACGATATCGATGTGATCTTTATTCCTAATACTTATGCTTATTGGGTCGCAAGATACTTAGAAGAAAAAGGGATACTTAATTTGAAGATTATCGGATATGATTATACCAGTAAGAATCTTGACTATGTTAAAAATGGAGGTATTGATTTTCTCATTTGTCAAAAGCCATTAGAACTAGGTTACAAAGCGTTAACAACGCTGTTTGAACATTTCATCGCAAAACGTCCCATTTCACGAGTGCAATATACGCCAATCGATATTGTGACAATGGAAAACTTTAGACTCTATAAACATTAATTAATTGTTTTCTATAAAATGAACATATGTAGGCTAACTGCTTAATATTCAATGTTATTGTCTTGTTGCAAGTTTATGTCCTCTGCCTGGTATATCCACTCGGATTTTGACATAAGTTTGCAACAATTTTATTCGATCGCTACCTAAGAACATCGAAGGTTACAAAATTTCTTACATTTGTAGTCTTAGTAATATGCATGAAGACCTACTTTAGATTAATTTCATTCGCTAAGCCTATTGAGAAATATGCAATTCCATACCTGATTTGTACGGTTATCATGGTTGTATTTGGAACACTCAATTTCGCTCTACTAGCACCTTTACTCCATACTTTATTTAACGCGCAAGATGCTGTTGTCGAAGTAGTTGATAAGCCTACGGGAGCATTCGATTTAATGGGGTATTTTAACTATTACGCCTATGATCTTAATAATAGATTAGGACCGTATGCGGCGTTAAAATATATCTGTATTATCATCGTTGTCTCGGTATTCATATCCAATTTATTTCGATACTTATCGCAGCGGGTGATGGAAAACCTTAGAATTCACACCTTATTAAATTTACGTAAGTCAGTTTTCAATAATGTTATGAATCTCCACTTGGGTTACTTTTCCAACCAAAGAAAGGGAGATATCATCTCCAAAATTGCTTCTGATGTACAAGTGGTGCAGTTTTCAGTTACCGGTACTTTGCAGGTTGCATTTAAGGAGCCTCTACAATTAATAGCGTACGTTGTTATGCTATTTATCATCTCGGCGAAATTGACACTATTCTCGATGTTAGTGATTCCAGTCTCCGCTTTTTTTATTTCCCGTATTGTTAAAACGTTAAAGTCACAAGCCCAAGAAGGACAAAAGACTTATGCAAATATGATAACCTATTTGGAGGAAGCGCTGAGTGGGGTTAAGATTATTAAATCCTTTAATGCCGTAGAATACGTAAAGGCAAAATTCAATGGCGAAAACGACCAATATGCTACGATTATGCGAAGGATGGTCCGTCGTCAACAAATGGGATCGCCTGTTTCGGAATTATTAGGGGTTGTCATGGTTGCTATTATTCTACTTTATGGTGGACATTTGGTGTTAACAGGTAATGGCGATCTATCAGCGTCTGAATTTATCGCTTACATCGCTATATTCTCGCAAGTAATGCGTCCCGCGAAAGCATTGACTGATGCATTCAGTAATATTCACAACGGGATTGCAGCAGGTGAACGCGTCTTGCAACTTATTGATGAAAAGAATTTAGTAGAAGATAAGCCAAATGCTATTGTTGTAGGATCGTTTAATGATAAAATACAATTCAATCAGGTTTCATTTTCTTACGAAGAGAAGGAAGTGTTACATGATGTCAATTTGACGATTAATAAAGGAGAAACAATTGCACTCGTTGGTCCATCAGGAGGAGGGAAATCAACCTTAGTTGATTTAATACCTCGTTTTATGGATGTCAGTTCCGGAAGTATCACGATGGATGGAACCGATTTACGCGATTTGAATCAACAATCATTGAGACAATTAATAGGCGTTGTAAATCAAGAATCGATATTATTCAACGATACGATTTTTAATAATATCGCTTTTGCTAATACAAGTGCGACGGAAGAAGAGGTTATTCAGGCAGCAAAGATTGCCAATGCTCATGAGTTTATCTTAGGAACCGAAGCGGGTTATCAAACGAATATCGGAGACCGGGGTTCAAAGCTTTCTGGAGGGCAGAGACAACGTATTTGTATCGCGCGGGCGGTTCTAAAGAATCCGCCGATTATGCTCTTAGACGAAGCGACATCGGCATTAGACACCGAGTCAGAGCGTCTAGTACAAGATTCGCTCTATAAATTGATGGAAAACAGAACAACAGTTGTGATTGCCCATCGTTTGAGTACGATTCAAAACGCCGATAAGATATTTGTTTTAGAGGGAGGTAGAATTGCTGAAACAGGTTCCCATTTAGGGCTTATTGCGCAGAATGGATTGTATAAGCGATTGATTGATATGCAGCAATTTACTGAGTCATAAGGGGTTAAGTTAATCGCTTTTTAGGGCAGGTTTTGCTACATTTGTATAGTAAAGAGTGCGAAATGGAATCAACACAAAAGCTATCGTTTTTATTGAACGATAAAAATTTATCAGAAGAACTAAAAAGTATTGCGCAGAAAGTTCTAAATGACCAGCGTATTACTTTTGACGAAGGAGTCTATCTTTACGAACATGCGGAATTAGGATACCTTGGCGTATTAGCGAATTATATTCGTGAGAAAAAGCATGGCGACATCACTTATTTCAACCGTAATTTTCATATCGAACCTACGAATGTCTGTGTCTATGACTGTAAGTTTTGTTCTTATTCAAGATTGATAAAAAACAGAACCGATGGTTGGGAGATGGATGTCGATGGAATGATGGATATTATACGTAAGTACGACAATGAGCCTGTTACTGAAGTTCACATTACGGGAGGTGTTGTACCAAAGCAAAATTTAGAGTTCTATGCTGAATTCTTTAAACGCTGTAAAGAACATCGTCCTGAATTACATATCAAGGGTTTAACGCCTGTTGAATATTATTATATCTTCAAGAAAGCCAAGCTGAGTCATTACGAGGGCATGAAATATCTTCAATCTTGCGGATTAGACTCGATGCCGGGCGGTGGAGCAGAAATATTCCACCCAGAAATTCGTGAGAAAATTGCACATGATAAGTGTACTGCGGATCAATGGTTGGATATTCATGAGCAAGCTCACAAGTTAGGAATGCACACCAATGCAACCATGCTCTATGGACATATTGAAGAGTATTGGCACCGCGTCGATCATATGGAACGTCTACGTACATTGCAAGATAAAACGGGCGGCTTCCAAACATTTATCCCATTAAAATTCAGAAATAAAGATAACCAAATGGACAATGTGCCAGAGGTATCGGTAATCGAAGACTTACGTAATTATGCGATTGCACGTATTTACTTAGATAATTTCCCACATATTAAAGCATATTGGGCGATGATTTCGAGAAATACAGCACAGTTGTCTTTAGCGTTTGGTGTTGATGATATCGATGGTACGTTAGATGATACAACTAAAATCTACAGTATGGCTGGCGCAGAAGAACAAAATCCTGCCATGTCTACGAAAGAATTAGTGGATTTGATCAAACATGTAGGTCGCCATCCAATAGAAAGGGATACATTATACAATGTAGTAACGGACTATAATGAAGTTGAATTTGAAGAGGAAAATCCTAAAAAGCAGTATTATTCCTTACCAGTAGTGAATTAAGAGAAAGGGTAGGATTGAAAAAGACTATATATTTCATACGACACGGACAAACAGATTTAAATTTAAGAGGTATAGTGCAGGGCAGAGGGGTGAACTCACCCTTGAATACCAACGGTATACAGCAAGCACAAGCCTTTTTTGAAGCTTATAAAGCTGTTGCCTTTGATAAAATATACGCTTCTACATTGCTCAGAACCCATCAAACTGTCGCTCCTTTTTTAGCGCAGGGCTTAGAGATGGTAGAACTAGAAGGCTTGGATGAGATTTCTTGGGGAATTTATGAAGGACAGGAGCAAACCGAAGAGATCCTTAAAGGTTTTGAACAAGTCGTAGGATCCTGGAGAAACAATGATTTAGATTTAGCCATACCCAATGGCGAATCACCCAATACACTCGTTCGTCGTCAGAAAGAAGCGATTGCGCATATCGTCTCGCAAGAAAATGAAGAAACAGTTTTAGTATGTATGCACGGTCGTGCTCTCCGTATTATGCTTTGTCATTTAACGGAAGTTCCGGTATGCAAGATGGATGACTTTCCGCATACTAACACTGCGCTATATGTTCTTGATTATGAGGATGATAAATTTACTATTGTAGACTACTACAACACAAAACATTTAGAAAATTTATTGAATGAAAAAGATTAGAGTATCTGCAGTCTCTTATACCAATACATTACCATTTTTGCAAGGTATTAAGAACTCAGATGTGATAAACGATATTGACCTTTCTGTGGATTACCCAAGTGAATGTGCTCGCAAAGTCATGGAAGATGAGGCCGATATGGGGATTATTCCCGTTGCTGCTTTAGCAAAAATGCCAACTTACCATATCATTGGTGATTATTGTATCGGAACTAAGAACTACGTAGATTCTGTTTTTATATTTTCATCTAAACCAATCGAACAAATACAATCCCTATTACTCGACAAGCAGTCAAAAACGTCAAATGGCTTAGCCCGTATCTTACTTAAACGATATTGGAAGCGTAACGATGTTGAAATACTAACAGAGGGAGAAGCAGATGCCTATGTATTGATTGGAGACCGTACTTTTGGAAAAAAAGAAGACGTACCATACGTTTACGATTTAGGTCATTACTGGCATGAGCTAACAGGCTTGCCATTTGCATTCGCTGTATGGGTATCTAATAAACCTTTACCAGATGCGTTTAATCAGAAATTCAATCAAGCGCTAGCGGAAGGCGTTTCTCGACCTGACGATGTGATACCGGGCTTACCCGTATTCCCAAACTTCGACTATCATGTTTACCTAAATGAAAATCTTGATTTTAATCTAGATACCGATAAAAGAAAAGCATTAAAGCAGTATTTGGAGTGGTATGTGGAGGATGGATTGGGTAGTATCTAGTAGTTAGTAGATAGTATTTAGTAGGGAGTATTTAGTAGGAAGTAGTGAGTAGGGAGACCGATAATTCTACCCTTATTAATTCAAATAGAATTCCAATTAAAGCTCACTGACAAACGATATTAAGATAGGAATATATCAAAAAAGGCTTCATTAAAATGAAGCCTTTTTTGATTAAAACACGCTTTGAACCTTCTCTAAGTTCAGTTCTCAACGCTTATATCGGAAAGTAATTCTTTATACTAAATACTAAATTCTAACTACTAATTACTAATTACTAACTACTAAATACTAACTACTAAATACTACTCAAGAGTATCATTACCCAACCGATAATCATTAAAAGTCCACCGATTGGAGTAATCGGGCCTAAGAATCTAAGATTTACTTTCCAAACATCTTTGAAGCTTAGAAAATAGATACTTCCCGAAAATAGTAAGCAACCAGATAGTAATCCGTAGACAGCCCAATTATCGGAACTGCTTTGGAAATCCATATTGTATCCGACGATTAATAGCGTTATTGCAGCATACATTTGATAGCGAACACCGACTTCAAATGAACTCAATCGTTCTTCTGAGAGGAACTTCTTAAATGCATGCGCGCCAAAAGCGCCTAATATAATAGCGAGAATACCTAGTATTGCGCCGGAGACTAAAGCTAGTTGATTCATTATTTATTAGCCTTTTTAACTTGTTCTAAGATTTCCGATTCTGTTGCAAGACCCGTATTGTCCCAAAACAATTTCCCGTCTTTGTATAGCTTTATTTGAGGGATTGCCGAAATCTTCAAGCTCTTCGTTAACTGCTTGTTTTCGTCGGCATCAATCCGAACAAGTTTGACTTTATCGCCATGCTTTTTTTCAATGCTTAATAAAACTGGTTTTAATTGTTGACACGGACCACACCATACAGCAGAAAAGTTAACTAACACCACTTTAGAGGAATTAATTGCTTTTTCATAATCCGTAGTTGACATCCCTGCCTTAGAATTACCCTTTTCGGTTTTAATCTCAGTTTTTTCAGCTTTGCGCCAGTCCATCATACCGCCAGAGTAATCATAGACGGTATATCCTTCCTTGGTTAAGAAATCTGAAGCCTGTTTACTGCGGCCACCACCCAAACAATAGATATAAACGGGTTGATCTTTTTTCAGATTCGCTAATTGTTCTTTAAAATTAGCTTGGTCTTTCCAGTCGACATTCACCGAATTTGGAATGTGACCTTCAGCGTACTCTTGCGGCGTGCGTACATCCCATAATTGCGTCTCGGGTTTTGCAATTACCTTTTCCATCTGTTCAGCACTGATCTTCGTCTGCGCAAATCCAAATTGAATCGATGCTACTAAGCCTACAATGAATAACGTTTTTCTCATGATTTATCTCCTTTTTGGATAATACTATCCTTTTCTCAAATACTTGGTGAGGATAACAATCGTCTGCCCCTCAACTTTACCTTCAATCTGATCGGTATTGTCGGCCACTAAACGAATGTTCTTAACTACCGTTCCTAATTTCGCAGAAATAGTAGACCCCTTAACATCTAAAGTCTTAATCAAAACTACGGTATCGCCTTCAAATAAACGTGTTCCATTGGAATCTTGATGAAATTCAACACTAGCTTCCGCTTCATGATCGCCAGTTTTCATCGCCCAATTAATCGCGTCATCATCCAGATAAAGAATATCAAGATTATTTGCTGCCCAGGCTTCATTACGTAAGCGACTAAGCATTCGCCAAGCGACAACTTGAACCGGTAAATAAGGAGACCACATGGTATCGCCTAACACTTTCCAATGTTCTGGATCGATCTGCTCTGTCTTTTCAATTTGACTCTTGCAAACAGAACAGACTAAAATACTGTTATCTTGATTAGGGATTTCAACAGGGGGAACTTCGTATACAGAAAGCTCCTGAGTAGAGTTACACAATTCACACTTGTTTTCACTTCTACTTTTTAATTCATCTAGTAACATAAAATTGGGTAATAAATTAATGTTTCAAAGATAAGCATTTTAAATGAGGCGTATGTATATTACATTCGTATAAGGAATTGCTTTGTGGCAAAGATTTTGTATAAGAAGAAAAACAAACTGTAAAATAAATTTAGACTTATGAAATGGCAAGGCGGCCGCAATAGCGGAAATGTAGAAGATCGTAGGGGAATGTCCGGAGGGCAGAAACTAACCCTAGGTGGTGTTGGCGGGGTAATCGTATTGATTATCGGATTTTTAATGGGGGGCGATCCTTCAGAATTATTAAATCAAGTTCAGCAGCAGGGCGGTGTTGCAACAGAACAGGGCGAGTTTCAATCGACTCCTGAGGAAGATAGGCTGGTAGAATTTGCAGGTGTTGTACTTACCAGTACGGAGGATGTATGGGGTGCCATATTTAGAGAGAATGGTAAATCATATCCAGTAACCAAATTATCAATTTATCGCGATGCACTAGAAACAGGAGGCTGCGGTGTTGGTCGCTCGGAGTTTGGGCCATTCTATTGTCCTGGAGATCAGAAAATTTACCTGGATTTAAGTTTCAATAAAGAGCTGAATACACGTTTCGGCGCTAAAGGTGAGTTTGCATTAGCATATGTTATTGCACATGAGGTAGGACACCATATTCAAAATATCTTCGGTGTTTTAAATCAGACAAATGCGATGCGTGCAAAAATGTCGGAAACAGAATACAACAAGATATCGGTGATGACTGAGCTACAGGCGGATTTTTACGCTGGCGTATGGGCGCATCATGCAACTAAACAGTCGGATGTCAAGTTAACGTATGATGATATCGTTGAAGGTATGAATGCTGCTGCTGCGGTTGGTGATGACCATATTCAAGAACAAGCAACTGGACAGTCGCATCCCGAATCATTTACGCACGGTACGTCTGAGCAACGCGCATACTGGTTTAAGAAAGGTTACGAAACAGGTGACGTGAATCAAGGAAATACATTTAAAGACCCTAGTTTGCAATAAGCTATTGCACCAAGAGGTTACATCCGCGAATATCCGAATTGTCAAATCGACCTAGGATTTCAAAGGATCCATCGCTATGGAACTTTCCTAAATCCTGCGTCGCAATAAACGAACAGGAGTGATAATTGGCTAAATCAATGACATTTATTGCTCCTGTTTTTTTATTATCCAAAAGCGTAAGTGGATCATTAGTATCGCGAATAAGAATCTTCATCCAATTTGGTGTATGAAACAATCCTTCTCCATACGAATAGCCTTGAGATAGTAATTCGGTCATTCCATATTCGGAATGAATACGAGGCACCCCAAATCCTGCTTTTAATACTTCATGCAGTTCATCCCGAATCATTTCCTTGCGTTTTCCCTTCATTCCACCCGTTTCCATAACGATAAGCTCGGGAAAATCAACCGAAAACTGCTCCACAAAATCTAAAAGTGCATAAGTCACGCCGAACAAAACGGTCTTTGTTCCTTTTTCCTTTAGCCTATTCAAGCGCTCAAATAAATCTTGATGGTTATATAAGAAGTAACCACTTTCCTCCATTACAGAATGTTTAATTAAATCATCAACCATGTAAATCAAGGATGAGCCAGTACGCTCCAAATAGGATGGAAGCAAAGCTACAATTGCGATGTCCTTAACAGGGCAGTAAAACTGTTCAAAAGCCAAACGGAAGCTACGCTCATACAAGCCGCTATCGGCAACCAAGTGCTTACTAGTAATCATACCAGTCGTACCAGAACTGCTAAAAACCACTTCTGCTGTCAAACCCCTGGTAATAATATCTTGAGTTTTGAAAAATTGGATCGGCATAAACGGAATCTTAGCATAATGATCAATCGAGGAAATTTCAATTCCTAAAATCTGAAGGTATTGCTGATAAATAGCCGTAGTTTCTGCCTGATGTTGAAAGACCGATATTGCACAGGCATTAAACTCGTCCTCCGATTGAATTTGAAAGATTTGATCAAATAATTCCATTGATGCAAATATAGAAGTTTAGAAAGTATTTAAGACCTAGAAAATAGTAGTTATGCCGAGGTCTGACTTTCTCTCGTCTGAGTAGCAAAAGAGCAAAGAAGCTTCAAGTTTTCAATCATATTTTTCGTTCATGAAAATGTCTTTTCAAACCGAATTTACGGAGCGATTTAGCGCTTAATCAAGTCCTTATTTCGAAATGGATTATCTTTGATGTCCAGCTTTTTAACTTTTATACTTTCTTTCAGTTGATCATCAAGGATTCTAGAATAATCGGGAGAAGCTTGCGTGGCGACGCTATAAAGAGATAAATGCCTTTTGATATCGGTAAAGCTTGCTGAATCGGCATGCACTTTAAATGCTTCTATACTTGGTTTGTATATGAGACGCGTAACTTGATCTGCGGCGGCGGCTGTCGCAATTGTTGCAGTACCCAATAATGCTTTTGCTGCAGCGTCGCTTAACGTGGGTTCGTCTGCAGGGTTATCATAGATTGGCCTGCCATTTTCATCCTTTCGAATATTCGGTCGATCGTCGTCAAACGAACTTTCTACTATTCCAATCCCTGTCTTAGCCATTCCCTCGTACAGCGCTATTTTCCGCTCGCGATCAAACTTCACTTTAATTTCTTTGATCGACGTTACGGGGATGTTTTTTGCGCCAGATTTGCCAATAACATCAATCGAATATTTGTTTACCTGTTGCAACAATCCTTTAATGGAGCCATTATCGGTTCTTACTGTTACTTGATATTCTTTAATGGATCGCTCAATGCCTGTTTGGGCACATAAGTTCAGCTTTATAAAAAGACAACTGAAGAATAAAAGATATCTAAAGTGGGTCATAAAGTTAATAATATTTCGTCGATGTAAAAATATGGATTTGTATTGTTTGTTTTTAAAGAAAGTTAAATTATAGCTAAACTTTCCAATAATTCGTGTCATCATGCGTCCTTGCGGTGTTTTGAGATACCGATTTTGAACCTATAAATACGCGATATATAAAAGCTGTATTTAGGAAAGAACAAGAACAATCTAAATTATTAAGTTCACTACACCGACTAATACATACTAACTACTACTTGCTAATTACAGTATTTCACACTATACGACCAATTCTAAGTACTAAATATTAGCTACTAGTTATTTTCTCCATACATGCTTCGAGACACAGCCGCTCGAGATTGGAAAAAATATGAACATTTTCGACGGAATTGTCAATAAAAAAGCCCCGAAATTCGGGGCTTCCATTATTATGTTTGTTCAATGCTTACAACATTCCGCCGTCAACAGGAATTACTTGTCCAGTTACATAAGCAGAAAGATCAGATGCTAAGAAAACACAAGCATTTGCTACATCTTCAGGTTCGCCAGCGCGTTTTAGAGGGATATTTGCTTCCCATCCTGCTACTACTTTCGGATCTAATACATCTGTCATTTCTGTACGGATAAATCCTGGTGCGATAACATTTGTACGGATGTTTCTAGAACCTAATTCTTTTGCTAAGGATTTTGAGAAACCGATGATACCTGCTTTTGAAGCCGCATAGTTTGCTTGACCGGCGTTGCCTTGAACACCAACTACCGAACTCATATTGATAATACTTCCTTTACGGTTTTTCATCATCACTTTCGAAGCAGCTTTAGAAACATTAAATACTGACTTCAAATTGATATTAATTACGTCATCCCAGTTCTCTTCAGTCATACGCATCAATAGGCCGTCTTTAGTAATGCCGGCATTATTAACAACGATGTCTAGGGTTCCGAAATCTGCGACAATATCATTTACTAATTTTTCAGCTTCATCAAATTTAGAGGCATCCGAACGGTAGCCTTTTACTTGTGTGCCAAAGGCTTGTAGCTCTTGTTCTAGCGCTTGTCCTTTCTCTACAGAAGATAAGTAAGTAAACGCAACGTTTGCACCATGTTGTGCAAAAACCTCTGCAATTTTTCTTCCTATTCCTTTCGATGCACCTGTCACTAAGGCTGTTTTTCCGGCTAACAATTTCATATGTATTTCTAATTAAATGCTTGTTAAATGAACCACAAAAGTGGAAAATAAACTGCATAATACAAAAAATGTTGTTGAATAGGAAGATGAAGATTTATTTTTTTGAGCCAGAAACCTGTATTTCTTTAATCAGAGCGGGGAAATTTTGATAAAATCACAAATATCTGATATGTTTCTGACAAAATTATTCGCTTATATATAAAGCGAATATTAATTTTGTAACTCATTTAAAAATCAAATGGGTAAGAAAACTAAGAAAACGGAAGTAGACGTCGTTTTGATTGGTGCTGGTATCATGAGTGCTACTCTAGGCACATTAATAAACGAGTTGAGTCCGGATATTAATATTGAGATTTTAGAACGTCTTGATGTTGTGGCGGCAGAGAGCTCCGACGCATGGAATAACGCCGGAACGGGTCACTCGGCGCTTTGTGAGTTAAACTATACTCCAGAGCAAGCTGATGGTTCTGTTAAGATTGATAAGGCAATTAGCATTGCTGAACAATATGAGGTATCCAAGCAGTTTTGGTCTTACTTAGTTGAAAAAGGAATTATTAAGAATCCAAGTCATTTTATTCGTCAAGTGCCTCATATGTCGGCTGTATTTGGTGAAAAAGATGTTCGTTTCTTGAAAACAAGATTTGAAACGCTAACGCAGCAAAATCTGTTTAAGGGAATGGAGTATACGGAGGATAAACAACAATTGCAAGATTGGGTTCCTTTGATGATGGAAGGTAGAGATGCTAGCGAACAGGTTGCGGCGACAAAGATGGACATCGGTACAGATGTAAACTTTGGTGCTTTAACTAGAGATCTAGTTTCTTATTTAGATGGAAAAGATAACATTAAGCTTTCCTTAAATCAGGAAGTAAAAGATATTGATCGGGAGGATGATGGACGTTGGGAAATCGAAGTTAAGGATTTAGCGACAGGTGAGAAACGTGAAATCTTAGCGAAATTTGTATTTATCGGTGCGGGTGGTCACTCTCTATTACTTCTAGAGCGTTCAGGTATTCCTGAGGCAAAGGGTTATGGTGGATTCCCTGTTGGTGGCCAATGGCTACGTTGTACAAACGAGGATATTATCAACGCGCATCATGCAAAGGTTTATGGTAAGGCGTCGGTTGGAGCTCCTCCAATGTCGGTTCCTCACTTAGATACGCGTTACATCGACGGAAAGCAAGCGCTATTATTCGGACCATATGCAGGTTTTTCAACAAAATTCTTGAAAAAAGGATCGTATTTTGATTTACCAGCTTCGATTAAATTATCAAATATTCGTCCGATGTTATCTGCAGGTCTTGATAACCTACCATTGACGAAATATCTAATTACTGAGGTGATGAAAAAACCTCAAGATAAATTGGATGCTTTGAAACAATTTATGCCTACAGCGAAAATGGAAGATTGGCAAATTGAAAAAGCAGGACAACGTGTGCAGGTAATTAAGAAAGATCCTAAGCATGGTGGTATCCTTGAATTCGGAACTGAAGTTGTTTCTAGTGCTGATGGTTCTATTGCCGCATTATTAGGGGCTTCTCCAGGTGCGTCGACTTCGGTTGCTATTATGATCAACTTGTTGAAAAGATGTTTCCCTGATCGCGCAAAATCAGATCCATATCGTAAGAAATTACGCGAGATGATCCCGACTTGGGGTAAGAAGTTAAACGATGATGCGGACTTATGTCAAGCGACACGCGAACGTACGCACCGTTTATTGAATTTAGATAAATAGATTTTATTAAACTTATGGGGTGCTTGTTTCGAATATCGAAATCGGCTGAGATTATACCCAATACCTTAAATGGTACAACCTGATCCAGGTAATGCTGGCGTAGGGAGAAAGGATCTTGTTATTATATAACATCCATAAGTTTTGTTTTAGGACATAATTTATGGATGTTTTTTTTATGGATTTTTGGAAAGCTTTGCTGGAAACGACAGCATTAGAACGATTTTCAGTGATTTGCAGCATTATCCAAGTTTTACTCTCTCGGAATAATAAGGTTTCAAACTATTTCTTTGGTATTTTTGGCATATTGACAGGTATGTACGTGTTGTTAGGAGCAAAACTATATGCTGAGATCGCATTGAATATGTATTATTTGCTGATGAGTGTTTACGGTTGGTGGTATTGGATGGCAAACAAAAAAGCGCGTGAACAACCTATTAGTTTTTGCCAGCGAAAAGACTGGGTCGTTGTAGGTTCTATTGTCGGTGTCGGTTTTTTCGTGCTTTATTCTGTTTTATACTTTTTTACGGATTCAGATGTACCGATTTGGGATGCTTGGGTTTCTGCAACCGCATGGGCGGGAATGTGGCTCTTAGCAAAGCGGAAAATTGAAAATTGGATTCTTTTGAATATCAGTAATGCTTTTGCGATACCTCTATTAATTCATAAGGATTTGTATTTATTTGCGGCCCTTACCTGCTTTTTATTTATTGTTGCTATTTTCGGATTTTTGAAATGGCAATCCATTATGCGAAATCAAAAACAAATTGAGTATGCTTAGTTCTGAACAAATTTTAACGATTAAAGAGGCGCAATCGGAAGCGATACATAAAAAGTCCTTAACTGCCAATCAGTTAAAACTAGCATATGATAATAACTGGTTCAACCTTTGGGTACCTAAGGAGTACGGCGGTAAGGAAGCAAAATTGGGAGATGGGTTGGCATTATTAGAGGCATTAGCTTACGAGGACGGCGGGTTTGCTTGGACCGTTACGCTTTGTTCTGGGGCGAATATGTTTGCCGGCTTTTTGGAGCCTGGGCTTGCACAGGAACTCTTTAATAAGAAAGATATATGTTGGGGTGGAAGCGGTCGAGCGTCTGGAACGGCAAATTGGGACGGTGAGCATTATGTACTACGTGGCGAGTGGCAGTACGCTACTGGAGCTCCTCATCTTACGCATTTTACTTTAAATGCTCGCTTATTTGAACATGGGCAAGCAGTATATGATAAAAATGGAGAACCAAAAGTGTCGTCGTTCTTTGTACCGCGAGATCAGGTCTTAGTTCATTATGATTGGACTTCCTTTGGATTAGAGTGTACAGCGAGTCATAGTTTCTCTCTACAAGATGTTGGCGTACCGAAAAGCCATGCTTTCTCACTGGGTCCACAAGCAAAGACTTCACAGTCGCCTCTATTTGAACTTCCATTTATGCCATTCGCAGAATTAACACTAGTAGTTAATTATATAGGTATGTTTCGTCGTTTTCTGGATTTAGTGGAGCGCTATTTTTTTGAAAAGGCAAAAGATACAGAATGGGCAAAGCAATACAGCAAAGATAGATTTAAGCTACTTGATGGCTTCCAAGTTGATTTTGAGCAACGTAGGGGGCATGTTTTTAAACTTGCGGAACAGATATGGTCAAATATATTATCTGATGCTGTAGAGGCAAATACGATGATTTATGAAGAATTATCTGTTGAAGCTCGTTCTTTTGTTGCCGATATGCGTCAACAAGTTGTTCAACTATTTCCATTGCTTGGTATTCTTGCTTCTCAAATGGAGAATGAACTAAATATCGTATTCCGAAACATCTTTACAGCAAGTCAGCACAGTTTATTGAATGGCAGATAATAGCAAGTTTGTCAGCGGTACATATTGCGAAGTCCGTATGAGATGATTTCTGAAAGCTATCTTAACAGTCGAATTGTCGATTCGTCTCATAGCCTATTTTTGAACCAGAAAGATTGAATATCAAGCGTTCTTCTTCATAGTCTCGCGGACTTGAGAAGATAAAGTCTGGTTGCCCATCATGGTCTAAATCACCAATGAATTTGAGCTCGGTTTGCGTATCATTGTATTGATCTTGAACAATTAAATTGCGAATAAATTGGTCACCCTCGTATAATTCTAATTTATAGGGAGCAACGCCGTTATTTTCGCGATCGTCGAATTGACGACCCGAGGCTTTAATTTGAAAATTTCGACCTCCGAAGGAAAACTTACTGACTTCCGTTGGGTTTAAGACTAAACGTTCAAGTTTTACACTATCTACTTTCCCATTTTTAATTTCATTCAGTTTAAAGAAGGCAAGTGTATATTCAGATGCAACAAGGGTTTCTGTAGGTAATCCTGAACAAGGGTCTTCGGCTTCATGTTCGATGTGATAAGGAATTCGACCAACGTGATACTGATTATCTTTCTTGTACAAAGCTACCCAAGTGCTGTCAATCTGCTTTTCTATAGATTCAAAAGATTCCCATATTCTGTATCTTGATGGAAGCAGGATATTGCCTTCCGACAGACTATCAATAGGTACTGCTGAAACCGTAGGTTTTTCCACTAAGGCCAAATTAACGGAAGTATCTGCTAATACTGTTGAATCATTTGTTTGTGTTGCGGGGGAATTAGCCATGTTACAAGCAGCACAGAACAATCCTGTACAAAGGATAAAGAAGCTAAATGTTTTCTTCATAGATGTGATCTATTTAGCTTAAAATTATGAAAAATTATTGATTCTATTGTGTTAAGGAGGTTTCCTTTAGGGAGAGGTTGTAATAAAGTATGGGTGGATTTTAATCCTCCTCAGAATTAAAATCATCACCATCATACATTAACTCGAACATGATCGTCGGGATCTCTGTTACTAATACTTCATCTTTTATCATATCTTTTCTTTTTTATTGATACGAAGATAGGGGAGTATTTTGATCTATATATTAATGATGTGTTAAGCTTATGTTAAGCGCTATCAAGGTTAAAATTCTGACCATCATATGCTCCTCGCTCTTTCCCACTCACATAACGTTTTTGAATTTCAAATAAACCTTGTTCTGCCCATGAAACTGCGTTATTATTCTGAGTTCTTAGAATATTATCCTTGTTTACCATTTGTCCTTCTTCCGGAATTCCATAGAAATAAAGTTGTAAGTTTTCGTTCAATCCTGTCGGTTTTCCAAATTCGTCCAATTCAATTGCTCCCGTTCGGTAGCTATCATTGATCCATTCTTTAATAATACTTTTTTCAAGCATTCGATCAAACAGACTATTATTGTTTAATCTAAGATTCCCTTTTGGTACCCGAGCGTTCAATAGGAATTGAAAGTCTTTCTCGATATACTTATTTTTTAGGCGAATACTATTTCCACTTTGTGTAACCGACGGCATCTCTGAAAACAGAAAATTGATGTATCCCTCGCGCATCAAACAAAAGAACTTCTCAGAGACTTCCCGAGGAGGGCCATATGCTAAATGGTTGATGTTAGGTGCCCAACGATCGAGAAATGCTTTCTGTGATTCGGCTGTAAATCCTACCTCATTATACAGCTTAACAATTTGCTCATAGCCTTCGCGAAGTGCGCCAATTGCTGCGGCCATTGGGCTTTGAAATTCGCCAAATTCTGTCATTTGCATGCAGTAATTGCTTAGATCCACTACAAATTCTTGAAAATTGCTGTCCGAGGGTAATTTCGAATGTGAGAATGGATCCATCAGCGCATTTAAGCTAAAATATTTCTCCGCTTTATCGTCCTTTAAGAAATTTAGAACTGCTTCCTTATCCATTTCTTTAAAATTGGGGATCAAGGGGTAAAAAGCATATTTGACTTCCATATCTAAAAGCGGAATTACTTCATTTAAAAAGTCTACTTTTTTATTTTCGGCAATCAATTCGGATAGCCAAGTATCATTCAAAAAGGTAAGTTTTCTTTTTTTCGTGTTTGAAAATGGATTGCCTGGTAAGTTAGGTAAGCTGCGACGAGAAAAAGGAAACATAATTGGCTCTTTACCGGAGCTTAGATAATGGTATTCTTCGTCTTTTTTATAAAAAATTCCTCCACGACCCTCCGTCAATTCAAGCATCGCGTCCAAAAAGGTTAACCCGGTTCCCCAAACAGCCACTTCTGCACGTGCTGGAATCTCATTTAGTTTGTCAATAGGATAAATCTCATCAATAATAGAATAGCCCGCATTTTGATTTGATTTTAAATAAGAAAAGCTAGTATTCTGATAGGAGTGACCTGTTGCAAACAATATTGAATCGTAATGGAAAGGAATGTCTTGCGCTTTAGCTTTTAAGGAAAATTGATCTTCTTCAATATCAAGATCAATAATATCCTCTTTCAATAAGTGCACAATAATTTGAGGATGCTTTTCTTTGATGATAGACATACATGCGTCAAGAAAATAGTAGCCAAGTAATTCGCGTGTGCATAGGTGATCCCATTTAACTTCCTGACTCGAGTTGCTATATTTCTGTAACCAACCTATCAAATTTAACTTATTTGAATGCTGGTCTTCATCCTCATGCTGTTCCCAACAAGTGATCTCTGCTATACATCGGTTGACTAAGAAATAGGATGGTAAATCGGTGTTAAAGTGTGGGCCTGTTGCGAAATTACGGTTATCATTGTACCAATGTACATTCAATTTTTTATCCTTAAACTGTGGTTGTTTTAGGTAATCTTTAGCTCGACTTAGAAAGCTGTCTAATGCGTAGAATCCTTTTGGACCGCCACCGACAATTGCAATATAAGGTTCGTTTTCGCAATACTCTTCTAGCTGCTCAACAGAGCATATCAACGAATCAATCTCGTTGGGCAAATTAAGAAGAGCTGAATCCAAGTTTGATGAATCCCAAATCATATATAGTAATTCTGAAATATATCGGATGCGTTATCCTTAAATAAGAGCTGATAAAGGCAGCTCAGTTAGTGTTTATTTAAAATTAGATATTTTCTGATTAAATAAGAAATGATTTTAATTTTTTACAGATAGTAATGTTGTAAAATAAGTATAGTAAAAGGGTTTGTATTTGTGTTATTTTTAAAAAGTATAGCATTTTATTGAAAAATACCTATAAAGATAGGTGTTTAAACATTTCTTTTAGAGAAACAATGTTTCACTATTATAGTTGGGTTCAATAAATAAAATCATCTATAGCAAAGCGGCAGTCTGTTGTTTTTGTAGGCTGCCGCTCGACATTATTTCGAAAGATAATTAGATACTGACTAATCGTGGATTATGTTAATCTCCAATAGCGTCTTTAAGATTATTGATTTATGCTCGAGAAAGCATCAGCAATGATTTTGAAAGCACGTAGTCGTTTTTCATCATCGAAAATATTATTGGTTACCATAAATTCTTTTGCGTGCAATTCTGCTGCAAATAGTTTAATATCCTTTGCTATTTTCTCTTGCGTTCCAATAAATGTACAAGATGTCATACTTGACACGGCTTGTTCAATTTCTGCTATTCCCGCATAAATTGGCTTTTCTGTAGGTGCTGACAATGGCAGTCGTCTATTGGTAATGATCCCTGCGAACATATTAAATAAGCTATTTGCCAGGAGTTCTGCTGCTTCTTGCGTATCAGCCGCAACGACATTCGCACAAACCATAAAATAAGGTTCTTGTAAATCTACAGAAGGCTTGAAGTGGGTTCTGTAGATTAATGCCGCTTGTTGCAACATTGCCGGGGCGAAATGGGCAGCGAATGCATAGGGGAGGCCTAGTTCAGCAGCTAAGTAAGCGCTATCTGTGCTTGATCCTAAAATCCAAATGGGTACATCGCAGCCTTCGCCAGGAAACGCACGCACTTTAGACATTGCATTTTCTTCACTAAAATATTGTTGTAAGGCGAGCACGTCGTCACGAAAGTAAAATTGAGTGTTTATATTATTTCGTCGTAGTGCCATCGCTGTACCTTGATCTGTACCAGGAGCACGCCCTAAACCAAGATCTATGCGACCAGGATAGATGCTTTCTAAGGTTCCAAATTGTTCGGCAATGACTAATGGGGAGTGGTTAGGGAGCATTACTCCGCCGGAGCCTACCCGTATATTCTTGGTATGGCTTGCAATATGGCCGATGAGGACAGAAGTCGCGGAACTTGCTACAAATTCCATATTATGATGCTCCGCCAACCAGATCCGCGTATAACCAAGGTTGTCAATGCATTGGGCACCTAATTTTGCGCGTTCTATTGCTTGTGCAACGGTTTTGTTTTTAGCAACGTTGGCTAATTCTAAAAGAGAATATTTTATCTGCTCCATCTTTCAAAGATAAGCGCAAAATCAAAGCAGTATTGTAATAGAATTGTAGGATTTTATCGTAAACGGCGACAAGCAATTGCTATATAATTGTTGTCTAAGTCACTGGTGAAGAATAAATAGACTTGTCCACCATCTTTAATTTTGTGTTTTTTACGAATGAGTTCAACCTTATCGGGGAAATTGCGAGTGGCAACATTCGCCTGTGGATAAGGGTTGTTTTTTTTGAATAAGCCGTAGGGTATCACTTCCATGACTTCAAAGATACGTCCAGGGAAATCTGGATTAAACTTATCCGCAGTATAAAGGTGGGCGTGTTGATGAAGTTTTCCTAGTCCAAAATACTTGCCTACAATTTTGAACGCTCCAGCTTTGCTGATCGCGACATCTGGGTCATAAAGGTATTTCTGTGGAAGAGAAAATCGACTGATAGTACCTCTTTCTTCCGAATATGTAAATTCAAAATCTTGGAGCTGATCATGAAAAAGGCGAATTGCTTTAATTATTGGCTCACCAATGAAATCCCGTTCTTGTATAAAAAGAAGCTCTTTGCAGTCGTTATCCAAGCTAACTACATAAACATATTTCACATGAGATAAACTGGAGAGCGCAGTCGAAATATCCAGTAGTGGCGCAAGTTTAGAAATGATAACACTTGCCTTTTTGAAAAACAATTGCTGATTTGCGACTATATTAGGTTCGCAATCTTCGAGTAGAAAGACTTTTCCTTGATTTACGCGTCGAGAAGGGTCAACGTAGATGTAATCAAAGGCGTTGTCTTCGCTTTCCTGCAGATATTTGATACCATCGGTTACTACACAATGTAAATTGTTTACACGAAGTATTTTAGCATTGTAAGCGACGATCTCTGATAGTTTGGCGTTGAGTTCACAATGAATAACTTCAGCGGCTTCTTGTGCTAAATAACAACTGTCGACACTAAAGCCTCCGGTCAAGTCAATAACCCGTGTACCATTATCAATTAACGTTTGTTTGATTAATGCGGTATGTTCCGAAGAGCACTGCTCCAGGTTTAGTTTGTCAGGATAGTAAATGCTGTCACTAAATGCCCACGTGGGTAACTTACGTACGCTTCGCTGCCATCCATCAATTTGTGCGGCAAGCTCCGCTGAGGAAACAGAAGGAAATGGACTTTTCTTTAAAGCAATTTCTGTGGGCGATTTTTCCCGATTTGCTTTAATAAATTGTTGAACTTCTTCTGTTAGTAGATTTCTATTCATCTTTGTTTTTCACCAACATCTGGCAGGTATAACTATCCTTAAGTTCGCGAATAATTTCCTTATTTACCAATACTCGATCAATAGTTTCTTGATTGTAGTATCGGATGGTGATTAATTCAAGGCCTGTTGCAACAGATACTTTATAGCGTTTCTCTAGTTGCTCTAGGAGGGTCCATACATTTTCGCCAGTATCATCCACACTCACACTGAAGCTAATAGCAGAGTTGTGCATCATATTGATTTTTATACGATTTTTATGAAATGCGTTAAATATAGAACTCAAATTATCCTCGACAATGAAAGAAAAATCGCGCGGTTGAATATTGATAAAAACCTGATTTACTTTAAATATAAATGAAGGGACAGGTAATGTCTGATTTGTTGTCTTAATTTGAGTTCCTGGAGCATCCGGATTTAAGAAAGAACGTACATTGAGCGTAATCTTCTTATTTTGAAGCGGTTTAATCGTTTTTGGGTGGATTACCGTTGCTCCATAATAAGTCAGTTCGATAGCGTCAGTATAAGAAAGTTCAGGAATAAGTTCTGTTTGATCGAACCATTTAGGGTCCGCATTAAGCACGCCTGGTACATCCTTCCAGATGGTAATATTTTCGGCATTTAGGCTTGCAGCAAATATTGCCGCAGAGTAATCTGAACCTTCGCGACCTAATGTTGTCGTGAAGTTCTCTGACGTTGATCCTATATATCCTTGAGTGACGATAATATGCTCATCCAAAACAGATGGCAATTCTTTACGGATCTTTTCTTCCGTTTTTACCCAATCGACATTTGCCTCTCGGTGCGTGTTATCCGTAAGAATATAATCACGAGCATCTACCCATTTGATTGGTAAACTACGGTATTGTCCGTATCCAGCAATAATCTTAGTTGATAAAAGTTCGCCAATCGAGACGATTTGATCAAATAAATAATCATAATCATCCTGCGGCTCCTCCTCTAGAATCCATTCAATTTCGACAAAGGTATTAGCGATATCATCAAAGATAGGATTAGATTTATCCTCAAATAACTCATTTAATACTTGGAAATGCTCGTTTTTTAAGTCTTCCAATAAGGCAAATGCATCTGAAGTCTTCTTTACATAGCTATCGGTAATCTTGGCTAACTTATCCGTAGTTTTTCCAATAGCCGAGACAACAACCAATAGTTCGGAATTTTTGTATTTTTCTATAATAGAAACTACATTTTTGATGTTTTCTGAACTCTTAACAGAGGCACCTCCAAATTTAAAAACTTGCATTTATACTAATGTGTTGAATGATAATACTCTTTTACTTGTTTAATGTAATTCTTCCCAGTTTCCGTCATGACGTCTTGCACGGCATCGAAAGGTATAATTACCGTTGTAGTCCCTGCCGCATACGGTTTTATCTCGTACTGATTGTAATGAAAAAAGACACCTTCTTTATTGATGCCGTAATTGGCAGCTAGTGCGAATTTCCCATTTTCGAAAAAATAAGACTTCTCTAAACTTGCAGTATCAGATAGTCCTTCTTCTTTGCGAAAGAACTTCTCTGCAATTTTAGTAAATTCTTTCATCTTATTCTCGGAAATAAAGGTATTTAATGCCAGTTTTTGATAATTTTCTAGATCATATACATTAAGAAGCTCAAAAGTATTGCCGTGCGCCCCGCCTGAATACTCATAAGTCATGTTTTTTAACGTAATTAACTGTGGCGTATACATCAAAACTTCAACATCAGTAATTTTAGACCAAGGAAGATTGTAGTTTACCTCATTTTCTTCGATAAAATTCCCATATCCTTCAATAAAGTTGTCTGTATACTGGTCTATGGATTGTTCCCCATCTAGCAAGATCGTTTGGTTGATTAAACTATTCATGCTACTATCCGCAAAATCTGGATAAGAAACTTGAATATAGGTAGTGTCAATTTCACCATTATTTTCAGAGAAATATTGGCTTATTTTCTTTATTTCCTGCTTTTTATAGGATACCGTATCTGTACGGACAGCTGTTGTGACGCCCTTCTTACTTATTTTTGTGTTCTCAGCTTGATTACTTTGGCAAGCAACGAAGCTGAAACCTAGGATGCCAAGAACTAGCGCCGTGTGTTTAGTGTTTTTTAAAATCAATTGAAACATTTATCCATTCCCCATCTAAAGTTGTGTCGTATTTTTTGTAAAAGTTTATTGCTGGTTCGTTCCAGTCCAAAACCTGCCACATCATTCCGCTGTAGCCTTCTGCTTTAGCAAACGCAATGGTATGGTCTAATAGTATTTTTCCGAAGCCTTTTCCTCGTACCTCCTCCGTTACAATTAGGTCTTCAAGGTATAATCGACGACCCTTCCACGTAGAGTATCGGATATAATAGAGCGACATGCCAACAATCTTTCCTTGATATATTCCAACGAAAGCTCCCCATACGGGATGTTCACCAAAACCTGATTCTTCAAACTCCTCCATGCTAACAGTTACCTGTTCAGGTGCCCGCTCATATAAAGCAAGCTCCTTAATTAACTCCAATAAGTGCGGACAGTCCGTTCGCTCGGCTTTGCGAATTTCTAATTCCATTTAATTGTTTTTGTAATGTTTGATAACACGCTTGCCAAATATCGTACTGCCTAAGCGTACCATATTACTCCCTTGCTCAATGGCAAGTGTGTAGTCTGAAGACATTCCCATGGATAGCGTGTCGAAACTATCTTCTTTTCGGAAGTAGGTTGCTTTAATACCATCGAAAAGCATTTTGAGCTCATAGAATTCTTCCTTGACAATACGTTCATTTTCAGTATTACTTGCAATCCCCATCAATCCGCGAATTCGGATATTTTTTAAAGTACTGAATGCTTCGTCGCGAAATAATTCAATCAATTCGGCATGATCTAATCCAAATTTGGTGTCCTCGTCTGCGATAAACACCTGTAACAAGCAGTCGATTATTCGGTTGTTTTTCAACGCATGTTTATTGATTTCTTCCAGGACTTTTAGCGAGTCTACCGAGTGGATTAAGTGCACAAAGGGGGCAATGTATTTTACTTTATTGGTTTGTAAATGCCCTACTAAATGCCATTCAATATCTTTTGGTAGCTCTTCATATTTTGCGACCAGTTCTTGAACTTGGTTTTCACCGAAAGCACGCTGACCGGCATTATAGGCCTCAAGAATATCCTCGTTAGGTTTTGTTTTAGAGATAGCAATTAATTGAACGCCGATGGGATCTAATTCCTTATGTAGCTCGTTGATGTTGGATGTAATGCTCATATTGTTTTGGGATTCACTTCGAATTTTTATAGGAAGCTATGTGCCAGCTTTTCCGTATTTTTGTACAAATTTACAAAATGCAACGATTAATATTTGGTTTCATCCTGTTGTTTTTTATTACTTCTTCTTGTAAGAAGGGACTGCCTCAAGGAATTTTGAAAGAAGATACCATGGCTGAGCTTCTTGGGGAAGTCCATGTGTTAGATGGATATCTGACCACAATCCCTATCGATAGTGCAAAAAAACTTCGTGACCCACTTTATAATGAGTTGTTTACAAAATACGGGTTGGACTCTGTATCCTTTACAAAGAATGTAGATTATTACTATGGTAATCCAGACTTATCAGTTGCAACATATGACAAAGTCATCAAAGATTTGCAGGAAAAGGAGAGTGCTTTTGTTAAAGAAGACTCCATCCGCAATGCAATATTTTCGGATAGTGTACGCATGGTTAATTTTCAAAATATGAGATGGCAATCAAGCTTTAATTCATTGATGAATGCGAAAGCTGATACGTTACCTTATGGGATTGCTGAGGCCACTCGACGGAGCTTAACATCGACCGGATTGGATGTCATCTGGCGAAATAATATTTATGAAAAACCAACTGTGAGTGCTGCTACAGTGAACCCGCCGCAAACGGGTAGTACGCAAGCAGCACCAAATGTTAGCAGCCCACAGGCAAAACCTGAAGAGCTTAAAGTAGAAGAGGAGGCTCCTCAAGCGCAGCCTCAGGAAGTTAAGCCAGTGGATAATGGAAGGCCTACAGATATTAGGCGTCCATTGCAAGCGCCTGACGGGTCGCAGTTGAAAGAGGTAAAGCCTAGAAAGCCTTTGCCGACAATACAATAAAACATGATTTACCCTCAAAACGCAGTAGATAAATTAGGATATACCGACATTAAGGCACTCATTAAGGATAAATGCCTGAGTGAGGCTGCAAAGCAAATGGTCGATAAAATACAGCCTCAGATTAAATTGGAGCTGATTGATCGATATTTGCGTCAAGCGAATGAGTTTAAAAACTTATTAGTGAATGATGCAGCTTTGCCTGTTGATCATATCTACCCTATAAAAGCAATTATAGAAAAGGCAAAAGTTGAAGGTGCTTTTCTATTTGAAGATGAGTTTTATCGAATTCTACTTTCTTTACGCACCGTTTATGCGATTATTCGGTACTTCAACGAGCGCGAACAGCAATATCCCAATCTAGAACTATTATTCGAGCACTTGCCAATTGAAAAAAGCATTGTTCGTAGTATTGAGCAGGTAATTGATGAGCGCGGCAAAATGAAAGACAACGCTTCTCGTATGTTGTTGGAGATTACGCAACAAATTACGAAGAGTGAACAAGAAGCAAGAAAACGAATTGACAGTATTTATAAGCAAGCCCAACAAAACGGTTGGACGGCTGATGGAAGCTTAACGATTCGAGATGGAAGGCTTTGTATTCCTATTCTCGCAGAAAATAAACGTAAGGTTAAAGGGCTAATTCATGATGAATCGGCTACTGGACAGACAGCATACATTGAACCGGAAGAAGTATTTCATTTAAACAATAAGGTTCGAGACCTTGAATTTGAGAGAAGGAGAGAGGTAATTCGAATTTTGACAGAATTAACGACTACTATTCGATCGCATGTACCTTTATTGCTGGCCTATCATGGATTGTTAACAAAGCTTGATTTCGTGCGTGCCAAAGCATTATTCGCCTTAGATGTTGATGCTGAAATGCCTGAGCTTTCCAAAGAAGCTGAAATTCGTTTAGTGAATGCGAAGCATCCTTTGTTGAGTTTAAGTGCGCGACAAGAGGGGCATCAAGCGGTTGTTCCATTGAATTTGAAGATTGACGCTGTCGATCGCGTTCTCCTTGTTTCTGGTCCTAATGCAGGTGGAAAATCTGTTTGTATGAAGACCGTCGGCTTATTGCAATTGATGTTTCAATCGGGCTTATTGATTCCTTGCGATCCTACTTCCAAATTGGGCTTGTTTAAACAATTCTTCGCCGACATTGGTGATGATCAATCGATAGATTCGGATTTAAGTACTTACAGTGCGCATTTGTCGAAGATGAAGCATTTCACACAGTTCGCAAATGCTAGGACGCTCGTGCTCATTGATGAATTTGGTACAGGTACCGATCCTCAATTTGGGGGACCTATTGCAGAGGCTGTCCTTGAAGTTCTAAATAAGAAAGAAATTCGTGGAGTGATTACCACGCATTACTCAAACTTGAAAGTTTTTGCAAGTAATACGCATGGAATAGAAAATGCGTCTATGCTTTTCGATAATGAACAAATGCGTCCGCTCTATATTTTGCAGACAGGAAAGCCAGGTAGTTCATATGCTTTTGAAATTGCTCAAAATATCGGTTTGCCGAAAGAAGTATTGCATTTAGCGAAGCAGAAAATAGGTGTTCAGCAGAAGAAGGTAGACACCCTACTAGTTGATCTCGAACGCGAGAAGAAGGAAATTTATGATACTAAAACTGCGATTTCCCTGCGCGAGAAGGAGTTGCTTAATCAACAGTCTGAAGTGCAAGAGTTGCAATCTTATTTAGATGAGAATCGACATAGCTTGTTGAAAGAAGCAAAGGAAGAAGCGCGCCAGATTATTAAGAATGCCAATAAGTTGGTGGAGAATACTATTTCTGAAATAAAACAAGTCAAAGCCGAGAAGGATAAAACAAAAGATTTGCGTGTAGGTTTGCAGAAAGCGGCCGACTCCTTAAAAGATAAACCTAAAGAACAGGCGAAAGTGGTTCAAGAAGTGTTATCTGACGAGCCTGTGGAAATTGGAGATTGGGTTCGCATTGTTGAGACAGGAAATGAAGCTCAAGTCATTGAAATAGCAAAGAATAATCTGATTCTTGCCCTGGGCGATTTGAGAACTGTTGTTAAAAAGAATAAAGTCGAAAAACTTCGCGGTAAGGAGAAAGCGAAAGCAGTCAAAAAATCAAGACCAATTTCAGCGGAGAGTGTTGCTGATTTCCATCCTGAGGTTGATGTACGTGGGATGCGAACAGACGACGCTCTACAGAAAATTGAGATGGTGTTGGATCGAGCAGTGATGATTGGATACCCTTCGCTAAAAATTATTCATGGCAAAGGTGATGGTATCTTACGACGGTTTATTCGAGACTACTTGCGAAAATACAATCATGTCAGTCGATTTGAAGATGAACATGCTGATCGCGGTGGAGACGGCATTACCTATGCCTATATCGCTTAATTTAAATTAATAATAAGACGGCGAGAAACAGAAGGTCCGCTTCTTAATTCTTAAAACATTCTATATAGACTCTTTTCTAGCGATCGTTAGAAAGGAGTTTTTTGTTTAATGAACCTGCTTGCCTAATACGCTAGAATGCTGAAAACATTCAATTCTAGCTGTATTATCCCGATGAAGTCATTGCAGATAAATAATCTCAAAGTTTATTAATAATTAAATTTCTGTTAAACGAAGAAAATCCAAAAGAAGCTTTGTGTTTTAACCTGTGATTTAAAAACAGATATTATGAAGAAACTTTTACTATTTTTTGCTTTAATTACGACAAGTTATGTTTCGGTTCAAGCTCAAGTTACCAGCAGTAGCATGACTGGGGTTGTCAAACAGCATGACGGTGTCACAAGGGAAGGAGCAAGCGTCAAAGCAATCCATACACCCTCAGGGACTACCTATTCAGGTATCAGTAATAGCGCTGGCCGATTTAGTCTTGTAGGCATGCGTGTGGGCGGTCCCTATCGGGTGGAGATAAGCTATGTCGGAAAGGAGCCTATTGTTTATCAAAATGTCTACATACAGTTGGGACGCTCATTTGAGTTGAATCCTGTTTTTGGTGATGACGTGAAGTTGATTGATGCAGTTGAGATCCGTGGACAACGTCAAGGACAAAATATGAAGACAGGAGCCAGTACACAGCTTTCGAATCGACATTTGCAAAATATGCCTACTATTTCGCGGAGTTTGAAAGACTTCACACGTTTAACACCACAGGCAGATGTACGTGGAGAGGCTTTATCAGTTGGTGGAATGCATAATCGCTTTAACCAATTAACGATTGATGGTGCCGTGAGTAACGATGTGTTTGGATTAAACGACGCAGGAACAAATGGTGCTAGTACTGGTACATCTCCTATATCTTTGGATGCCATAGAGGAGATTAATGTACAGGTTGCGCCGTTTGATGTGCGTGCTAGTGGATTTGCCGGCGGTGGTATCTCTGCTGTTACACGCTCAGGTACAAATGCTTTGTCGGGTTCGGTATATTATTTCATGCGCAATGAAAATTTAACAGGAAAGACGCCTCCAGATTTAGTGCGTGGCGAGGAGGTTCGAAAAAAGCTTGAGGATTATAAAGAGCGTCAAATGGGGTTTCGCCTAGGGGGACCAATCATAAAAGACCGCTTGTTTTTCTTCGCCAATTACGAACGAACAGAGAATGTGACGCCGCTGGGTTACCTTCCGGGAACTAGTGCTTCAAACATTCCTTTGGACGCTGTAAAGAAAGTGGCAGAATTGGCGACAGCGATGGGTTATAAACCTGGAGATTACTTGGATTTGGAGTCTAATAATTATTCGGACAAGATTTTCACTCGTTTCGATTTAAACATTAATGAACGACATAAGTTAACCGCAAGATATAGCTATGTTAAGGGGTCGGCATTTCAGATTTCGAGAAGTGCTTCTTCTGTAAATTTTAACAATGCAGGTATTTTGAGAAAAAGTGATACGCATTCAGGTGTTATCGAATTGAATAGTAGATTTTCAAATGTGTTGTCCAATAATCTAGTGCTCGGTTATTCCAATATCCGTGAGCCACGTGCATTTCCTGGTGATCCGTTTCCACGCGTCGCTATTAATGGTAAGAACCGAAATATCAATTTGGGGCCAGAACCATTTTCGACCATTAACCAATTGAATCAGGATATTTTTACAGTCACTAATAACTTAACGCTCTTCCAAGGCAATCATACCGTTACTTTCGGAACGCATAATGAGTTTTATAAGATGTATAATGGTTTTATCGGAAGTGCTTTTGGAAATTATACTTTTACTGATTCTCCAGCAACCGATATTAATCCGAACACCCAAGCACCATATACTGCGATTGAGAATTTTGAGCGTCGCATGGCGAGCAATTTTCAATACAACTATAGTGCAACCAGCGATCCTAGGCAAGGTGCAGATATTAGTGCAATGCAGTTGGGTTTTTATATTCAGGATGAATTTCAAGTTGCAACGAATTTCAAATTGAACGGGGGATTGCGCGTGGATATCCCGATTTATACGAGTAGTCCGTTAGAGAATACGGATTTTAACAATTCTATATTAGCAAAACAATATGATGTGCAGACTAACAGGATGCCTAAAACTGCGTTTCTATGGTCGCCAAGAGTCGGTTTTCATTGGGATGTGGAAGGTAATCGTTCTTTAGTATTGCGTGGAGGTGTAGGTATATTTACCTCGAGATATCCATTTGTATGGTCTTCTGGAGCATTTACCCAAAGCGGTGTCTTGTTAGGCGGTGTTCAGGCAAGCGTTAGAAGTAATATGGCACCAAATATTACATTTATTCCAGATGCTAATAAACAGCCGAAAAGTACAGAAGAAATTAAACCTTCGGGAAATATATCGGTACTTGCACGTGATCTAAAATTACCTCAAATGGCACGAGTATCATTTGGTATGGATTACCAATTGCCGTGGGGTGTTCAAGCGACTGTAGATGCCATGTTTTCTAGGAACCTAAGTAATTTCCGTTTTAGGGATTTGAACAGCAAGGAACCAATCGGTCAGCTTGAGGGTGCTGATAATCGTTTGATGTACGATCCGGATGTTAGAAAACGTCGTGTGTTACCGAATTATACACAGGTGATTTATATTGACAACGTAAACAAAGGCTATGCGTGGTCTGGTACCGCTCAACTTTCGAAGCGCTTTGATCAAGGTTTTTTTGGATCAATAGCTTATACGTATACAGAATCTAAGGATTTATTCTCTGGATCATCGTCTCAAAACCAATCTAACTTCTTTAGGACAGGTACTGTCAATGGATCAAACAATATCACTTTAGGACATAATTCGTTTAGTACGGGTAGTCGCATTATCGCTTACGTTTCTTATCATAAAGAATATTTAAAGAATTTGGGATCTACAATTTCATTAGTCTATAATGGACAATCGGGGAATCGCTTTGCATATATGATTGCTGGAGATCCGGCCGGACATTCGGCAGGCAGAAGTGATCAATTCTCTTTGATGTACATTCCAAAAAATGCAAGTGAAATTAAATTTGTTGATATCCCGAAAGGATTAACGGCTGCACAGCAATCTGCAGAATTTGAGAAATATATTGAAGGGAATCCTTACTTGAAAAGCAGAAGAGGGCAATATGCTGAGATTAATGGTGATCGTACGCCATTTAGCCATCAGTTTGACTTAAAATTCTTGCAAGACTTGTTTGTCAACGTGGGAGGGAAGAAGAATACAGTTCAGATTTCAGTAGATATCATGAATGTAGGTGCACTATTAAATAAGAATTGGGGTAAACAATATCAAGGAGGTCAGAGTTTTTGGGATAATAATTTCCGCCCAATTGTATTTGATAGTTTCGAGAAAGATACCAATATCCCACAATATAGATTAGGTAACTTGAACGATGGAAAGCCGTATTATCAGCATAATCTTTCGTCACGTTGGTCCGCTCAAGTTGGGCTTAGATACCTTCTCAATTAGTATTTCTGACTCTTTTAATTTAATATTTTTAATAGTTTGAAGACTGCGATTTTTATCGCAGTCTTTTTTATGCGTTGACACATCGAATTGAATTTAAGGCTTTATAGCGTTTCTCGTTACTTGAGATTATCGGATTGGGTATTTATTATTCAGAATTTGAAAAAACTTTTCCACATTTTAGAAAATGTTAAAATTTGTTAAACTGATAATGTTCTCGTGATTTTGTTAACATTTTGTTAAATATTAACGTTTCTCGGTATTAAAAGTTGTCATGTTTACCAATTTGGGTTACTCGTTTTTGCCAATTCAATGCAAATCTATGGTTGTTAGTATATTAAGTTTATGTTAAGCACTTAGAAGTGATGATATAACTTTATAATTTTGCAGCGGAAAACAAAACAAACCATATGAAGAAATCTTTACTTTTCTTTGCTTTGGTTCTTGCGAGCTACGGAACTATCCAAGCGCAAGTAACCACGAGTAGCATGACGGGTGTGGTGACTCAAACCAACGGATCCACTACTTCAGGTGCTACTATTAAAGCAACCCACTTACCTTCAGGAACGAATTACTCGGGTTCTGCAAATGATGCGGGTCGCTTTAACCTTGCTAACATGCGTGTTGGCGGTCCTTACCGTATCGAAGTAACATACGTAGGACAAGATCCGGTAGTATATGAAAATATCTACTTACAATTGGGTCAACCATTCGTTCTTAATCCAATTTTTGGAGATTCGGCAACGAATATTGATGAAGTTGTTGTAACGGGCAGAAGAGGTGCAAATGATCAAAAAACGGGTGCTTCAACGGTTATTGGAAAGCAGCAATTAGAATCATTACCTACCTTGAGCAGAAGTTTACAAGACTTCACAAGATTGACTCCTCAAGCAACAGGAAGCAACTCTTTCGGAGGTGCAAACAACCGTTTTAACAACATCACAATTGATGGAGCGGTAAACAATGACGTATTTGGTTTAGCTAGTTCTGGTACTCCAGGTGGTCAAGCAAGTACTCAGCCGATTTCATTAGACGCGATTCAAGAGATTCAAGTAGTGTTGGCTCCTTATGATGTAACACAAGGTAACTTCACCGGTGGTGGTGTGAATGCAGTTACTAGATCTGGTACAAACAGATTTGAAGGTTCTGCTTACATGTTTTTTAGAAATGAAAATACCATTGGTAAAAGTGTTCTAACTGGTGAGCGTTCAAGCAAATTCTCAGACAACCAATACGGTTTTAGACTTGGTGGTCCAATCGTTAAAGATAAATTATTCTTTTTCGTGAATGGTGAAATTGGAAGAAGAACTTCTCCATTAGCAGGAAACGCAGGAGAGCCTGGATCAGCGATTCAAGTAGCGACTGCAGAATCTATCGCTAAATATACACTTGATAAATTCGGTTATGATGTAGGTTCGATTGGTCCACAAGACGTTCAGACTCAAAACAGTAAGATTTTCACGAAAGTTGACTGGAATATTAATGAAAAACATTCGTTAGCAGTTCGTTATAATTATATCGATGCTTACGATGATAACATTAGCCGTTCAGGAACTTTCTTTAGATTTGGTAACAACGCTTACAAATTCTCAAACAAGCAACATGTTGCGGTAGCGGAATTAAGAAGTAACTTCTCAAATCGTTTTTCAAATAACTTAATTGTTGGTTATTCAGCGATTAGAGATAACCGCGATATCGCAGGTGGATTATTCCCACAAATTACTATCAACAACGTCGATGGAATCGCTGCTAACTCTGCAGAACTTGGTTCTCAAAGAAGTTCAGTAGCGAATGAATTAGATCAAGATATCTTCGAATTCACAAACAACTTCAAATGGTATGTTGGTAAGAATACATTTACTTTCGGTACGCACAACGAATTCTTTAGCTTTAGAAACTTATTCATCAATAACCTAAACGGTCGTTGGGATTTCAATAGCGTTGAAGATTATTTAAACAATAAGCCAAATCGTGTACGCGCTACATATTCATTAATTGATGGAAATAGCAGACCTTCTGCAGAATTCAGTGCAGCGCAATTAGGGTTTTATGCACAAGGTGAGTCGGAAGTAATTCAGAACCTAAAATTGACTTACGGTATCCGTGTTGACGTTCCTGTTATCAGTGACAAACCACTAAGAAACACAAAAATTGAAACTTCATTTCCTGGATATAGAACTGATAATACACCAAGCGGTAAATTATTATGGGCTCCACGTTTAGGTTTCAACTATGATGTTCAAGGAGACCGTTCAATTATCATTCGTGGTGGTGCGGGCGTTTTCACAGGACGTGTTCCATTTGTATGGTTGTCTAACCAATTCTCAAATAGCGGATTATTGTTCGGTACAGTGGATGCGAGAGGAACAGCAATCAATGGCGGAAAAGGATTTGATCCTAACGTTGACAACCAAAAGAATATGGGTACTGGATCAACAAGAGCTGAGGTTAACTTAGTAAATGAAGATTTCAAAATTCCTCAAGTTGCACGTTTTAACTTAGCAGGTGATTTCAAATTACCTTACGGAATCGAGGCTACTTTAGAAGGTATTTATTCTAAGACAATGAACAATATCGTTTATTCTGATATTAACATTTCTGGATCTCAAGCTTCTATTGATGCATCTTTAACTGGTGGCGCGGACAAACGTCCTTTTTATGCAGGACAACGCGTAAATTCTGGTGATTTTACAAACGTAATCTTAATGGATAACACTAATAAAGGTTACACTTACAGCTTAACGGCTCAATTGAAAAAGCAATTCGGAAACGGATTTAGCGCAATGGTAGCTTATACGAATGGTGGTGCAGAATCTGTAAATGATGGTGCTAGCAGTACAGCGTTATCGAACTGGGAGTATGTTCAAATCGTGAACAATGCTAACGATCCTTCATTAGCGACTTCAAACTTTGCTATCAAACACCGCGTTATCGGTTCATTAGGTTACACTGTTGAGTACGGAAGAAATAAACAATTTGCAACAGGATTTAGCTTATTCTACGCAGGTAACTCTGGTTCTCCATTCACTTACCTATATAACGGTGACTTAAACGGTGACGGCGCATTTGCTAATGACTTACTTTATGTTCCATCTTCAATGAACGAAATTAAGTTAGTTGATATCAAAGATCGTTCAGGTAATGTAACAGCTACTCCTCAACAACAATGGGATGCGTTAGATGCTTATATCAAAGGTGATGAGTACTTATCTTCAAGAAGAGGTCAATACGTAGAAAGAAATGGATCTTTCCTACCTTGGCAACACCAATTCGATTTAAGAATTACTCAAGATTTAGGTGTTTTAGCTAATGCAAACAAACACAAATTGCAATTGACATTCGATATTTTCAATGTTGGAAATATGTTGAACAAGAAATGGGGTAGAAACTACTTCGTAGGAAACCAAGCTTTAACATTAGTAAGTTACACCAATTCTGGTTATACTTTCAGTGCTCCTAAAGAAAATCTTCCTTACACAGTTTCGGATCTATCTTCTAGATGGCAAGGTCAAATTGGTATTCGCTATATCTTTAATTAATAGCTGAATATCTCGATTTAAGTATTTCCTTTAATAGGGTTTTCTTAAAACTATATAAAAGGGTGGAGTAATTTATTACTCCACCCTTTTTTTATATAAATCAAAGTGATCAGAAAGTCTTGTTTTTCTCATCTGTGTCAATCGGATTTTGCGATAAAGCAGTGCAAACACTACGTCTTAGAACTTTAATTTAAAACGAAGGATTTATATGCATTAGATGCAATATGTAGTCTGCATATCTCGATAGACTGAAGCTGATTGAATATTGGCTAAGCTTGACCCGAATTGATTATAGCTAATTGAGGAGTAGCATTATTGTCATAAGGCGTTCTAAAAACTATGAAACGAAAAAAGAGATAAGTTTAATCGCACATGATGTTATTCGATTAAACTTATCTCCTTTTAAACTATATAGGAGGATTAATTCCGTTGCCAGCGCATTATAAATAATTGCTCTTCTTCCTCATCATCCGAAAGAATCTGAATACGCCATTCCATTTTGTTTTCATCGATTGGAAAGACTTCATATTCTGCAACACTGACAAAATCTTCGTCAGTTAAACTTTCGTTTCTGATTAGAATATGCTCGCGTACATCCCAGTTGAAGGTGCCTGCCGCTTGCTCTTCACAAGAACCTCCTGAGTAGATGTAGAATTTATCTGTTCCACTTTGATCATCATTAAACTGGTAATAAGTCTGACCTTCGCAGTCTTCATTAAAATCAACCTCTAAATTACCTCCAACCTGCGCGCCTCTAAAGCATAAGTTCCATCTTCCAACGAGGTAGTCTTTCAATTCTGTGTTTATCATGTAGTTGTAATCGATTAGAAGTTCGGTTTCAACAAATACTTGTCGTAGAAACGGAAAATATGCTCTGTTGCTTCTTCCGCCGAGTCAACCATACGATATAGCATTAAATCTTCTTCGGAGATATATTTGTTAGTCAACATCGTATTCTTGATCCATTCAAACAATCCACCCCAGTATTCGGAGCCAACCAACACAATCGGAAAGCGCGCGATCTTTCCTGTTTGAATTAACGTAATTGCTTCGAAAAGCTCGTCCATAGTTCCAAATCCACCAGGAAGTACAATATACCCTTGTGAATATTTCATAAACATTACTTTTCGAACGAAGAAGTAATTGAATTCAAGCAATTTGTCGCGATCAATATATTTATTGTGAAATTGCTCATGCGGTAATTCAATATTTAATCCTACAGACTTTCCTCCGGCTGTATAAGCGCCTTTATTTGCGGCCTCCATAATTCCAGGACCTCCTCCTGAAATAACGCCATAGCCACGCTCTGCAAGTAAGCGAGCAATTTCTACAGTCATTTGGTAGTACTTATGTTCGTCAGGAGTTCTTGCAGATCCAAAGATGGAAACACATGGCCCAATTTTCGCTAATTTTTCAAATCCATCTACAAACTCTGACATGATTTTAAAGATTTGCCAGGAATCTTTAACTTTTATTTCCTGCCAATTTTTATTGGCGAAGGAGTTTCTAATTTTATCGTCTTTTATCATACTATTAAATAATTCCTTTCAGCCTTTAGCCAAACGGCTAGGGCACGATGTAATATAACGTTTATCTTATAATTTTCGAACGATGAACGTCTGTTTTCTTCATAAAATCTAGTCAAACTATATGCCTAATTTTGAAATCTCTCGTGCTTTAATTAGATTTAAGAAAATAAACCTATTAAAACTTACAACTTAACCTAAAGATGAACAGACGGAAATTTATTAGTTCTGCCGCTCTTGGTGCTGCAGCATTTACAATTCTTCCCAGACATGTGCTTGGAGGCAATGGCTTTTTAGCGCCTAGCGATCGTATAAACCTTGGATATATTGGGGTTGGAAAGCAAGTCGGAACATTGTTGAATGGTTTGATGGGCCTTCCAGAAACAATGATTATGGCTGCCGCTGATGTGGATAGCACTAAATTGAATCGATTTCTAACCAATGCCAATAAAAAGAATGCAGAGAAGTCAGGACATCAGGTTCAGGGCTATAAAGATTATCGCGAATTATTAGAACGGAAAGATATTGATGCTGTGGTTATTGCTTCGCCAGATCATTGGCATGCGCTTCATGTTGTCCATGCAGCAAAGGCTGGCAAGGATATTTATTGCGAGAAGCCACTAGCATTGACTATTGACGAGGGGCGATCGATGGTCGATGCCGTTCGGAAATATAAGCGCGTATTGCAAACTGGAAGTATGCAGCGATCCTATTATAATTTCCGACAAGCGGCTGATTTAATAAGAAATGGATATATCGGCGAGATTAAGGAGGTTAATGTTTCGGTGGGCGTACCTGTGAAGGAATGTGATTTGCCTTGGTTAGAAGCGCCTGCACATCTAGATTGGGATATGTGGATTGGCCCTTCACTATATAGAGGCTACCATCCGGTATTAAGTCCTCTATTAGATGCGAAAGAGTGGGCAATGTGGCGTTTATATCATGGCTTTGGGGGAGGTTATATTACCGATTGGGGAGCTCATATGTTTGATATTGTCCAATGGGCATTGGATATGGACCATTCGGGACCTGTTTCGTTCACGCCGCCAAGTCAAGCAGATGCATCCGAAGGCTTGTATTATACCTACAAAAATGGAGTGAAAGTTCATCATAAGTCTTGGGGTAAGTTTAACGCAATTCAGTTTATCGGCTCCGAAGGAAAAATTGAAGTATCACGAGAGTTCTTAAACTCGGATAAGGAGAATTTACCGAAGTTGCAGATTCCGGAGAAAGATCGAAAAGTCTATTATTCCGAGAATCATTATAAAGATTTTGTCGATGCAATTAAAAAGCGTTCTAAGCCGATATGCGACGTCGAAATTGGTCATAGAACTGCTACGGTGTGTAACGCAATAAATATCGCGTATCAGCTTCAAAAGCCGCTTAAATGGGATCCTAAAAAGGAACAGTTTGATAACGCTTATGCAAACAATTTGAAATCACGACCTTATCGCGGAGCTTGGGATTACAAGGATTTTTAGCGTAAGCTGAGAGATTACTAAAATATTATTATGGTGGTTGTGATCGTTGATGATACAACCACATTTTTTTTTGCTATTAATTCGTAATTTTGAAGAATGAATTTTTCATCAAAACTATTAGAACAAGCGGTTGAGGAGTTTGGTAAGCTGCCAGGAGTAGGGAAGAAGACTGCTCTTCGATTGGTATTACATCTTTTAAAACAATCTGATGCCGATGTTTCTCGATTTACAACATCCTTAGATCGCTTAAAAAGCGATATTAAGTATTGTAAAACTTGTTTTAATATTTCTGATCATGATGTATGTGAAATATGTAGTTCAGTAAAGCGTGATCGCCATATCGTTTGCGTTGTCGAAGATACTAGAGATGTGATGGCGATTGAAAATACGAATCAGTTTAATGGTCTATATCACGTACTTGGTGGATTAATTTCTCCAATGGAGGGAGTAGGTCCAGCCGACTTAAAGATTGAGGGGTTAATTGACCGTGTGCGTTCTGGAGAGATTCAAGAAGTCATACTCGCGTTGAGTGCAACGATGGAAGGCGACACTACGATTTTCTACCTTTATCGGAAATTACGCGATTTTCAAATTCAGATTAGTACGATTGCTCGCGGTATTTCATTCGGCGGCGAGTTAGAATATGTGGATGAAATAACGCTAGGACGATCAATAGCTACCCGTATTCCATATGAGCGTAATGTAGGTTAGGAGTCATTCTTTTTCTAATCAATTCCCTTAAGTTCATGCTGCAATAAAGTGCTGAAAGTTTGTCGGCGTCTTTGCGGACTAATTCTTAAATAGTTATTTTAGTACAAATACCTAAATCATGACTAAAATACTGTGTACAATATTCTTATTGGGCTGTGCTTTCCTGAGCTTCAGTCAAGAGCGCATTTATCTCTATGAAAAAGAGGTTCCTAATTCGAAACCCGGAGAGAATTTGGAAGAAGATCTCCCCAACAATCAAGTCGATACCATCACAAAATTTGTATCAAAGCCTAGTCTAACAGTTTATCTTCCTCAAAAAGGAAAAAGCAACGGAACCGCAGTGATTATCTATCCTGGTGGTGGGTATCATGTGTTGCTCAGCAAACGAGAAGGATCCGATGTAGCGAAGAAGTTTAATGAACTTGGAGTTACAGCCTTTGTGTTGCGGTATAGATTGCCAGACGACAGAGTAATGGTCGATAAGTCGATTAGTCCATTGCAGGATGCGCAAGCCGCAATGCTTTATGTGAGGACACATACAAAACAATGGAATCTTAATCCAGAAAAGATTGGTATTATGGGTTATTCTGCTGGTGGCCATCTTGCTGCTATGATGGGAACTCATTACGAGGATCTGAAGATTAATAATCCCAACGGAATAAAATTAAGGCCTGACTTTCTCATTTTAGTAAACCCAGTAGTCAGTTTTACAGATAGCATAGGGCATATTGGTTCACGAGATAATCTTTTAGGCAAAAATCCAAGTGTAGAGAAAATCCGATACTTCTCCAATGAATTGCATGTCAATTCACAAACGCCAGCAAGCTTTCTTGTCCATGCAGGTTCAGACGAAGTAGTCTCTGTAAAAAATAGTCTATCTTTCTATAATCGACTTTTAGATAATCAAGTACGCGCAGAAATGCATATCTATGGTTTTGGGGAGCACGGATTTCTCACTGCACCAACCTTTGATGAATGGTTTGGTCGCTGTTGCTATTGGATGAAAAGCATGTCGCTATTATAAGCAACACATGGTCTAAGTCGATTTTAATTTTCCGATAATCCAATAAAAACCAAATCCACAGCATATTAATGTTGATCCTGTAATAAGCCATAGGGTAGAATAACCGTGATGTTCGGCTATGTAGGTTCCTATATATGCAGCGACGATATGTGCCATGGCAAAGGAAAGTGAGTTGAGACCCATGTAGGCACCTTGATTTCGTCTTCCTGCTCGCTGAATAGCCACTGTTGCGGTAAACGGTAGTGTAAGCATCTCTCCAGTTGAGAGTAAGAACATCGCGAAGAATAACCAGCCTATACCAAAATCTAAGGTCAACATTAAATAAGAAATACCGGCGATAGCTGTCCCCCAGAACATAATCTGGCGAACGCTGAAGCGATGTTCCACCAGGTGGACTAAGACCATCTCAAATAGAACAATAACAAATCCACTGAAGCCGAGCAAGAGTCCAATCTGACTTGTGTTTAATGAATGCACTTCCTTGTAGAATAAGGATAGCGTTCCTAATAGCTGAAAGAACGCCATAGAAAATAGACAGCAGAAAACACTGAAGATAAGGAATAGCCCGTCTTTATAGGGGCTTCTTTCTGTTGTTTTCTCTTCCGCTGTCTGTTTTATTTGGACGTCTTGAAGATTAGACTTCGGTGCTCTATTTCTAAAAAAATAAATAAAAACAATGACTGCTATAGAAGCACCAATGGCGTTCCCGTAGAAAATCCAATTGTATGAAAATCCTGCTAGAAATCCGCCAAGGGCGGGGCCTATCGAGAATCCAAGATTTACGGCCATTCGGTTTAATGAATAGGCTCTCGTAATATTTTCTGGCTTCGCGTATCGAGCAACGGAAACCGAATTTGCTGGACGGAAGACGTCGGAAACGAGAGAAAGTAAAAAGATCATTATCGCCAAACCTTCGAAGGTTTTGAATGTCGGGAGGATTAGGAAGATGGGTATAACGCCAAATAAACTCCACATTTGAACTTTGAAGCTGCCGAATCGATCGGTTAACCAGCCGCCAAGCCAAGAACCGAAAACGGCACCCAGACCAAAGCAGCCTAATACGATTCCAATCTGTGGCTTCGAAAAACCTAACTCTGCAGACATATAAAGGCCCAAAAAAGGAATAACCATCGACCCTGTACGATTAATAAGCATGACTAATGCCAATAACCATGCGGCAGGAGAAAGTCCCTTATAAGAGTTTATATATAGTCTGATGAGTGATTTCAATTACTTTCTATTATGTTCAAACAAAAGTTTAAACGATTACCTTTTTATCTAAACTTGAATCAATGACATACTGATGAGCAATTGCTTTCTTTGTTCCCTTTTGTTTATCTAAGATAAAGTCAGCGCGCCCCAAATTCACTCCAGAACGTCCAGTTTGATTGACTAAAGTGATCTCGTTATCTAAATTCTTAACCTCAGTTGGTTTATCTAAGAATGTATGTGTATGTCCACCAATGATTAAATCAATATAACGACTGTTTTTAGCGAGTACTAAATCGGAAACTTGATCGGTGTCATAGCTGTAGCCAATGTGGGATAGGCAAATTACTAAATCGCACTTCAATTCTTTTTTCAAGAACGGTGTCATTCTGTTGGCTACTTCAATGGGATCGGAAATTGTCATACCTGCATAACTTCTAGAGTCAACTAATCCTTCCAGGTTAACACCGACAGCAAATACACCAATCTTGACTCCTTGTTTGTTAAAGACCAGGTAATCTTTTGTTTTTCCTTCCAACACGGTACCTTTAAAGTTGTAGTTTGAAGTGACAAAAGGGAAGTTTGCCTTATCAAAATGTTTCAGAAGGCCATTTAATCCATTATCAAATTCATGATTTCCAAAAGTTCCGGCATCATAGCCGAGTTTGGACATCAATTCCAGTTCGACTTTGCCATCAAAAACGTTGAAATAAGGCGTGCCCTGAAACATATCGCCAGCATCAAATAACAAGACATTGGCTTCTTCCGATCGAATTTTCTTAATCAGTGTACTGCGGCGCGCCACACCTCCTAAACCTTGGAATCTAGAACCATCCATGGGAAAAGGCTCAATACGACTGTGTACATCATTGGTATGTAGAATCGTCAACCTTACTTCTTTCGAGCTTCCGAAGCTTTCAAATGGAAGACTGGCAAGACTTGCTGAAGCACCTAGTGCTGCTAAGTTCTTTAAGAATGTTCTTCTATTTAATGATTTCAACTCTTCCATCTAATTTTGATTCTACTTTTTTACCCGCCTTTGTTAATTTCTCAATATGACTTATCAAAGCCTCTCTCACACGTTCGCTAGAGGTAACACTCTGAATAGGATTTGATAAACCCTCTACGTGGTCACCACCATTAGCAATGAAATCGTAGGTTACCAACTTGTACGTTTTATTGGGGTCAATAACTTGATTGTTAATCTTAAATTCTACAAGTTTTTTGTCCTGTATCTTAACCTTTACATTCCCCACTGGCTGTCCATTTGTTTTTGCAATAAAGTCTGCTAAACGCAAAACGTCAGTGCCTTTTAGAGTCAAGATGGTGATATAATTTTCAAAGGGCATCAATTCAAAAACAGTTCTAACCGTTACATCTCCTTGCTTAATGCTGGAGCGGATACCATCTTTTGTTGCCATAGAAAATGAAACCTCCGGGTCAATATTTTCCCCTATAGCAAGCAGTGCATCACTAAAGAAGTTGCTCAAATTAGTCTCCGGGAGATTACGATTATGAATCATGTTTTCTGGAGCAGTGCCGATCACTCGGTTCATAGCTTGATCCAACTGAATCTTATAAGGTTCAATATAATTGCTAATACTTGTGTCTTCTGCAATTGTCTGATCAATAGCAAGCATCTGCTTGTTGCTTACTGAAGCTTGGTAATACGAGGTTTTACACGAAGCTAACAGTAATAAGGTGGAAATCAACAGTAAGTTGAAAGACCTTAAATTTAGTACTCTCATAGCGCGAATTTAATACGCAAAGGTATTAAGATTGCATTAGAATACGAATTTAAGGTCTTTGAAAATTGCTAATATGACAAATTGATAATCCTATCCTAACGTAATCTTAATTGTTTAAGAAGTTAATACTTTTAATGCGGGGATTATCCCATTTTTAGTTTGTCTTCAAAATACTTCTCAATGAAGAATCGACACAAGCCCAAGATTGAACCTTTATCAGCCAGTTCGGATACAAATAACTCACAATCTTTCGATATTTTACCCATTGTATAGGTCTGAATTTGTTGTTGAATTGGATTTGTAATCAACGATGCGGCAGTAGCAAAGCTTCCTGACAAAACAATGCATTCAGGATTTAGTACTTGCAGAAATTGAGCAATTGCCTTACCCAAATGTGCACTGACACCGGAAATCAACTCGATTGCATATTGGTCTCCATCAACTGCTGCTTTTAGGATGTCAATAGGTTGAAGATCTTGATCTTTGAACATGCTGGTAATCATGGTCGGTGTTCCGTTTGCGATATCATTTTTCGCTCGCTTCACTAATGCAGTGCCCGAAGCAACCGTTTCCAAGCAGCCGCGTTTGCCGCAATAGCAAAGTTCTCCATCTTCCACGAAACTGATATGTCCCATTTCTCCGGCAAATCCATGCTTACCTTGGAAAATTTTTCCATTTGAAATGATACCCAAAGATACACCCCAGTCGATTAATACGACGAGACCCTCTTCGCGATTCCGAAGTAAGCCATAGTGCATCTCGGCCAGCGAGGCAATGTTGATATTGTTGGTAATGCATGTCGTTTTTCCAAACGTTTCCGCCAAGTGGGCTTGTAGGTTGAAGTTGGTTGCATGAAAAAATGTATAATTCTCGCCACTATCCTTGTTTATTAGTCCTGGCATAGAGATGGAAAGCCCGGTTACTTGGTTCCAGTCAATCTGTTGTTCTTCAGCATAGCGTCTGATTAGGTCGATAAACGCGGGAAGATTACTCACGTCGCGACTTAACATTAAAGGATATCGAACAGTGCGCGCTAATAAATTGCCATTATTGTCGATATAGGAAATATTGATATTGAAACGGTCTACTTCGATACAAAGGACACGAAACAATTCATTTCGTAACTGATAAAGATTGGGCTTTCTCCCACCGATAGACTCTCCTCGTTCGTGTTGAGTAATTAACTTCTGATCGAGTAATTCAATAATTAAAGTGTTGAGAGTAGGGAAACTTAAATCAAGACTTAACATCAATTCATTGACGGATGCTTTGTCGAGAAGGTAGACTGCTTGCAGTACTTTAAATTTCTTCTTTGCTGTTCTTGCAAGCTTTAGATTCTTATTTGTAGGATTGATAAAAAGTTTCTCAACTGAATTCATATGATGCTATTGTAAAAAAGAGATGCTTTCGACATCTACAAAAATCCGTTCGAAACGAATTTAGATCGTAATAATAAGTATTAAATTATAAAAATAGTAATGTTATATTATTTTAAACATTATCCTATACGTGGTGTTCATTTCAAATATAAGTCAAATTATATAAATAATTCATGTTTTATTGTTTGGAAAAACTTATTTGTTTCTTAATATGAAAACGTTAATGATGGCGTCAATGAGAAATCCAACATTTCCTAAACTTATATACTTTAAGTTTCTTCATTATCTTAAGTTATTTCTTGCAATATAAATTATTTTTAGGTTATAAACACGAATAATTGAGATAATAATTTTATTTAAATATAAATAATAATCAGTTTTTGGATTAAAAATTAAACATGTATTAAATTTATTTCTATAATATAAATTTGTAGCATCTTTATTACGAAGAGGTTAGCGGGTGCATGTAACGAAAATGGAGGTTAAGCCCATGAAAAAAGGTTGCTTTAAACAAAGCAACCTAATCACAATATAAATTTAAATCGATCAAATTATTGTTTGTCGATTTTGTATACTTTCCCAGAGTCTGTTATGCTGTATAAGGCACCATCAGTACCTTGGATAATATCTCTGAATCGTTGTCCTTCGGACTGTAATAAGCGTTCTTCGCCAACAACTTTATTGTCTTTGATAACTAGACGTGCGATATGCGTACTGCTTAAGCCAGAAATAAAGAGGTTGTTCTTCCACTCAGGGATATTATCACCTGTATAGAATGTCATACCGCTTGGCGATAATACGGGATCCCAATAGTAAACTGGTTGTTCTAATCCTTCTTTTTGTTGAATAGGAGGGTTGCCAACAGGATCACCTTTATATTCAATACCGTAAGTTATGATTGGCCATCCATAGTTCTTACCTGCTTGTACTAAGTTAATTTCATCACCTCCACGTGGTCCAAATTCAGAATCCCAAAGATCTCCTGTAGTTGGGTTGAAAGCCAATCCTTGTACGTTTCTATGCCCGTAACTATAAATTTCAGGTTTAGCATCAGCTTGATTTGCAAAAGGATTTCCTGAAACAGGTTTTCCATCTTTTGTAATACGTAAGATCTTACCCAATGCCGAATTTAAATGCTGCGCCTGAGGGCGTGTTTCTAAGTCTGAACGCTCGCCAGTAGATACAAATAAATTACCTTCTTTATCGAAAATGATGCGACCACCGTAGTGTAATTTGCCATTATACGTTGGAAGTGCCTGATAGATTACCGTAGCACCCTCAATTGTTTTGTCGTCGGCAGAAAGCTTACCTTTCCCAACAGCGGTATGGTTTCCTCCGTTTGCTGGTTCTGCAAAAGTCCAATATACCATGCGATTGCTAGCGAAATCAGGATCTAAGGTAATGCCTAATAAGCCACCCTGACCCTCAGCGTCTACTTTTGGAAGCCCAGTAATAGCGTCAGACAACTTGCCTGTTGCAGGGTCAACAATACGTAAATTGCCAGCTTTCTCTGTGATTAGTAAACGACCATCTGGAAGTGCTGCGATTCCCCAAGGACTCTTTAAGCCTTCAGCAATTACTTTTCCAGCAAATGCAGTAGTTGTTTTTACGCCTGCAATTCTCGTTTGTCCTTCGAATGCTGGTTTGTACTCTGCATTACCTTTGTTAGTCTCTACCGGTGGCAGCTTGCTTGTATCTTGTGCTGTACTATCGGTAGGATTTGTTCCTGCTGAATTTGCACCATTGCAGGCAACCAAGGTTGTCGCAGCTGCGCAAAACAGAGCTTTGGAAATTGTTATCTTCATAGCGTATATGTTTTTTAAGTTTAGTTGAATTCTGGACGTTTCGGAAAGTTGGCAACATGTGCGTACTTTGGACCCATGCTAATTATGGCTTCTTTCCAAAGATCTTCGCCATCGGTAATAAAGGCTAAGTCAATGTTGAATGAATTGTGAACAGCCCAAGAATTCAGTTTTATCTCCTCATCAAGCTGATTTGGAGACCATCCCGAATAACCTAAGAATAGCTTCACCTCTTCATTGCTAATTAACCCATCGTTTAATAGTTCTTTTAATCGCTCAAAATCGCCACCCCAATATAGATCGTCAATGATGTGATTCCCGCTCATGAGCTTGTCGTAGGCTTTGTGCACGAAAAATAATGCATCACCCTCTACGGGGCCGCCAAAATACAATGGAACTTCCGTATTATCCATTCCGACAATCACATCAGAAAGATAAAGCATCGATCGATGATTCAGAATCAAACCGACAGTTCCTGATTCCTGATCATGTTCACAAAGGAGAATGACGGAACGCTCAAAATTCTGATCCAACATAAACGGTTCAGATAATATTAAGCTTCCACGTTTGGGTATAAATTCGTTGAACATAAATAAATCAGTGTTGCCTTATATCAAATTTATATAATAATTTGCAAATCGAGCGCTAAATACCTAACTATTTTACCAATAAAACCCCAAAAGGTTCGCTATTTTATTAAGTTTGTAAGAATAAAAACAGCTGCTATGTCGATTCAACATAAGGAGATTGCAGCCATTCGTCAGGACTACGCATTAAGCAGTTTAAACGAATCGGATGTATTACTAAATCCCATCGAACAATTTAAAAAATGGTTTAACGAAGCTCTCCATAGTGAGGTAGTTGAGGTCAATGCTTTTGTCTTGTCGACAGTTAGCAAGGATTTAAAACCATCGTCAAGAATTGTATTACTCAAAGATATTAAGCCCGATGGCTTCAGTTTTTTTACAAATTACGACAGCCGCAAAGGGCAGGAGATGGCGGAAAATCCGTCCGTTAGCGCTCTGTTCTTCTGGCCTGAATTGCAACGCCAGGTGCGAATCGAAGCGCAGATAGAAAAGCTGCCAACCTTCGATTCTGATGAGTATTTTGCTTCTCGTCCTCGTGGCTCTAGAATTGGAGCAATTGCTTCGCCTCAAAGTCATGATTTATCCAACAGAGCAGAATTAGAAGCACTTGTCCAAGCAGTAGAAGCACAATTTGCGGACAGCGAAACAATTCCTCGACCTGCTAATTGGGGAGGATATCTATTAAAGCCAAGCCGTATCGAGTTTTGGCAGGGAAGAAGCAGCCGTCTACACGATCGCATCGTCTTCAGTGTACAAGAAAACGGATGGACTATAAAACGCATCGCACCATAACATGATTGAAAATATCCAAATCGACCTAAATAAACATGTAAACCCGCAAGCGGTATTAAGTCTACAAGAAAGTGGTTTGCAACCCGCTTTGTATATAAATCCAAGTTATCTAAAAGAAGTTTGTTTGTTCTTGAGAGATACCGAAGGCTACTATTTCGATTTCTTAGCCGATATTGCGGCTGTAGATTACTTTCCTGAGCATTATTTTGAAATAGTATATCATCTGACTTCCTTACCTTATCAAAAACAATTGGTATTAAAAGTGAAGCTTGAAAATCAACGTCAAGTCGATGATTTACCAAGTCTAACTTCCGTTTCTGAAATCTGGAGAACGGCAGATTGGCATGAGCGTGAAGCATTTGATTTAATGGGAATTCATTTTGAAGGTCATCCGGACTTAAGAAGAATATTGATGCCCGATGATTGGGAAGGTTATCCCTTAAGGAAAGATTATCAAGATCCAGAAATATATCACGGGATTACAGTCAAATAAGATGGGAAAAGAACAATACGAAGTTGGTTTACGTAACTATGAGCAAAAGATTGCCAGTGTAACGTCCCAAGAGATGGTAATTAATATGGGGCCTCAGCATCCTTCAACGCATGGTGTGCTACGTCTTGAGTTAATTACTGACGGAGAAATTGTAAAAGATATAATTCCACATTTAGGTTATCTACATCGTTGTTTTGATAAGCATGCCGAATCCATAAACTATACGAAAAGTATTCCTTTTACGGATCGATTGGATTATTTATCGTCCATGAACAATAGCCATGCGTTTGTTATGGGCGTGGAGCGGATGTTAGGTCTTGATCAAAAAATACCGAAACGTGTCGAATATATTCGCGTATTGGTATGCGAATTAAATCGAATAGCATCCCACCTCATTGCCATTGGAACTTATGGTATCGATATCGGTGCTTTTACACCCTTTATGTGGTGCTTTCGCGATCGAGAGCATATTATGAATATGTTGGAATGGGCCTCTGGATCTCGGATGCTATACAACTATATTTGGATCGGAGGATTATTCTACGATATACCTGTAAACTTTGAAGAACGCTGTCAAGAGTTTGTAAGCTACTTTAAACCCAAACTCATCGAATTGGACGATCTTTTATCCAATAATGAGATTTTTATCGCTCGTACCGCCAATATCGGCATACTGCCAGCAGATGTCGCAATCAACTACGGTTGTAGCGGTCCGATGCTGCGTGCCTCAGGCGTTAAATGGGATTTGAGACGTATAGACGGTTATTCGGCTTACCCAGAACTCGACTTCGAAATCCCAGTAGGAAAAGGAGAGATGGGACAGCTTGGCGACTGTTGGGATCGCTATAAAGTACGTGTCGATGAGGTGAAAGAGTCGGTGAAAATAATCGAACAATGTCTGGAACGCCTATTGAAGGATTTCAAGCGAACGACAGAATTTGACCCCCGTGCACTCGTTCCGAAGAAAGTAAACCTAAAAGCGCAAGATTATTATGTTCGTGCAGAAAACCCGAAAGGTGAACTTGGCTTTTATTTTGTAACGGCAGAAAAAACGGATATACCAAGACGGGTAAAAGCCAGAGGACCAAGCTTTAATAACCTCTCTGTGCTGCCTGAACTCGGGAAAGGCGTGCTAATTGCCGACCTAATCGCTATACTCGGGTCAATCGACATTGTGCTTGGTGAGGTCGATAGATAGATAAAACATGCAAAAAAACGCAATTTTATTTGAGGCGTATTAGAAATATTTCTATATTTGCTCTCTCATAATTTAAGTTTATAATTGGTTAATAGTTAGGGATGCAATTGCCAGATTGCGTCCCTTTCTCTTTTTAAGATTTCCAAGCACTTCTCGTCATCATTTCAAGACATCTTTCCGAGCATTCCCTAGATCGATTCAGGCTAAATACATAATAATAGCATGACCAATTCAATATCGTTTTAAAGCCCTTGCTGATCGAAGATAAAAGGGAAGTGAAAGGGATTTGAAAGGGAAGTGAAAGGGATCTAAGCAGCTGGATTCATTAGCTTGAATTTTATTTGGAAGGCAAGTAAATCAGCTAAGTCCTTGATTTATTGTGGACAGCAGATTCAATCAGCTTAACATTTATTGTCCGAAAATCAAGAAAGATGTAATTTTTTTGTTAAAAAGTGTTAAAGCAGCTTGAGGTATTCAATCACGCAGTATATTTGACCTCGATATGAAAGCAGTTATCACATTTATTCTTTTCTTTTTCTTCCTCCTTATTCGGAGTGGAAATAGTCATGAGCTAATGACTGACTCGTATCGCCCTGCAATCAGCTTTATGCAACAACATAACGTGCAGGATTTAAAAGTGAAATCAAATACTTCCGTACAGCAGGCAATAAGCTCGTCTAAGACCAATGGGCATAACACAGTCGACGAACACTTACTGTATACCAACGAGAATGAGGACCTTCAAAGTGCCAATGATTTTCAGATGCAAATGGCTTTGTTTGCAACATTGGTTTGTTTCACTTTCGTTTTTGTTCAAGTAGGACGAAAAGCAGAGGAACTCCCTCGGTTTTCCTACCAGCTATCTTACGATACCCCACTTTATCTTACCAAACGCGCGCTTTTAATTTAAGCGTTTCTATTTCCGTTTTTCTGCAATTTCTTATGCTGGAATGGGAATGGTATGCCGTTGTTGTATCCTGACTTCTTCATCATAAAAATTCAGTACGGGAATCCCTTTCGTTTGAGAGTCTTTTAGGCTTTTAAAAATCAAAATTAGTTTACCCCCTATATTGTTTTAAAAATGAAGAGAGTATTAGTGCTCATGAGCTTGGCTGCATGTTTAGGTCAAGTCGCGTGTTCTCACAAAAAAGAGGAACACAAAGAAGAAGAGAAGTTTACAGTGACCTCCGCCATGCTGATGGATACCTGTTTTACGAAAGAGTATGTTTCACAAATCAAATCTGTACGTAACATTGAAATTCGAGCTTTAGAAAAGGGCTATCTAGAGCAAATCTATGTCGATGAAGGACAGACGGTTCACAAAGGGCAATTGTTGTTCCGTATTATGCCAAGGATGTACGAAGCTGAATATCGTAAAGCAATGGCCGAAGTTGATCTGGCGTCGATTGAGATGGAAAACACCCGCAATCTAGCGGATAAAAATATTGTTTCGCCAAACGAATTGGCCATGTCAAAGGCTAAACTAGAAAAAGCAAAAGCAGAATCGGCAATTGCCAAGTTGCACCTTTCTTTTACGGAAGTTCGCGCGCCGTTTGACGGAACCATTGACCGTATCCCATTGAAATTGGGAAGTCTGGTTGACGAAGGAGAGCTTTTAACCAGCCTATCGGATAACAGTCAGATGTTTGCTTATTTCAATGTTTCGGAACCAGAATATTTAGACTATCAACAACAAGTTGCCGACCGCGGTGATAATCACGTATCCTTATTGTTAGCGAATAATCAACCATTAAGCGCTAAAGGGATGGTTGAAACGATCGAGGGGGAGTTCGATAACGAAACCGGTAATATTGCCTTCAGAGCGCGTTTCCCCAATCCAAATAGATTGTTGAGGAATGGGCAAACCGGTAAAGTTTTAATGACCGTTCCGATGAAGAATGCGATCATTATCCCGCAAAAGGCAACCTATGAATTACAGGATAAGAAATATGTGTATCTGGTCGATAAACAAGGTAAAGTTGCTTCTAAGCAAATTAAAGTAGGCTCTTCGTTGCAAGATCTGTATATCGTAGCGTCAGGGCTTTCAGCCAACGACCAATTTTTATTGGAAGGCATTCAGAAAGTGAACGATGATGATAAAATTAGTTTTAGCAAAGTGAATCCTCAGGATGCTATTTCTAATCTGAAGTTGAAAACCGAATAATAAAGCAAAGGAGTAACGTTTATGTTTAATAGATTTATAAATAGACCGGTACTATCGATTGTTATTTCGCTTATTATCGTGTTTTTAGGGATTCTTGCGATGACGCAGCTTCCTGTAACGCAATTTCCTTCCATTTCACCGCCAAAAGTTACGATTACAGCCGAATATCCGGGAGCCAATGGTGAGTTAATGATTAAGTCGGTCATTATTCCACTTGAACGTGCCATCAATGGTGTTCCTGGAATGAAATACATGACTTCGGATGCGGGGAATGATGGTGAGGCTAGTATTCAAGTGGTTTTCAACCTAGGTACAGATCCCAATCAGGCATCCCTCAATGTGCAAAATAGGGTCGCCTCTGTCGTCAATAAGCTTCCGCCGATCGTTGTTCGGGAAGGGGTGAAGATCACGCGAGAGGAATCCAATATGTTGATGTATATCAACCTTTATTCTGAAGAGGAGAGCTTAGGCGGGAATTTCATGTATAATTACGCCGATATAAACATCTCACCTGAATTGAAACGTGTAAACGGTGTTGGTGTTGCTGATATTTTGGGTAATCGCGAATATGCGATGCGAATTTGGTTGAAGCCCGATCGTATGACTGCTTATAAGATTTCTGCCGAAGAGGTGATGAAAGCACTTGAGGAACAAAGCTTAGAAGCTTCTCCAGGTCGTGCAGGGGAATCATCGGGTATAAAATCGCAATCTTTCGAATATGTACTTAAATATTCAGGTCGTTTTACAACGGAAGCTGAATATGGAAATATCGTGCTGCGCGCGAGTTCCAACGGTGAATTATTAAGGCTTAAGGATGTTGCCGATGTTCATTTTGGATCAGCGATGTACGATATCTATTCGACCTTGGATGGTAAGCCTTCTGCGGCAATTGTCTTGAAGCAATCCTATGGAAGTAATGCCTCTCAAGTTATCAAAGACGTAAAAGCCAAAATGGAAGAGCTTAAAGGTTCATTCCCTAAAGGGCTGAAATATGAGATTAGTTATGATGTTTCGAAGTTTTTAGATGCATCTATCGAGAAAGTAATACATACGCTCGTTGAAGCATTTATTCTAGTTGCAATTGTTGTTTTCCTATTCTTAGGGGATTTCCGGTCCACCTTGATTCCAGCCATGGCGGTACCGGTATCCCTCGTAGGTTCTTTTATGTTTATGCAATTCTTTGGTATCACCATCAACTTGATCACCCTGTTTGCACTGGTGCTGGCTATTGGGGTGGTCGTTGATGATGCCATTGTCGTCATCGAGGCCGTCCATAAGAAGATGGAAGAGCAACATATTTCTGCCTATAAGGCAACCAAGAAAGCCATGGGAGAAATCGCAGGAGCAATTATCGCTATTACGTTCTTGATGGCTGCGGTGTTTATCCCTGTCGCATTTATGTCCGGACCTGTTGGGATTTTCTATCGGCAGTTCTCCATTACGATGGCAACTTCGATTATTCTTTCGGGTATTGTCGCGCTGACTTTAACACCAGCATTATGTGCTATTCTATTAAAGAATAATCATGGTAAACCGAAGAAGAAATCAATCGTCGACAAGTTCTTGGATTCATTCAATCGCGGTTTCGATAAGATGTCGAATCGATACGTCGGAATCTTACAAAAGATTGTGACCAAGCGCGGCTTAACCTTTCTGATCTTGACAGGTTTCTGTATTGGTATTTATTTTTTAAACAATAGTGTGCCTTCCGGTTTTATTCCCAATGAGGATCAGGGGATGATCTACGCTATTATTCAGACTCCGCCGGGATCTACCTTAGAGCGTACAAATGCGGTTGCCCGCAAGTTGCAGGCTGAATCGGAGCATATTGATGGGGTTTCTTCTGTATCATCTTTGGCTGGATATGAAATATTAACAGAAGGAACGGGTGCAAATACGGGTACATGTTTAATTAATTTGAAAGATTGGTCCGATCGGAAGGAGTCAGCACATGAGATTATCGAGCAGCTTGAAGAAGTAGCTAAGCATATCCCAGGAGCAACGATTGAGTTCTTTGGTCCGCCTGCTGTTCCCGGCTATGGTGCTGCGGGAGGTTTTGAATTGCGCTTATTGGATAAAACAGGAAACAATGACTTCCAAAAGATGGAAGAGGTAAGTAAGGATTTTGTGAAGGAATTGAGTAAGCGTCCTGAGTTAGCTTCAGTATTTACGTTCTATAGTGCTTCATTCCCTCAGTATATGCTGAAGATCGATAATGATATTGCTCAGCAGAAGGGAGTTTCGATCGATAACGCGATGAATACGCTGTCTACACTTGTCGGTAGTAATTATGAAACCAACTTCATTAAATATGGTCGTCAGTATAAAGTTATGGTTCAAGCTTTACCGCAATATCGTGCTTTACCGGAGGATATATTGAAGCTGTATGTGAAAAACGATAAAGAAGAGATGGTTCCATTTTCTGCATTTATGCGTATGGAACGCGTATATGGGCTATCGGAAATCACTCGGCATAATATGTATATGGCTTCGGAGATTTCGGGATCTCCAGCGCAGGGATATAGTAGTGGGGAAGCGATTCGTGTTATTAATGAAGTTGCTGCGAAAACACTACCAAAAGGATATGGCATTGATTGGGCTGGTATATCGAAAGACGAGGTTTCTAGAGGTAATGAGGCGATGTATATTTTCTTAATCTGTTTAGGCTTTGTTTATTTAATCTTGGCCGCGCAATATGAAAGCTTTATTCTCCCATTTTCGGTTATCTTATCGTTACCAGTGGGGATCTTTGGAGCCTATTTATTACTGTTGCTATTGCATCTAGAGAATAATATCTATGCGCAGGTTGCGCTAGTCATGCTGATTGGTTTGCTGGGTAAGAATGCGGTATTGATCGTGGAATTTGCTGCCCAGAAGCATGCCGAAGGAATGACAGTGTTAGCATCTGCGATGGAAGGAGCGAAAGTTCGTTTCCGTCCAATTCTGATGACTTCGTTCGCCTTTATTGCAGGATTAATTCCTTTGGTATTTGCGACTGGACCTGGAGCAATTGGAAATAGAACGATAGGTACAGCTGCCGCTGGGGGTATGTTATTTGGAACTGTGTTTGGTGTGCTGATCATTCCAGGATTGTATTTCATTTTTGGTACCATCGCATTTAAGCGAAAATTGATCAAACATGAAGAGGAGGGGCCTTTAACCGAAGAAATCAATGACAATTAATAAAAATAACATCAAGGACTGGGCTGCTATTGCTAGCCTAGCCCTTCTACTGGGGTCTTGCAAAGTTCCGCAAGCAACACAGTTGAAAGAAAATAAGCAAACGCCAGCTTCTTTTGCTGCGCAGAACGATATGTCTTCTGCGGACAGTACAAATATTGGGAATTTGAGTTGGCGGACGTTTTTTAACGATCCAAATCTTGTGTCATTACTTGATACAGCATTAAAAAATAATCAGGAGTTGCGTATAACATTGCAAGAGCTTGAGATTGCTAAAAGTGATATTTTATTACGAAAAGGGGCGTTGAAACCTAAGGTAGATATTCGTGCTGGAGGAGGAATTGAAAAGGTTGGGCGTTATACTTCGCAAGGTGCTGGCGATGCGAGCACGGAGATAACTCCAGGTCACGAAATGCCTGATCCCCTTGGCGACTTAAATATTGGCGCCTATGCGAATTGGGAAATTGACGTATGGAAGAAGCTTAAAGACGCCGAACAAGCTGCTGTAAACCGTTATTTAGCGTCGGTTGAAGGAAAGAATTTTGTGTTAAGTAGTTTGATAGCGGAAGTTGCGAATTCTTATTTTGAACTTCTTGCATTAGACAATCAACTGGATATTATTCGTCAGAATATTAAGCTGCAAGAAAATGCTTTGGAAGTTGTAAAGATACAAAAGGAATCGGCTAAGGTTACGGAGTTGGCGGTTCAGAAATTCACAGCTGAAGTGGCAAAGACTAAAGGCATGGAGTTTTCGACATTGCAACAGATTAAGGAAACAGAGAATCGGATTAATTTCTTGCTCGGTCGTTATCCACAGCAGATTGCGCGTGATCCGAATAACTTCATCCATCTCGTACCAGCATCTATAAAAGCGGGATTTCCAAGTCAATTGTTAGGAAATCGACCAGATATTATGCAGGCAGAGCATGAACTGACAGCCGCAAAATTAGATGTGCAAGTCGCACGGAAGGAGTTTTATCCTTCCATTGGATTGTCGGCAGGTGTAGGCTTGCAAGCTTTTAAACCTTCCTACCTATTTAAACTTCCGGAATCGTTATTATTCAATTTGGCGGGTGATCTAGCTGCTCCTTTATTGAACAAGAATGCGATAACCGCCGAGTTTAACGCTTCAAATGCTAGACAGATACAAGCGGTCTATAATTATGAGCGCGCTATACTTAATGCATTTACCGAGGTGTCGACGCAGTTGTCTAATATCGATAATTTAGAGAAGGGCTTTCAGTATAAAAGCCAAGAAGTGGATGCATTAAATAAGTCGATTGAAGTGTCGAATGATTTATTCAAGTCTGCTCGTGCAGATTATTTGGAAGTGTTGACGACCCAAAGGGAAGTGTTGGAGGCTAAGCTGGAGTTACTTGAAACAAAGAAACAACAGTTAAGTGCCGTGGTAAATGTTTACAAAGCGTTAGGAGGGGGATGGAAACCATAGTTCATTATTTTTATTCAATATAGGGTTAGTACATTGGGGCAGGCTTTAGCTTGCTCCTTTGTCATTTTTATCCAAGTTTCTCGATAAAAGAAAATTGCTTGGGAATGATGTCTTTTCCGATAAAAGATATAAATTTAATCAGCAGACAATGAATGGCGTTAGACTAAACTTATTTTTGGTATGAACTTATATATGCTAGTACTTGGCGGAAAGCCAGCAGGTCGATTTACAGAGCAACATGACGTATTTTTTGGTATAGCGAACGAATTGAAAGACTTAGTTCCTCAAATGAATGAATTTTGGCCTGAATTGGCGGATAGGATGCATATAGACTCTTGGCGTAAGGTAACGCGTGTTGGGAATTTTCAAGTAGACGTTATCGAGAAGGTAGCCGACAGCGTTCCTCATGATGTGAACTTGTTCTTTGTCAACTTAGGAGGCTATAAGCCGAATGATATGGAAGAATATCATTATAAAATCCTGGTTGTCGCGCAGGACTTAGCGGAAGCAAGCAAAGTCGCAAAGGAATCAACTTTTTATAAGCATTATGAATCATCTCATATTGATGATAAATATGGAATTGATGTAGATGATATCTATCCAATAGAAGATATGCTACCTGCTTCTTTTAAAGAAAGCTATCAACTTGTTTTTCGTATTGCAGAAGATAGCTTTGAAGATTTGTTAGAAGTAGGCTACCTCAAAATCAGTAAATTACTGGCTACTTAATTTAATAAGCAGCCGTAAAATGTTGTTTGATAAATTTGTTGTTCTCCAGTTCATCCGCGATAGCTACGGCAACATCTTCCACTGAAAGAATACTTTTACCATCATGGTCGAATACGGGGTGTCCAATAGCGGTTCTGTATTCGCCTTTACGTGTTCCTGAGTTTGAAGGATTCATTTCGATTGCAGGGCTGAAAAAAGTCCAATCAAGTTCATCCTCGCGCTTCACGACTTCGAGATAATCGGCAGCAGCTAATGCTCCAGGTTTAATGGCTGCGGGAAAATCAGGACTGTCAACAATTCGTGACTCATCATTGATTTTAAGACTGCCAGCCCCGCCGACAATAATCAGACGTTTTATTCCTGCGTCCTTAACTGCTTGTAGTATATGGCGTCCGCCAGCAAGGAAATCATCGTAAATCTCTGGGTTTTCCCATCCTGCATTATAGGCTGAAATGACAACATCATTACCTTTCAATGCGCTTGCTAGCCTACCTTCGTCATTCACATCCGTCTGAACAGCCAACACATGTGGTTTGTCTTTTATTTTATCTACATTTCTCGCAATTGCTGTTACTTCATAATTTCTATTGATCAATTCTTGGAGGATATGTGATCCTACGAATCCCGTAGCTCCGATTAAAGCGACTTTCATATATATGATATTTAAAGTGAAAATGCCTTGAACATCAAATCGTCCAAGGCATTTATAAAACATTTTAAAACTATTTTAGTTTGACACGAATGTCATCCTATTGTTTTTTGAATTTCGCATAAGAATCGAGAATATAAGCTGTCAAATCTTCTTTGCGAGCAGCTTTAATGAACGCGTAAGTCGGCCTGTATTTATCTCTAAATAAGGCCAGTTGATCGGTTGGGAGCGAAATTAACGATAGGATAAGTTCGTTTGTAAAAGTACGATCAACAAGTCGTTGTTCTTTCTCAAGTTCTAGAATTTTAATGCTGTTTCTAGCAATCTTCGCTTCCTTACCAAATAAGCGCGATGGTGAAACACGTAATCCGCCACGCGTTTTGCTAGTCTCAACCGCTTGACTGTTGTTCTTCGCACGCTCAATCTCGGTATTTAAGCGACTATCGGTCATTCGTGTCACCGTAACTTCGTCAATACGGATAATACTTTTATCGCGAACTAGGTAGATTCTTGAAATTCCATCTTGGTAGATAAATGCTGTATCGCGATCATATCCTTTACCTTTGAGTACTAAATAGTCGTTCTTCTTACCATCGATTGTGAAACTACCATCCGCTGCTGTCTTTGTCGACTTATTGTTGCTGATATTTTCAATCAAGACCTCGGAAAGGCGCTGACTATTTTCAAGATCAAATACAAGACCTTTAATCTGCTGTGCCGCTGCGATTCCGATATTACCTAATAGTATCAGGGTAAGAAAGGCTATAATTTTGATGTTCTTCATTTCTATTTTGATTTCCAAGTATTGTTTTCAGGATTACTATCCGGGTACACTTCGTCCGGGTCAATTTTTACCGATATTAATTTTTCTGTTGAATTCAACAAAAATCGCCATGATTGGTTTCTTTCCCAAATCTCAACAGGTAATTTTTTTCGAATTTTCTTACCGCTTGCGGTTGTTGCTTCAATGACAACAGGCATTGCCATTTTATCTAGATTACTGATGCTGATAATCGCACCTTTGGCCGGGTCTAAATCCGGATAGTTTACTTCATCAATCGCTTGATCTAACTGCCAATTATTTAGGAACCATCCGCGCCAGAACCAATTTAAGTTTTCGCCGGTCTCGTTTTCGATGGTACGGAAAAAATCATATGGTGTAGGGTGCTTGTATGCCCAATATTCCACATATTTCTTAAAAGCATTGTCAAATCGATCCGCACCAAGTACTTCATCGCGCAGGATTCTTAGTGCAAAGCCTGGCTTGTAATAGGCTAAGATGCCGATGTTACGCTCTTTCATCCCTTGCGGCGAAGTCATCACCGGTTCTAAAGCAGGATTCATCAATGCTCTGGTCATAGCATTTCTGCTGCCTAACTCGCGATTGTATTCGCCCTTGTTAAATGCTTCCGTAGATAAATCATTGATAAAGGTATTGAATCCTTCATCCATCCATGCATATAAGCGTTCGTTAGAACCGACAATCATTGGAAACCAAATATGGCCAAATTCATGGTCGGTTACTCCCCACAGACTCGCGGCCTTGGCCCTATTTCCACAGAAGACAATCGCAGGATATTCCATTCCGCCAACATTAGATGCTACGTTAATCGCAACGGGGTATGGGTATTCCATCCATTTCTTGGAATAGTATTCAATAGATGCTTTGGTATATTCGGTTGATCTTTCCCAAGCATTTCCGCCATTGCTTTCCTTTGGATATACGGAAAGTGCTAGTGCTTTCTTACCACTCGGTAGGTTGATTTTGGCACCATCTACAATAAACGCTTTGGAAGATGCCCAAGCAACGTCACGTGCATTTTCTAATCGGTATTTCCAGGTAAGGGTTTTCTTCTGCGGTCTAGAATTTGCGTTTTTCACCTCTGAATCCGAACGTATAATAACTGTTCTGTCGCTTTCTTTTGCTTTGTTATAACGATCCAGTTGGTCTTTTGTCCATACTTCTTCTGGATTTAATAATTCTCCACCTAAAACGACAATATGGTTCGCTGGAGCAGTAACTTCCACATTGAAATTGCCATATTCCATATAGAATTCTCCTGGACCTGTATAGGGTAGGCTATTCCATCCAAGAACATCATCATATACAGCAACTTTAGGATACCATTGTGCGATCGCAAAGATATCACCATTCTCCGTTGGAAGAACACCGGTGCGATCCGCGCCATATTCGGGAACGATATAAGAGAAATCAATGTTGAATTCTGTCTGACCTCCGTTTGCTGCCAATGGTGTCGGTAAATCAATACGCATACGCGTATCATTGACGCTATTCTTTAGTTCTTTACCACCTTTGTCGATGACCTTCGTTAGGGTATATCCGCCATTAAAGTCCGATGCGGCTTCCCCATAGCGACTATTACTTAAAGGTACCGTTGCCTGTCCTGTCGAAGACTGATTAAATAAATTCTGTTCTAGTTGAAGCCAAATAAAATCTAATTGATCGGGGCTATTGTTTGTGTAAGTAATTTTTACGGATCCTTTTACTTCCCGTGTTTGGTCATTCAATGCAACCTTGATATCGTAGCTAGCGGCATTTTGCCAGTATTGATGTCCTGGCTTACCTGAAGCCGAACGATAGGGAGTACCTGTATTGGTGTAAAATGTAGAACTAAAGGCTTCTTTATAATCGTATCGACTTTCTTTCTTTTGAGCTTGCAATTCTTGCTGGCTAATAAAACTAACCAATAGACCTGCAATTGCCCATTTAAAAATTATTCTCTTCATAGATTTATAGTTTAGTTTGATACTCGTCTTCGTTAAAACCTAATAAAATCCCATTGGGTGATTCAATTAGCGGACGCTTGATCATACTATTATTTGATAATAACACTTGATTCGCCGTAGCTGCATCTTGAACAGCCGCCTGCTCTTCTGTGCTTAATTTTTTCCAGGTGGTACCTTTTTTGTTTACTAAGCTCTCCCAGGAAACTTCCTTTTCCCATTCTTCCAGTTTCGCTAAGCTTGCAGGTTCTTTTTTGTAGTCATGAAAAACATAGTCTTTTTGATTCTCTGTCAACCAATCAAGCGCTTTTTTTACTGTATTGCAATTCTTAATTCCGTATACCTGTAGCATAGTGATTTAAAATAATAGATAATAATTCAGGATAAAGATATTAATTAGATCGATATAGGCACGCTAAATAGTGTTAAAATAAGGCCTTCAGCTATGTTTTGTATCAAGATTGTTTAACTCAATGTAGGGGTAATAATGCATGTATTTATGCGTTTAGCCGATAGGATATGTTTGTTTTACAGTAAATAAACGTCAATTAATTAGTTAGTGTAAATTTTACACTATATTTTTTCGAATAATAAAAAAACGTTATCTTTAAACATTCACAACAAATACTTAGAACGAATAAACTATGAGCCTAAAAGATTTCAAAGGTGTTTTAACAGGAGATCAAGTACAAGAGTTATTTGAGATTGCTAAAAGAGAGAAATTTGCTTTACCAGCGGTAAACATTATCGGTACGAATTCTATCAATGCTGTTATGGAAACGGCGAAAGCAGTTAACTCACCCGTAATTATACAGTTATCAAACGGTGGAGCACAGTTCTATGCTGGTAAATCATTAAATAATGATGGCTTGCAAGCATGTATCTTAGGAGCTGTTTCTGCTGCTCAACACGTACATTTATTAGCAGAGCACTACGGTGTTGCTGTTATTTTACATACTGACCACGCGGCTAAGAAGCTTTTACCTTGGATCGATGGATTGTTAGATGCAGGAGAGAAATTCTTTGCTCAACACGGAAAACCTTTGTTCTCTTCTCATATGTTAGATCTTTCCGAAGAGCCAATTGAAGAAAATATCGAGATCTCTAAAAAATACTTAGAGCGCATGAAGCCACTAGGTATGACAGTTGAAATCGAATTAGGTGTTACAGGTGGAGAAGAAGACGGCGTTGACAACTCTGACGTTGATAGCTCTAAACTATATACACAACCAGAAGAAGTAGCTTACGCATTTGAGCAATTAGGTCAAGTTTCAGATAAATTTACTGTTGCTGCAGCTTTCGGAAATGTGCATGGCGTTTACAAACCAGGTAATGTTAAATTACAACCTGTTATTCTTCATAACTCACAAGAGTACATCCGTGAGAAATTTAATTTAACGGCTGAAAAACCAGTGAACTTCGTATTCCACGGTGGTTCTGGATCATCTCCTGAGGAAATTGCTGAGGCAATCTCTTACGGTGCAATCAAAATGAACATTGACACAGATATGCAATGGGCATTCTGGGATGGTGTTCGTGCTTACGAAGCGAAAAACCACGATTATTTGCAAGCTCAAATTGGTAACCCTGAAGGTGCTGATTCGCCTAACAAGAAATATTATGACCCACGTGTTTGGTTAAGAAAAGGTGAAGAAGCTTTTGTTACTCGTTTGAAACAAGCTTTCGAAGAGTTAAACGCTATTGATGTAAATAGCAAACTATAAGGAACGAAATCTTAGATTTAGGGAAAGGGCGAAGTTATACTTCGCCCTTTTTCATTTTCCTGTCATATGAGCATTTTCAACAATAATATTGTCCTTAATCACATTTTTTATAGAAAATAATTCCTAATATTACCAATAAGGGAAGAGGAAATGTATAAGGATAACTTCATCACATATCTACGATTTGAAAAACACTACTCGGTGCATACATTGTCTGCTTATGAAAAAGAGATAGATCAATTTCTATCATTCGCGGAACAGGAATCGTATACCTTTGATGCCATAGATTTTAAATTTCTTCGCTATTATTTCTCTACGCTACGGGAGTCAGGAAAAGAAGTTCGTTCAGTGAATCGAGCGATATCGGCTTTGAAATCGTTCTATAAGTTTTTAATGAGGGAAGGGCTCTGTAGCAAGAATCCAATGTCTCTAATAAAGTCATTGAAGGTACCTCAAAAGCTACCGACGATTGTCGAGAAAGATAAGTTAGTTCAACTGCTTGATAACCTAGAACAGGAGCTCGAAACTTTTGAAGATATACGTGATTTCATTGTATTGGAACTACTTTTTGGAACGGGTATCCGTGTTTCTGAACTAATAAAAATAAAAGAAATTGATGTTGATTTTTATAATAAAAAAATACTTATATTAGGAAAAAGGAGCAAAGAACGCTTTGTTCCAATCAATAACACATTACTTGAAGAACTGAAACGATATTTGTTGGAAAAAAAACAACAAAACTTTCAAAACATTATCCCTGAATTAGTCGTTACCAAAGAAGGGAAGCCTGCATATCGGGAATTGATATATAAGATTGTTAAAAAGTACCTGAGTATGATTACTTCGCAGAAAAAAAGAAGTCCTCATGTCTTGAGACATACTTTCGCTACAGCATTATTAGACAACGGTGCAGATTTGAATGCAATTAAAGAGTTATTAGGCCACGCTGGGTTGTCCGCAACACAAGTTTATACGCATAACTCAGCTGAACGTTTGAAATCAATTTATAAACAAGCCCATCCAAAGGCTTAAAAAAGGAGGAAAAATGAACATTACAGTGCAATCTATTAAATTTAATGCAGACCAAAAGTTAATTGAGTTCATTAAGAAGAGATCAGAGAAGTTAAATCAGTTTTTCGACAACATCATCGAAGGCGCATGTTATTTGCGATTAGAAAATGTCGAAGACGAAGCTAACAAGATTGTGGAATTGAAATTCAATGTCCCAGGCAGTCAATTGTTCGCTAAGGCGCAGGCGAAGACCTTCGAAGAAGCAACTGATATAGCTATTGAATCGATCCGACGACAGATTAATAAGCACAAAACTAAGACTAGAACAAATTTAAGTAACCACAAAGAGATATTAAATCAAGAAGAGGAGTTTTAAGAACATCCGACACTAAGATGAAGAAAGCTGCCTGTACAGGGCAGCTTTTTTTATGAATGGTATTCTCTATAGTATGTCTGCAAAAGTAAATTAAGTCGTTCAACTTGATTCAATATACGTTTTTAACGAGCCATTAGTATACAGTCATGTGTACATTGATTTCGATCGTTAACATCTTCCGAAAACGTGATACGGAAGCAATATAGACTTAGCTAGAAGTCGATTAGCAGATGCTTATGACGATGTGATGACTCAAATACTAGGAAAACCTATTGATTTACTTCTAAAATTTTTATTTATTTGGATTAATTCTTAATATTATTTAGATTTGTTCCAGACTATTGAAAAACATGATTTGTCCTTTAGCAAACGTTGAAGAAGTATTTATAACAGATGACGCGGCAGTATACCAATGCAGCCGTCAAAATTGTTACTGGTTGGAGTTCCAAGGAACAACGACATCGTTCAATGTAAGAGACTTCTTTAATTTTAAAAAGAAAGTAGATAACATCGATATCGAAAAGATGTTAAATGACTCTGCGCGCAATTGCGACTTTGAAATTATCATGCCTTTCCGTACAGAACGTTGTTTCATTCTTTCCATTGAAGAGATATTACAATTACGTGATGTACTTGCTGGGGCTAAGTTTATGATTGAGCTGAATGGCGTAATTCATAGTTGCCTTAGGTCGCGTACCCTTCTTGCTATTTAAAGCTGTAATTATACTAGTTCTAAATAAGTTAGCTCTTTTGCTGTCTAATTTAGACTGAATTCGTATTGCAGAAAAAACCATATATTTTATTGTAACTCATTATCTTTGTAGTGTTGGATTTGAAACTCAAACCCGCTGGACATTTTATATTAGATTGTTATGAAAGATTTATTGAAATTAAAAACATCTATCTCTGAGGAGATCGAAAACATATTGAACGCACAAGTTAAAGTGGAAGCACATTCATCAGCATTGTATTTAGCGATGTCAGCATGGTGTGATGATCAAGGTTTAGATAACGCAGCAGCATTCTTTGCAAAGCAATCTGACGAAGAACGTGCGCATATGTTGAAATTATTTAACTACATATCAGCAAGAGGTGGTCGTGCGATCTCTCCTGAAGTAAGCAATGTACCTGTTGATTTCGAATCATTCAGAGGTGTATTTGAGCAAACTTTAGAGCAAGAAATGTTCGTTACGGAGCAATTCAACAAAATTGCTGATAAATGTATGAAAGCAAAAGATTTCGTGACATTCAACTTCGTACAATGGTTCTTAGAAGAACAAGTAGAAGAAGAGTATGTTGCTCGTCGTATTCTTGAGTTATTCGATGTTATCGGAGAAGAAGGAACTGGTCGTTGGGAGATTGATCGTCACCTAGTTAAAGTTACTTTCGACGGAGAATAATCAGACGAAAATAAAAAAAGGGGCTAAGATTATAATTTTAGCCCCTTTTTTTATACAAAAATTTTAAGTTCCTACGTTTTAATGTTAAATTTCATTTGTTGTGAATTAATGGATATAAATTTCTCTTTAGGAACTGTCTTAAGTGTATAACCTTTATTATATTTTGACCATTGCCATGGTCTGCCTTTCGTTCTCTCCGAATCTTCTCGCTCAAGAGCGAACTAGAAGCATCGAAGGTCTTGTGGTGGATACTATTGGGATGGGATTAAAAGGTGTATCAGTACGCTTGAGTAGCACAGACGATACCGTGGCAGTCATGACAAATGCCAACGGTTTTTACCGAATTGATAAAATTAAAGGAGAACATATTAGTCTAACCTATAGTATGCTTGGGCATCAAATCGTTAAAAGGACATTTCCCACGAATAAATTCATTAATCAGATTTTTGCGCCAAAGATCACGCTACATCCTCAAGCGAATATAATTCCAGAAGTAAGGGTCTTGAAATATATCCCCGTCGTAAATAAAGGTGATACCGTTCAATTTAATATGAAAGCATTTTCTTTCCCTGCACGCTCCTTGTTGGAGGAAGCATTGAAGAATTTGCCAGGCTTCCAAATCCTGCGCGATGGAACTCCGTTCTATAATGGACAGATGATTACTAGCGTTCAAGTGGATGGACGTAAGTTCTTTGGAGGAGATGTACTTACAGCAACAAGAAATCTTCCTGCTGAATTTGTTAAGCAAATTGAAGTTATCAATGATTACGGCTCCTTATCTACAGCAAAAGGAATAAAGAACAATGAACCAGAAAAGATCATCAACATCATTCTCGAGGACAATAAGAAGAAAATAACGTTCGGTCAAGCCACACTAGGTGGCGGTACTCGCGAGCGGTATATTGGAAGTATTGGCGTAAATAAGTTCAATGATGGTCAAGAGATATCCGTCGTTGGGTCCCTAAACAATACGAATAACAGTCTATTTGCATTTGGTTCACCTAATGGTGCAGGGGGTAGAGTCAGTTCTTTAGGAGAATTCGGCGACTATTCTGATCAATCCGACGGCTTGAATAAGCTCGGATCGTTGGGTATTAGTTTTTCAGATAATTGGGGTAAGGATATTCAAATTTCAGGCGGTTATACCTACCAAAGCAGACATAATTTGACTGAAGGTAATTCCCTATTAACCTCTTCCTATAGTAATTTCAAAATCCATAAGAAAGAAGATTACAGCACCAAAACTTTAGACAACTACCATAAGCTATTCTTTGAGATCAATTCCAAACTGAAGAATCAAGATATTATCAAAATAACGCCTACATTGACTTATAATAGAACTTTTGTAGATAATAATCGTTTTACGACGCGCTTAAACTATCGTGTTAGCGAGAGTGGAGAGCAACAAGATAGTTCGGTCAATTCGACGCCTACCGCCGAGTTGCTTTTGTTTTATTCTAAGTATTTTAAAAAACCAGGAAGGAAATTAGTAGGTGATTTTCGATTTAATTTCCAAACCTTAGGTAAAGATGAACGGGTTAGAGAAAGTTACGTTGTCTACGATACAACCAGTACGAATCCTTCCATTAGTATGTTTCAACAAGAGCAAATAGTTGATGCTCGTAATGATTTAAGCACCATTAAATCGTCGATCTCCTATGTCGAGCCTTTTTATAAGCACAGCCTTTTAGAGGTGTCCTATGATATTGACATTACCGACATTGAAGCGCGACGGATGGTCAGGAAAGAACCCTTTGAAATTATCGATTCCCTAGGCGTGGATTATGCCTATAGATACTCTAGTTTCAAGACAGGATTAAATTATCAGTATGAACCTAATAATAAATTTAGAGTAAATGTCGGATTCTCGGTTCAACCACTAAGCTTAGATGGAAAGGTTAAAGGAGATTCGGCTTCCTATAAATATAATAACGTAAATCTTATTCCGACAACAAATGTACGCTATAAGATTGGCGATGCTATGGAGCTTCAATTCTCCTATCTAGGAAAGAATAATCAGCCAAATTTCTTGCATATATCTCCAGTGCGTGATAACTCAAATTCTAGAAATATTATCGTGGGTAACCCGGCGTTAAAGGCAGAATTCTACAATAAGATATCGACGAGTTTTAAAAAGTTTGTGCCTTCTCGAGTGCAGAACTTTGAAACCAGCTTAGCATATACCTTTATCAGCAATAAAATTGTAAGTTCAAAAACATCGGTTTCCAAAGAGTCAACCATACAAGAAACATCCTTTGAGAATACAAGCGGATACTATGATATACGATGGAATTACTTCTTTAACACACCATTAATCAATGATAATTTCCAACTCGATCTAAATGGAGATGTTGAATACTATAATAATTTATCATTTATCGATACCCGGAAAAGTACGACAAAGCAATTGCTTTATAACCAAAGCTTGCAATTTAGATACAATTGGAATGAATACTTTGAGTCGGTCTTTAATTCCAACTATTTTCTGAATAGAGCAATCTATGAGCTCCCTTATGAAAATAAGATTGCTGCACATTCCTTCCTTTTAAGCTTGGGCAGTAAAGGCTATATTAATAATAATATTGTGCTTGGCGCAGAGATGTCGCAGCGATTTTATAAAGGTTACGTTAGTGAGTTAAGCGATGTAAATCCAACGATCATTAACACCTATCTAGAGTATACCTTTATGAAGAATAAATTAGCGTTGTTACGCATTCAATGTTTTGACTTATTAGATCAAAATAAGAATGTAGGCGTGTTGACAGAGTATGCAGGTAACGATGTCTTTGAATCTCGGAATAATCGATTAGGGCGCTATTTTATGATGACATTGAATGTCAGATTACAATCCTATCCAAAGAAAAAATAATGAAAGCTGTAATAATAAGTGCATTTGGCGGTCCAGAAGTTTTAACAATTGAGGAACGCGAGAATCCTATTCCCAATGAATATGAGGTTCTTATTCGAGTAAAAGCAGCGGGAATCAATCGTCCCGATATATTCCAACGAAAAGGGAATTATCCCGCTCCTGACGGTGTTCCTGCAGATATTGCAGGTTTAGAAGTGTCTGGAATTGTTGAGCAGCTTGGATCCAAGGCGTCAAAATATAGAATAGGAGAGGAAGTCATGGCATTGGTAGCGGGCGGAGGCTATGCTGAATATGTGACTGTACATGAGGATATTTGTTTGCGGAAACCGGCTAATATAAGTTTCGATGAAGCCGCTGCAATTCCTGAAACAGTATTTACCGTTTGGCACAATGTCTTTCAACGCGGGAAATTAGCCAAAGGAGAAAACTTTTTGGTACATGCAGGAGCAGGTGGAATCGGTACAACGGCAATACAGCTTGCGCACGCCTTCGGAGCAAAGGTTTATACTACTGTGGGGACAAGTGATAAAAAGAAACTTACGGAAGAGCTAGGGGCAATAAAAGCTGTTATTTATAAGGAAGAGGATTTTGCGGTAGCACTCCAAGGTATTGGAATGGATGTCATCTTAGATGCGATCGGTGGAGATTATTTCGATAAAAATATTAAACTATTGAATCCAGAGGGGCGATTGGTTTATATAAACGCAATGAAAGGAGCGAAGGTTGAGTTGAATTTATTAAAGCTTATGCAGAAGCGAATAAACTTGACGGGTTCAACACTTCGAGCGCGAGACATTCCATTTAAAGCATCCCTAGCAAAAGAGATTCAAGCGCAGGTCATTCCTTTAATCGAGAGCGGAATTTTTAAAGTACAATTAAGCAAGGTATACGATTTCAAAGATGCAGTCGCTGCCCATCAGCAGATGGAAAGTCCCGAACATTACGGAAAGATAGTGCTTTCTTTTAACAGCTAAATACTTTTAGCTGTTCGTAATCCAATAATATTTTTTATATTTAAGCAACTAATTAATCCAATAAAGCCTATGCGATTAAAATTTATTGCTTCAACGTTTATACTGGGTCTATCCGTTTTGTGTTCCTATGCACAGAAAATCGGTAAAGTAGAACGCCCAATTGATATGGTTAGTACCCTGGTTGGTACTCAATCTACTTATTTTCTATCGAGTGGGAATACCTATCCTGCTGTGGCATTACCCTGGGGGATGAACTTCTGGAGTCCCCAAACTGGAAAGATGGGCGATGGTTGGATGTACAGCTATACCGCCGAAAAAATTCGAGGAATTAAGCAAACACATCAACCTTCACCATGGATGAATGACTATGGTCAATTCTCCATTATGGCCATGGTGGGCAATAAGACGTTCGATCAAGAAAAGCGGGCCAGCTATTTCTCGCATAAAGCAGAAGTCGCCAAGCCACATTACTATTCCGTTTATCTTGCCGATTACGACAGTAAAATTGAAATAACGCCAACGGAGCGCGCTTCATACTTCCGTTTTACCTTTCCGAAAACCGACGAAGCTTTTGTGCTGATCGATGCTTTCGATAAAGGTTCGTATGTGGAAGTGATTCCGCAGGAGCAGAAAATTATTGGATACAGCACCAAAAACAGTGGAGGGGTTCCTGAGAACTTTAAAAACTACTTTGTATTGCAGTTTGATCGTGCTTTTGCGAACTTATCTACTTTTTCCGATTCTCTTCTTGTCGATGGAAGACTTAAAATTCAAGCTGACCATGTCGGTGCATTAGTTGGGTTTCAAACCGCAAAAGCCGGAGAGCAAGTGTTGGTGAAAGTTGCATCTTCCTTTATTAGTCCTCAACAGGCGGAGCTTAATTTGAAGGAGTTGGAAGGCATTACCTTTGACCAACAAGTGAAAAAAGGAGAAGAGCGCTGGAATTCGGAGCTTGCCAAAATACAAGTCGAAGGAGGAAGCATTGATCAGATCCGTACCTTCTATTCGGCTCTATACCGTTCTTTACTATTCCCACGCATGTTTTACGAGATTGATGCCAATGGACAGGTTGTACATTACTCACCCTACAATGGAAAAGTACTGCCAGGATATATGTTTACAGATACGGGCTTTTGGGATACCTTCCGTTGCTTGTTTCCCTTTTTAAACTTGATGTATCCGGAGGTTAATGAAAAGATCCAAGAAGGCTTAGCAAATGCCTATCGAGAAGGAGGCTTTTTACCGGAGTGGGCAAGCCCTGGATATAGAAATATTATGGTTGGCAACAATTCCGCATCGATTGTAGCTGACGCTTGGATAAAGGGCGTGAAAACTAAGGACATTGAAACTCTGTATGAAGCAGTAAAGAAAGGCGCGAATAATGCTGGTCCTATGACCGCCGTAGGACGCGCGGGAGCGGACTTCTACAATGAATTGGGTTATGTACCCTACGACGTAAAAATTCATGAGAACGCAGCGCGTTCCCTAGAATACGCTTACGACGATTTTACCATTTTTCAATTGGCTAAATCATTAAATAAACCTAAAGAAGAACAAGAGTTCTATAAAAAGCGCTCTTTCAACTATCAGAAGCTATTTGATCCATCAACGGGCTTGATGCGTGGAAAAAACAAAGATGGATCTTGGTCAACGCCTTTCAATCCGTTTAAATGGGGCGATGCCTTTACTGAAGGAAATAGCTGGCATTATAGCTGGTCGGTATTTCAAGATATTGAGGGACTAGCAAAATTGATGGGTGGACATGCAGCAATGGAAATAAAGCTTGATTCCGGATTTAGTCTTCCACCAGTATTTGACGATTCTTACTATGGATTTCCAATACATGAAATTAGGGAAATGCAAATAGCAAATATGGGTCAGTATGCGCATGGAAATCAACCTATTCAACACATGATTTACTTATATAACCATGTTGGAGCGCCGTGGAAATCACAATATTGGCTTCGTGAAACCATGAATAGGATGTATTCACCAAATCCAGACGGCTATTGTGGTGACGAAGATAATGGACAAACATCTGCATGGTATGTATTCACGGCAATGGGATTTTACCCCGTAACACCTGCAACAGACGAATACGTACTGGGATCACCCATTTTTGATAAGGTAACGATCAGCTTGAATAATGGAAAGAAAGTGCATATTGAATCAAAAAATAACTCCGATAAGAATCGCTATATCCAAAACCTGAAATTCAATAATAAGAACTATAGCAAAAACTATATCAAACATAGCGAACTTCTCAAAGGTGCAAATCTAAGCTTTGATATGGGAGCAGAACCCAATAAGCAAAGAGGCGTAAGTAAGGGCGATTTGCCGTATTCTTTGTCTCTGGAGGACAGATAATAGATGTGAGACATTAGATATTAGACTTTAGACATTAGATGTTAGATATTAGACATTAGATTTGAGACATTAGATTTAAGATGTTAAAAATTAGATTTTAGAAATAAAAATACCCCCAGAAAGTGTCTAACTTTTTGGGGGTATTGTAATTTAGCGCCTTTTTATTTACTTGTTAAGAGTGATAATTAAATTTCGAACCAATATTCAAAATGATGCTTGTTTTGTTTTTCGTTAAAAATTGTACGCCAAACATCTAAATACTAAATACTAACATCTAACATCTAACATCTAACATCTCACATCTCACATCTCACATCTCACATCTAATATCTAACCAGTTGATTATTAGAGACTAAAAATCGTCATCCTCGTCGTCGAAGTCATCGTATCCTCCACCGATTGCATCGATATCATCCAATTCGAAATCGTCCTCGTCGGTATCGAAATCATCAGAATCATCATCTGGACCGTTGAAGTTTAATACTCTTTCTTCAACCATTACATCATTTTCAGTTACTTGCATTGTCGCCATTTTGTTAATTATGATATTGTACTTTGTATCTTTTGTATCGTAAAATTATAGAAGAAAATTCAATTCAAAAATATTTTTTTGAAATTATTTCTAACTGTATAATCTTTAATATTTACAAATTTTATTCAACAATTTCACCAATGCTATTCTCCTCAGCCACAATGTCTTTCAGTTGAGGAAGCTCTTTTGTGCTTCTTAATCCAAAATGCTGCATAAACTCAAAACTGGTCGCATAAAGTAGAGGTTTACCAATGCTATCCGCTTTGCCGACAATGCTGATCATTCCTTTGTCGAGTAGACGTTGGATGGTGTAATCACAGTTCACCCCGCGGATTTGCTCTACTTCGAGTTTTGTAATCGGTTGACGATAAGCAATGATTGCTAATGTTTCCAATCCTGCTTGTGACAACTTTCTTTTTTCTTTATGTAACTGCAGCTGATTTATTGAATTATGATAAACCGCTTTTGTTAAAAACTGATATTGTTCGTTAATATTATGTAGTTCGAAAACTTGATCGTCAGCCGTATATTTTAGCTTAATTTTCTCAACAAAATCTTCAATCTCTTGCTTATTAATCTCTATCGCCATAGCCTCTTGTAACACAAGACGTAAGTCCTGAATACTGATTCCTTCTGCTGAAGCAAAAATAATTGCTTCAATATTTAATAGAATATCTTTCAATTTATAGCTATTAATAGTTAATCACTTGTTCTTCCATTTGTGTTGGCAGTTCCCGATACTTATAAGTCTGTGTACGCAATTGCGGTTCAAAGCCAGCCTCTGTAATCGCATCCTGAATAGATTTCGATGTAAAGCGATGTGGAGCACCCGCAGCGGAAACAACATTCTCTTCAATCATGATCGAGCCAAAGTCATTCGCACCTGCATGTAAACATAACTGCGCGGTTTGCTTTCCGACAGTTAACCAAGAAGCTTGAATGTTTTTTACGTTTGGAAGCATAATGCGGCTTAACGCAATCATACGTACATACTCGTCGGAAGTAACATTATTCGTAATACCGCGTAGACGTTTTAATAAGGTTCCATCATCTTGGAAAGGCCAAGGAATAAATGCGATAAAGCCGTAGTGATCTGCTGGTTTTTCGTCTTGTACTTCACGAATCCAAACTAAATGCTCAAAGCGCTCTTCGATGGTTTCGATATGGCCAAACATCATGGTTGCGGAAGTTGGAAGATTGATTTTGTGCGCAGCGCGCATCACATCCAGCCATTCCTGTCCTCCACACTTACCCTTAGAAATTAAACGACGAACACGATCATTTAAGATTTCTGCTCCAGCACCTGGAAGCGAATCTAAGCCCGCCTCTTTCATAGCTGTCAACACATCGATATGACTCATGTTTTCTAATTTAGAAACGTGAGCAATCTCGGGTGGACCTAAAGAGTGCAGCTTTAAAGCTGGATAAAGCTCTTTTAATTGCTTAAATAGATTCGTGTAGAATGCCAACCCTAAATCCGGGTGGTGTCCACCTTGCAATAGCAATTGATCGCCACCATATTTAAAAGTCTCTTCAATCTTTTGTTTATATGTTTCTATATCGGTGATATAGCTCTCATCGTGTCCGGGTCTACGGAAGAAGTTACAAAATTTACAGTTCGCAATACAAACATTCGTGGTGTTTACATTACGATCGATTTGCCAGGTCACTTTGCCTGAAGGAACTTGAATCTTACGAAGTTCATTTGCAACAAAAGCAAGATCGGCAGTAGGCGCATGATGATATAGGTAAACTCCTTCTTCTTTAGAAAGGAATTCAAAATTCAACGCGCGTTCTAGTAAGTTGTTTACATTCATTACTAACAAAGATACGTAGTTTTTTACAAATCAGTAGCTCAAGATATCGCCGGGATTATCGAAAAGTACATGTGTATTTTTTTACAAGACAATAACTTTCTCTTAATAAACTATTGGATTCTATTGCTTATATTTAAGACAACACAAAGGAGGTCTCTATGCGCCAGCAAACTATTCACATTGAACGTACTTATCCCATCGCCCTAACCGATTTATGGCAGGCTATCACGAATAAACAATATATGAAAGAGTGGTTCTTTGAGATCCCCAACTTTACAATGGAGGTTGGCGGAGAGTTTGAGTTCTATAGACATAACAAACGCGAAGACTCGCTTCATCTTTGTCAGGTTGTTGATGTAATCCCAAATGAGCTCTTCAAATTCACTTGGCGCCATCCTAAACAAAGTAAAGGAACATCGATTATCACTTGGCGCCTAATTCCTCGAGGCGGAGCAACTACCCTACATCTGACGCACGAAGGCTTGGAAAACTTTAGCGATGCCGGCGAACAGTTCAGTCAATCGAGATTCGAAAGTGGATGGAACTATTTGCTAGGGGAATCCCTCAACAAATTTATCGATAAGCTCACGCTGTCCGATCAATAGTACAGCGGAACTCCCAAACGCAAATTTATGACCTTTATTGAAAACTAAATGCAAATAATTTGCAGTAGTAGCTCTTTTTCCTTTAAATTAGACTTTTGTAGATTCTAAAAACCTAACATTATAAGCCACAAAAGCTGTTTATGAAGAAGATTTTCTCGAGCTTGTACGTGCAAGTTATCCTCGCTATTCTCATTGGTATCCTTATCGGTATCTTTTATCCCGACTTCGCTGTTCAAATGAAACCCTTAGGTGATGGGTTTATCAAACTCATCAAAATGGTAATCGCGCCATTAATCTTTAGTTCGATTGTCATCGGTATAGCAGGAATGCAAGATGTTAAGAAAGTTGGGAAAATAGGCTTAACTGCTATTATTTACTTTGAGATCATGACGACAATTGCATTGATCATTGGCTTGGTCTTCGTGAATTGGATACAGCCAGGAACAGGCATGAATGTCAATCCTGCTGAACTTGATCCATCAGCTGTTGCTGAATATGTCAGCAAATCAAAGGAACATAAAACCATGATGGATTTCATTATTGGGATAATTCCGGATAATGTTGTTGCGGCAGTTGCCTCCGACAATTTGCTGCAGGTCTTATTGTTTGCTGTGTTGTTTGGTGTGGGGCTTACTAAGATCGGTGACAAAGCGTCAGAGCCCGTGCTAAATGTCTTAAATTCGTTTCTCAAAGGCCTTTTTGCAGTTATCAAGATCATCATGTATTTGGCACCAATTGGCGCCATGGGCGCGATGGGATTTACGATTGGTAAATATGGTGTGGAAGCCTTATCCTCGCTAGGGATGCTGATGATTAGTTTCTACCTCACCTGTGTTATATTTATCATCTTTGTGATCGGCACTGTCCTTCACTTCTACGTTAAAGTCAACATTTTTAAGTTTATCAAATACATAAAAGAAGAGATTCTTATCGTGCTTGGTACATCCTCTTCGGAGTCGGCACTGCCCGGAATCATGAAGAAAATGGAAGATGCGGGATGTTCCAAACCGATCGTAGGCTTAGTCATCCCGACCGGCTATTCCTTTAATTTGGATGGAACCTGCATATATTTAACAATGGCGGCAGTATTTATATCCCAAGCATTGAACATGCATTTAAGTTTAGAGCAGGAGATTACGCTGTTACTGGTATTATTGCTGACGTCAAAAGGGGCTGCCGGAGTAACAGGAAGTGGATTTGTTACGCTCGCGGCGACATTGCCGGTCGTGGGACATATTCCAGTAGAAGCCGTTGGAATCATATTAGGCATTGATCGATTTATGAGTGAAGCTCGTGCCATTACCAATCTGATAGGTAATGCTGCAGCAACTCTTGTTGTTGCGAAATTCGAAAATGGACTAGACCAAGAATCCTTACATGAAAAATTAGGTTAAATTCCGAGTATAGTATTGTTGCAACTCAACGTAGTACGCGGGACATGTTGTAGAGCTTAAGCCTAGCTTAGCCCTACCTGAAGCATACCTTGTTCGTCTATATGCATAAATATTGGGTTGAGCTATGCAAATGTTTAAAGCAAGGGAGAAGCGAGAGTTACTGAAAAAAAATAAAGGGGTTATACTTTCGTACAACCCCTCATTTATAAAGTTATTTCTTTTTTTGTTAGCATCGCTGCTATCTTAAAAATAACCTTATTTGTTCTATTATAACGCACTGATATTTCAGATATTGTGTAAGTATTAAGTTTTTTTAAAAAAAAGTATCGAAGAACCGCTATCTAGGCTTTTGCAATAATTTTTACTTAGATTAAACCGTTTAGATTAAACACTGTCTTACTGAGAAATGACGAAAGAACAAATGAAGAAAAACTATTTTAGCAGAGCACTACTGTTATTTAACACCTTCAAGAATCGCAAGCTTACGAACGAGGAGATTGATTTGGCAGAGGATAAAGCTCAGCATTTAGGAGAGAAGAGTAGTGATTTTGGTCTTTTAATAGATATGATCAAAGATACCTTCTCGGGGAAATACAAGATGAATAAATGGAATATGTCTGTCGTTGTAGCAACGATCATCTATGTTGTTTCACCTTTAGATGCGATTCCTGACCTTATTCCAGTATTGGGATGGTTGGATGATGCTTCCATTGTTGGCTTTGCCATATCAAAGCTAGCGGATGAGATTCTGCGCTACAAAAAATTTAAACGTATGAAGCCGATTGATTTATCGGTAACAGAATAGACGATGATGAAAATGAAGAAAGGGTTGCGAGCGAATCGCAACCCTTTTTTATTTCGAAATATTTCATTAGCATTGGCTATGCATTATTTAAAACGCTATTTTTTTCTTGTCATGTTTGGGATTTGCTCTTCGGTATCCGCGCAAGACCTCAGTCAGCAATTGGACTCTCTGATTCAACATTACTATCCCGATGCGAATACTCCAGGACTTATGCTAGCTATACATAATCGTTCGAACGGATTTGTTTACAGAAAAGCGGCGGGTTTAGCGAATATGGAATCGCAGGAATTAAATGATGAAATGAGCAACTTTCGTATGGCATCGGTCAGCAAACAGTTTACCGCTTTTGCTATCTTTCAATTGGCTGAGCAAGCAAAGCTGAATTTCAAGGATCGAATCGGGAAGTACTTTCCCTCTTTAAAAGTTCCTGCTGCAAATATTACAATTGAAGAATTAATTCATCATACCTCCGGTATTAAAGACTATGAGGATGTGATTCCGGAGCATCAAAAAGTGCAATTGTCGGATGCAGATGTGCTAAAGTTGGTTAGTCCATATACGGATGCTTTTGATCGAAAGCATGCAAAATTCAGATATAGCAATACTGCATATTGTCTAATGAGTTTGATTGTTGAGCAGGTGAGTGGGAAGTCTTACTTAAACTACATGAAGGATGAGGTTTTCGACAAATTAGGAATGAACGCCACGCAGATTTTTGAACAGGATGCTGATATTTCGAACCGCGCCTATGGGTATACTTTAAAAGGTGAACAATTCGTATTTGCCGATCAGAGTATCACAAGTGCAACAAAGGGAGATGGAGGTGTTTATTGTTCGGCGAAGGACTACGATCTTTGGAGCGCATATATTATAGCAGCTTTTAAGTCAAATCGTAATTTAAGAAACCAATTGACCAATAGAAAGCTAGTCTCCTTCGTTAGCCCGTCGATTTCCTACGGCTTAGGTTGGTTTGTATTAAAGAATGATAAGGGTCAGGATTGCTTACTCCATTCGGGTGAAAGTACTGGATTCAATAATATTGTTTTAATAGTGCCTGCGGAAGGGTTAAGCATCAGCTTATTTACTAATCGCGATGATGCGCAGATAAGTCCTTTTTTTGATCAAATTTTGAAGAGCCTTCAAATTCAATTTAACGATGGTCAAAATAAAGAAGTATTCCGATGCTTAAGCGATGTGTATGCACATCAAGTAAATAACTAATCGAATTCTTTTACATTAGCAATCTTATAAGTATGCTGATCCTTAACTAATGTGATTTCTCGATTGTAGTCTGTATTGTATTGGCAATCAGAAATTAATACTTTAAAGGTTGCTTCTTGCTCATTTCCATGAATGAAATCGCAGGTCGATAAAGTAATGCTGCCGTAATCTTGTCCAGAGATAAGAAACCCCGTGCCTATGCCAGCAAATTTCGTATCAAATTTACCATTCCATTTCTTTTGAAATTCGGCGTTAGTTAAACTGCTGTCGAGGTCCAAATCTACATTTGTCGCGTCGACTTTATACTCATAATAAGTTGCTGTCGTGATAGCTTTCATGTCAGCGGAACTGTCTTCTGTTTTGAAATGTTTCTCCACGGTGGTTTTTAGCCAGCTGCATCCTTCATCTTTCCAAGATGTACTTAGCGTATCCTGAACCAGAGCAGCGCTATCTGCCGTATTTTTTGATTCCAATTTCGTATTCGATTGACAGGCAAAAAATAGGAGGGTTGCCGGAAGTATGAATAGGGACTTTGTTGCTTTCATGTTGAATGTCTAAATTATAGTTTTACGAGTATTTATTAGGAATTGTATCCTTATAAAGGAATCGCAAAGCTGTATATTTTCTTTAAAATTCCACTACCTGCAGACGTAAACTCATACGTGTCATTAAACGCAATAGTGTTCGTTCCATAGCTTATTTTGCCCATCGCCGAAGCGAATTTCCCGTGGCTGATAATCGTTTCAATCTCGATGGAATCGGCTTTGTTAAAACTTACAGTTCCTAAAAATGCGATAACAGCATCTTTACCGATAATTTTTTGATCTCCGACCATCTCCCAATAGATATCTTGATGAAAATATGGAAGGAGTTTTTCTAAATCGGCATGAGCATAAGCCAGATTAAAATCTCTGATCAGTCTTCGTTTCGGTGCGTTGTCGCAATCTTTAGGAACTGTAATATGCATCGTTTTATTGTTTTTCTAATATCTCTTTCAAGTTCGATAAACCTGAATCGAAATCTTTACTCATATCAAAAAAGAGGGTCATTACATTCCATGGGTAGGGCATTTGTCCATCGATAACCCAAGAAATTTTACTTTGTCCGGCTCCGGCATCTTCAACAGCCATATATGATTTGTTTGCTTGATCTGAACCATTAAAATATAAATCCATGTCTATTCGTTTGCCTTCATCGATTTTGCTGATCACTTGCTTGCCATCGCCAACCTTGCTACTTTTCCAAGTGTAAATGAAACCGACTGTACCGTCTGTTCCTTCATAAGCTTGGGTGATGTTGGGGTCTTTCCTCGACCAGGCATCAAACTTGTGCTGATTCTTAATGTACTTTACATAATCAAACACCTCTTGTCGAGGTTTGTTTATTACAATTTCACTTCCTGCGTGAAAATCCTTCGGTACAATTAGGCCGATAATGAGTACTAATGCCAATAAGCCCAGTACGATAAACAGTAGATACTTTAAAAACTTCATGGTAAATTGATTTGGATTTTATTTTGTTGTTTTAGCCAGTAAATTTAGCATTTTATTTACGGTGTTTATATTACGTCCAGTGGCTTTTATCTTCAATTTTTTCTCAAAAAAACTATTACTCAATTTGGCGTTTGCTGCACCATTTGGAAGATAATAGTAAATATGTTTCTCTGTGCAGAGAAATTCTTCTGCTGGGAATTGCAACTTGTTTATTTCTGTTCTCTCGCTGTCATTTATTTTAGAAGAGAGAAATGTGATAAAAACACGGTTTCCTGGTAAATTGGAGTCAAAAGGATTACCATCTCGTGCTGCCATAAGTTCAGCTTCGGTCAGGGCAAAACAGGTAATATCAAGGTTAAAATGCTGAACAAATAATGTGGTCAGTTTATCTCGGGTTTCATCCGTATTGCTTTCTGATTGGAGTATGATATTACCGCTCTGTATATATGTTTGAACGTTTGTAAAGCCTTCTTTTAAAAGCATATCTTTCAAGTCAGCCATTTTAATCAAGTTTTTCCCCGAAACATTGACGGCACGTAGGAAGATGACGAAGGTATTCATTGCGTTTTTATGCTTATTGTTTAACTAATTCTACGCGTCTGTTTTTCGATTTGTTATCCTCCGAGTCGTTCGCCACTAACGGGCGTTCCGCTCCATAACCAATTGCTTTGAGACGAGCTTTTTCGATTCCAGCTTTCTCTAAGGCGACAACTACCGCTTTTGCACGATCTTCTGACAGCGTTTTATTGTGTGCACCATCGCCGGTATTATCGGTATGCCCTTCGATAGCCAATTTCAAAGTACCTTCAGCCTTTAATACTTTCGCAATTTCAGCAACAATCTCTTGTCCGTCTGACTTAATTGTGGCCTTGTCGGTGTCGAAATTGATATATAATATGGACTTTCCGTGGGCAGCGATGTCTTTGCTGATTTTTTCAGAATTTACCTTCTGAATGGTCTGCACTAAGGGTTACTCCTGTAATAGCTGTATCGTCGACGAAGCGTCAATATTATCTTCCAATTGTATATAAATGTCACCATCTGCACGACGGATAATATAAGATTTGATCGGGTTGTTATAGATGTCCATGGATCCATCTTCTCCTTTATACCTCGCTTTCTCGTCGTAAATCTTAATTTGTTCAGGAGATAGTTTGCCATCGAATAGCTTGATTCCACCGGCCTTTAGAATCGCATCCTCATAGCTTTTGTTTAAGTAGAGATTGGTTATTTCATTTACAGAACCTTTGGAGGGATGGATAAAGGACTTGAAAACTTTCCCTTCTTTTGATTGCAAACTACCGTCAGGCATCGCAATAAGTAGTGCATCAAACGCCTTAACTTTTGGGTTATTGATGTATTCACTGCCTTCAGGGGTAGTAAAGAATGGGAAATCGCCAATATCGGCAGTGGAAATCTGAATACTGTTAATATCGAGACTTTGCGGATCTGTTTTCGTTTCGACAATGGTGTCTTTGATTACTATGGTGGTATCGCTATTATTTTGATTCTCCTGTCCTGAATTATTACAGGCAGAAGCCAATAGTGCGAGACCTAAGCTGGATAGGATTGCTCTCTTCATCGTTGTAGTTAGTGTTGTTATTAAATAAATATAACAATTTTCGAGCACTACTTTACGTTACCCGGCGTTTATTAAATCGTTGATTATGATCTTTTTCATCTTCATTAAGGCCGCGCCAGCATGGGGATTGGCACTCATTATTTGACTGATATTTCGGGGTACAACTTGCCAAGATACACCAAATTGGTCTTTACACCAGCCGCATTGGCTTTCTTGTCCTTGCGCAGTAAGGGCATCCCAATAATAATCCAATTCTTCTTGGTCTTTACAGGTAATTGTCACAGATATGCCTTCATTGAAGCTGAAGTCTTGAGGTACGCCACTATCCATGGCAGCCATCGTTAATCCGTTTGCAATAAATTGGGTGTGCATGATTTGTCCTTTAACCTCTCCGTCTGGGTAGGCGAGTAGACCTTGCTTTTTAAATTCCTTGAAGACTGATGCATAAAAAGCAATCGCCTCAGCACATTTTCCTTGTTGTTCGCCACAGAACATGAGGGTCGGTATTACCGCTTGCTCATTGACATCGGTAAGCTTCCCTAAATACAACTGCCAGCCAATCCCAAATTGATCTGTAATCCATCCATAATATTCGCTCCAAGGATAGTTGTCCAGAGGCATCAAGACCTTACCTTGTTTGCTCAGTTCATCCCAAACTCGCTTTAATTCATCCCGGGATTCATACACTTGCATGAAAGATATTGAGTTATTAGGCTTAAAATGAGGTCCGCCGTTAATGCCAATAAAATCTATTCCCATAATAGATCCTTCGACCACGATTGGACTGTTCTTATAGATATCGGTGCTTGGAAAAACATCGGAGTAGAATTCAAAAGCTTCTAGGGCATTATTATCGAACCATAGGGAAGGTATGAGCTGATTCTTCATAATAGCATGTTTAATTTTTCTATAAAATTTATTTAGTAGTATGATCTCTTCGATAATCACGATTTCTGTTCTTTAGTATTGGATAAAACGTAAATTTTACACTTATGTTTTCCGCTGACGTAAGAGCAGGATATTACCCACTGGATCTTTTATCCAATGTGCATTTTGAGGTAATTGTTCGAGGCTATCATCTTGTTCAATATTATTCGCTAGCATATAATCTAAGGCCGGTTTGATAGCGTCTGTTTCGATTTCAAACCAAAGATCTTTCTGTGTTAAATCTTCAACGCCATCAATCCATAAAATCATGTCCGCAAACTTAATTTTACAAGTCTTTGCAACTTGTGGATGATTGAGTTCAATTTCTTCAGCTTCCAATAGCAGTACATCCCGATAGAAATGTACGGTCTCGGCATACTTGTCTAAGGATACTTTCATTGCCAGATTTTTTCCAGCGTTAAATTGTGGCTGTTGCATGTTCATTTAGGAATTTAAGGCGTTTAAAAATGCGATATCGGGATATTGATATCGCATTTCAATTTCTTGGCATTTTAGCCCATTTTCTTATTTCCTTCGAAATGTATCATCCAATAGATTCCGAATTTATCCTCGAATGAGGAGAATAGTTCTGCAAAGAATGTTTCACCTAATTCCATTTCTAGGATTTTTGCATCTTTTGCTAAGGCTTGATACAATGCGCGTGCTTCTTCTGCGTCTTTCGCATCTAACATAATGTATGTTGCATTTCCATTAATCACTTTGCCTCCAAAACCTTCGACAACATCAGAGCCCATTAGCATAGTTGTATCGTTTAACATTAAAGAGGTATGCATTACTTTTCCCTTTGCATGTTCAGGTAAGGCAGGTGAGCCTGGTTCTGCAGGCATATCGTCGTACAGGTATGTCCCGGTAACTGGGGAATTGAAGACTTGAGCGTAAAACTCAAAAGCTTGTTTACAAGTTCCGTCAAAGTTTAGATAAGCATGAATCTTTGCCATAATAAGTGTGTTTTAGTTTTATATGTTTTTTTAAAGTATCTATAGAGGGCATCTTTATTCAGGATGCTGTTTTAACCAATCTATTAAGTTTTGCTGCCCCATTTCGTATCCTTCTTTGAAGCCCATATCTAGCGTTGCTTGAAGATCTTCCAAACGCTGATAGGTGATTTTATTTTCTACAAGGGTTTGATTGTCAAGGGCTGTGAAAGTTGTTTCCCAAACGGATTGTGGAAACGAGGGATCGACATGACCGTTCTCATCGGTGAAAGCGTCATCGACGATAAAACTCACTTTAGGAACAATCTGTTGATAAGTGGATGTTGCCCACATTTTTTCGCCATCGGGGCCCAACATGGCGTAAAGCCACTGACCACCTGATTTGAATTCTTGAGACTTTGTTTCGCATCTCCATGGCTTTGGTGCCCACCATTGATCTGTAATCTTAGCATCGGTGAATGCTTTCCACACTTGGTCTAACTTAGCAGAGTAGGTTCGTTTTATCGATATGCTACGTTTCGCTTCGTCGATTTTGAACTCATAATTTTTAGAATTTTCCATAGCTTTTTTTCTTTGGTCTTGAGCGATATCAAATATTCACAATGAAACTGAGATATTCTTCATAAACCGTTTGCATTCAATTCGATACTCAAAGTTAGGGGATGGGATTTCAAATCTACTTTGCCTATGACAAGTTTTTATTTTTTTGAACTACGCATTGCAGGAATCTTCTTGATGGTCTTATCCTCGATAAGTTGAAAGTATTCCTCCGAAGCCGAATCCACTAATTTCACTCTTCCCTTTTCGTCAAAATAAATTCCCCAACCGTAGGTCTTTGTCAATGGACTTGTGCGTAAACAGGCTTGACCTTTCGAGAAAAAGGTTGATCGTTCAGCCGCTATTTCCGATGTTGTGATATCCTTTCTTAATACATGCGTGTTAAAGATGATGTCATCGGATTCCAGCGCTAGGGGATTCTGATTGATCAGTTGGAAATGATAGTTGGCGACGGTAAGTTTTTCGGGACTTTCTTTTGGAATCGTGCCATGACTGACTTTGCAATCTTCTGCTACGGTTATTAAGCTGTTATAGTAGTTTGTGCTATGCATGGTTTTCGTTATTCGTATAGACCAAAAGTAGGGAAGGAAATGACAACCTTATGTCAGCAGTCATTATGCCTGTTCGCCTATATTCTTTGGTATTTTTCACTAGTAAACTTGATGGAATCTGTCATCATCTTTTGTAGCGTATCTAAATTGATATCGGTCAACTTTTTAACATAAATGCAGGCCTTTCCCATTTTGAATTTTCCAAGCGACTTCAATAGTTCATCTTGTTGCTGACCTCCAGAGTAAACGTAAAGTGAGATTGCTGCTTTGCGAGGAGAGAAGCCCAACAGTGGCGCATCGCCCTCATGACCAGAATCGTACTTATAGTGGTATCGTCCAAAACCGATAATACTCGGGCCGAACATTTTAGCGCGTTCTCCCGTTGCTTCTTCCATTAGCTTAATGAGCTCGTAACTATCCTGACGTTTTTGTTCATTGTCTACCAGTGCTAGAAAGTCGGTCACATCGTCATTTGTAAATGTTGTCTTTACTTTTGCCATTTTACTTTCGTTCGCAGATTTCCTTTAATACTTTTAAAGCCTTCGGCCACATCTCGGAAAACATTTGCTCGTGTTCGTCACTATTCAATTCTAATGAACAAGTGAGAACCGTTTGACCATTTTCATTTCTAAACCGATAAACCTCTAAAGAGTTTCGCCAGGGATCGACATGCTCTCCATCATACTGTTCCACTTGATCTGACAGAATTCCCAAATGTCTAATGATGACAATATCTCCGGGGATATTTTTATCCACGCTGGCGATCATGCCGCTGTTTTCCATGCCATGCTCACTGGATACAAAGAATATCTTTGAGCCTTCGCTCCAGTCACCACGATAGGAAGAGCTTGGCGAGAAGGCTTTAGTCCATTCTTCGTAGCTTTTCTTCTGAAGCATCAAATTATGCACCTTACTTGGCGATGCATTTATCTTCTCTATAAAATATAAGGTTTTCATAGGCTTTATTTATTGCATTCTGCCGATACCAAATACAGCACCTGCAGGATCTTCAACAATGATAAAATTGTATTTACCGTCTTTGCCTTTACTGGAGTGGATAAGCTTTCCACCCAAGGCTAATACTTTTTCTAGTCGCTCGTCGACATCAGGAGCATAGAGGTACATTATCCATTGGGAAGGAATTGCACTGTTTACTCCACGCTTATGGCAAACGCCGCCAACGGCTTCATTATCCTCTCGGAGCATGGCGTAATCATGATAATCTCCGTTCTCATCTTTCATCGCAATAGGATGCTCTTTCCATCCCGCAACTTCTTTATAAAATTCTTTTAGACTGTCTGCCTGATCAGTACTGTAGTCTGCCCAAACAAATTGACCGAGTTTAAAACCTTCTTTTTCCATTTCCTAATTTCTGTTTATTTGTGCTCTACATAATTTTTAAAGCTGTCAAGGATGGCTTGCCAACCTGCCTTTTGCATTTCTTCCGGGTTCATTGTCTCCGCATCAAAGTCTACACTAATTAGCGTGCTATTCCCTTGTTCTTGGAAGCTTATATCTGCAGTTCTTTCATCTCCCAATACGTAGGATATCGAATTTAATGGCGTCACTTCCGTATAGGTGCCTTCGAAGTCAAACTCGAAGCTGCCGTCTTTTGCCGCCATCTTGTTTTTGAACTTACCACCAACACGCAAATCATTTTCCGATGATGGACAATGCCAATCTGGCGATGCTTGATTCCATTGCTTGATATCGTTTGGATTGTTGTAAGCATCCCAAACTTTTGCTATTGATGCGTCGATAAGGCTTTCAATATGTATCTTTTTAGTGTTCATTATAATTGAGTTTATTGAATACGAAGTTATTATTCCGACCGCAAATTATGCTTGCCTTATGACAAGAATATTTCAGTTTGGATTCATCGATGAATTAAAACACGTTTTTTTAATCGGACTGCGATAAATAATCAAATGAACTCCTTTCTAGTAAACGAAAATTTTTAGATATTGATTTAAGAAATGATAAATTATTTCTTCATTTGTGTAGTATTAAAAAAATGTAAAAGCCTAACAATTTCAGTCTATGGAAAACACACTAACTGCGAAAGCATCCATCCAAATTCAAAAGCCTGTGCATGAGGTGTTCGAGGCGATCGTTCAACCGGAGGGTATGAGCAAGTACTTTATTGAACATTCTACGGGACCTTTAGCAATGGGGAAAACCGTTACTTGGAAATTTCCGGAATTTGAAGATACCTTCCCTGTGACAGCTAAGCATATTGAATTGGATCGTTATATCTCATTTGATTGGAGTGGTGGTGTCGAAGGAATGCTCGTTGAAATACATTTACAATCTTTAGCTGACGGTTCAACTGTTGTCCGTATAGTAGAAGGGTCGATGAATCCAGACGAAGAGGGAATAAAACAAGCAATTGGACAATCGGAGGGTTGGGCGAATTTCTTAGCGTGTTTAAAAGCTAGTTTAGAATATGGCATCAACCTACGTAAAGGAGCCTTTGATTTTATGCGTCCTGAATAAAAGTAATTTGTTATGAGTGATACGATTTCAGTAATTGATGAGTATATCGCAGGTGTTGACCCCTCGAGACAAGCATTGCTACAGGAGTTACGTACAATCATCCGGAATAACGCACCCTCGGAAACGACAGAAACCATCAATTATGGGATGCCCACATTTCGGTATAACGGTAACTTAATTCATTTTGCTTCATTTAAAAATCATATTGGACTTTATCCAGGGAGTGAAGCGATTGAAGCGTTCTTCGGTGAATTGTCTGCTTATAAGACATCGAAAGGCGCTATTCAATTACCTTTAGACCAAGCGCTACCGGAAGATCTAATTAAACGTTTAGTAGCCTTCAACGTCTCCAAATTGAGAGATAAGACGGCACCTAATTGGCATAAGCGATATGAGCGTTGGGATGAATGTGTAGAACTAATGAATCAATTGATTGTGAAAACTTCAGAACCGTTAAAAAAGGAATTTAAATGGGGCACTGATATTTATACATTTCAGAAAAAGAATCTTATTGGATGGGGAGGATTTAAGGATTTTTTCTCGCTATGGTTTTACAATGGTGTTTTTCTAGTCGATAAAGACAAACATTTAATAAGTGCATCTGAAGGTAAAACGAAGGCTTTGCGTCAATGGCGATTTACCGATTTCAAGGATATGGATGAGAGTATGATCTTAGCCTACATTAATGAATCGATTCAGACGATTAAAGACGGTAAGGAGATAAAACCCGAACGAGGCAGTGCAAAACCCGTAGACGGTTTATTGAAAGATTACTTGGAGCAGGATTCAGAATTTGAGTCCGCTTTTCAACAATTAACCCCTGGCAAACAGAAAGAGTATATCGCTTATATTGAAGAAGCAAAACAGGAGAAGACCAAGATGGCTCGTATAGACAAAATTAAGCCGATGATCTTTGCTGGTCAAGGTCTTCACGATAAATATAAAAAGTAACGGCATCAGCTGACATTGTTTAAACCTCTCCATTGGAGAGGTTTATTTGTTTATATGATCTTCCGTTTGTCGTTTTGTTTGGTAAAAGAAATTGGAATTGATTTGTCCGGTCCGGATACAAAAATGTAACTTAGAAGTATGAAGCAAAACGAAAGACTTGGATTTATAGGATTGGGAAATATGGGGCATCCCATGGCAAAGAACTTAGAGAAGGCTGGATTTCCACTATCTGTCTATAATCGGAGTGCCGATAAGGCTGCAGACTTTTCTGCAGGTTCTCAAATCTGTACAGATATTCCAAAGCTTGTAGCGGAGAGTGATATTATCTTCACGATGCTGAGCAATGATGATGCGGTTCATGCAGTTTATGAGACCATATTACAGCTTCCGATAGCTGGAAAAGTGTTTGTTGATATGAGTACAATTTCGCAGTCAGCGTCCGTTGAAATAGGCAAGCTACTCAGGAATGAACAGGCAGATTTTGTTGATGCGCCGGTTGCTGGCAGTACACAGCCAGCGAAGGAAGGTACGCTAATCTTTATGGTCGGCACTTCCAATACAAGCTTGTCTCGTGTAAAACCTTATCTATCCGTTATGGGCAAGGAGGTACTACACCTAGGGGAAAATGGTCAGGGTATAGCTGCGAAATTATGCATTAATTACTACCTATCTATCCTTTATCAAGGTATGGCAGAGACAGTTCTATTTGCAGAAAAGATGGGGATCAGTGCTGTCGATATGATGCGTATTATCAATGAGAGCGCGAGTGGAAGCGGCGCGAGTCGAGTAAAAACACCCCTTTTGGTTAATAATGAGTTTCCTGCAGCATTCGCGTTAGATTTTATGTTGAAGGATGTAAAGCTTGCGGCAAATGCTGGTGCGAATTTTCCAATGAGCAGTACGCTATTACAAACTTATCAAGGTGCGCATGACAACGGCTTGGGTGAGAAAGATGTGATGGCTGTAATCGAGTATCTTCGAAAATTAGGATAATACATAGCCGCTAAAAAAATAATTGCGTCCTCAAAGTTTTTGTAGGACAGCTATAAGGACAACAGCATATAAAAAAGTAAAGACTATGAAAATTGCATCGATATTATGTCTGTTCGGAATCATTGGAAATCTTTCTGGATATGCGCAAGAGTTGAAAGTTGTAAACTACCAAGATGGTGACCAAAAGTTACAAGGGTTAGTGAGTGCTAACGCGGCAAAAGGTAAATCTGGCGTTCTTATTCTTCCAGCGTGGAAGGGGATTGATCAAGAGGCTAAGACTGCGGCATTAGCCTTGGAAAAGGAGGGGTATATTTCTTTTATTGCCGACATCTATGGGGTTGGAAATACGCCGGAAAGCAATCAAGAGGCAGCGGCTTTATCTTCCAAATATAAGGTCGACTATCAGCTATATCAGAACCGGATTAAAGCGGGCATTGCTGCTTTAAAAGCGCAGGGAGCGGATAAAATTGCGGTGATCGGTTATTGTTTTGGCGGTACTGGAGCTTTGGAAACAGCGAGAGCTGGCTTGCCGGTCTTGGGTGTGGTTTGTATTCATGGGGGTCTCGCGAAAGCTGCCGACCGTCCGCATACAGCAATCCACGCTAAAGTATTAGTTGAACATCCTGCCGCTGATGCCAGTGTGAAGAAAGAACACTATGATGCCTTAGTTCAAGAATTGGACGAGGGGAAAGCGGATTGGCAGATTATCACATATGCACATGCGAAACATACGTTTACCAATCCAGAATCTGCAGATTATAACGAATTGATGGCGAAACGAGCGTGGAATCATACGCTGCTTTTTCTAGCGGAATTGCTGAAGTAGAAATCGAGCTGTTATCTTCCTTTTGGTTTTATAGATCGTCTTAATAAGATATACCAGAAGGAAGTTGCTAACCAACTATAAAATACCAGCCAGTCGTAAGTCAACTCTAAAGCATATTTCTTGGAGAGTATTAAGCTGGAGAAAAAGAACAGCAAGAAGAGGAATAGTAGAAAGAGGATTACTTTCATTTTATTTACGATATCATTTTTACTTATGTTTATTTAATTTAAAGGTAAATAACAATTATCTGAAATGAAAATATATGTCTGTTAAAAATTATTGTTAACTCATTTATGTAAAATAGCTGTTAACTATTCAATATTGTTTTGTGAATTGTTCTAAATCAGATTAAATCATTGTTTATTTCGAAAGCCTTGACGAAATAATCTTTATATTGTTCGAAAATTATTCGATTGATCGAATTGTTCATTATAATCGTACTTCATGAATACTAGAAGAGACTTTTTAAAGAAAGCTTCCTTGTTAGCAGGTGCAACTGCTGCGACTCAATTTATGCCGGATTCTATTCAACGTGCATTAGCCATCGACGCTCCTGCTGGTTCAACATATTTGGACGCTGAACACATTGTGTTCCTAATGCAAGAAAATAGATCATTCGATCATAGCTATGGTACATTGAAAGGTGTACGCGGATTCAATGATCCACGCACGATTAAGAATAATGGCATTCCAATTTGGGTGCAGAAAGACCATCAAGATAGATATTTTACACCTTTCCATTTAGATATCGAGAAGACGAAATCTACTTGGATGGGTTCCTTACCACATGGATGGCGCGATATGGTTTATGCACGGAATGATGGTAAAATGAATACTTGGTTAGAAGCGAAGCGGGCGGGTAATCCGAATTATCAACATATGCCATTGACTTTAGGATTCTACAATAGACAAGATCTTCCATTTTATTATGCTTTTGCGGATGCCTTTACGGTATGTGATCAGCATTTTTGTTCGTCCTTAACCGGTACGAGTGCAAATCGTTCATACTTTTGGTCAGGTACGATTCGTGAAGAGCCTCGTAATCCAGAATCGACAGCTCATGTCGACAATGGACAGATAAATTATCGAGATATTTCATGGAAGACTTTTCCAGAGCGCTTGCAGGAAGCTGGTGTTGATTGGCGAGTTTATCAGAATGAGTTGAGTTTGCCTGTAGGATTTGTTGGTGAAGAGGAAGATTGGTTGGCAAATTTTACCGATAATAACTTGGAATTTTATAAGCAATATCAAGTAAAATTCCATCCTGCATATTATGATTATATCAAGAAAGAGATTCCTAAGATTGAACATCAGTTAATGACAAGTCGGTATGCTAGTGAAGAAGCGTACAAGAAGGTCGTCAATCGTTTGGAAGGTTATAAGCGTGATGTTGAGCAATATTCCCCTGAGAATTTTGCCAAATTAAGTCAGCATGATCAAGAAATCCATAGACGTGCCTTTACAACGAACACGGATGATCCGGATTATCACAGTTTGACTGATATTAATTATGATGATCAAGGAGAACAAAAAACTGTTCAGGTTCCAAAAGGCGATTTGTTCCATCAATTCAGAAAGGATGTGGAAGCGAATAAATTACCTACCGTATCTTGGTTAGTTGCTCCATGTCGTTTTTCTGATCATCCAGGTTCACCTTGGTTTGGTGCGTGGTATGTGTCGGAGACCTTAGATATTTTAACTAAGAATCCTGAGGTTTGGAAGAAGACGATTTTTGTACTTACCTACGATGAGAATGATGGTTATTTTGATCATATTCCACCATTTGTTCCTGCTTTACATAGCCGTCCTGAGACCGGTGCTGTTCCGAAAGGTATGGACACCGCAGATGAATATGTGACGAATGCGCAGGAGATTAAACGCAGTGGAAATCCGGATAGCGATTTGGACTCGCCAATCGGTTTAGGCTTCCGTGTACCCTTAGTGATTGCTTCACCATGGACAAAGGGGGGCTGGGTAAACTCCGAAGTTTTTGATCATACGTCGACACTTCAATTTATGGAGCATTTTATTCAGAAGAAAACAGGGAAAAAAGTAGTGGAATCGAATATCAGTGCGTGGCGTCGTTTGGTATGTGGCGATTTAACCTCTGTATTTCGTAAACCGGAGGATTCGCAAAGACCGACGATTGAATTCGTCGATCGGGATGCCGAAGTTAGTCGGATATATAAAGCTCAAGCAAAAGGACTTCCGGAAGATTTTGATGTGCTGAATAGCCTTACAGATGTTAATGCTTTAAATTTTACGAATGGGCATAATGGATTACGTTTAGCAGAGAAAGGAACTAAGGCAGCTTGTGCAATCCCTTACGATATGGACGTTAACTTTGCCATTGATAGAACACATAAAACGTTGACACTATCTTTCCAAGTTGCTGGAAAACTTCCTGCAAAGAAAGTTGTGGGTGTTCCATTTTTTGCTAAAAGTGCTGTGCCTTTTGGTGAATCGGCAGAATTAGATCGCGTATTCAATTTTGCAGTAAAGCCAGGAGAATCAATTCACTACAAATGGTCAATCGATCAATTTATTGGTAATGTTGTCGATATTGAAGTTTATGGTCCAAATGGATTCTATCGTCGTTTTAAGTTTGATAAGAATCAGCTGCCTTCAGCAATCAAAGCTACAGCCGCCGATTATAAACATGGTTTTTCCTTAAAGTTTGATTCCTCGTTTGCTGATCTAATGATTCGCGATACATTCTATCAACAGGAGGAGAAGCAAATTGCAAAGGGGCAATCTGTGACGCATCGTTGGAATTTACAAAAATCTTCGGGCTGGTATCAGTTTGAGATAAGCAGCAAAGCGGATGCTACTTTGTCCTTGGTTTACGCCGGACATCAAGAGAATGGTAAACCTAGTATCACCGATCCACAGATGGGTGGAGCTTCCTAAGCTACTTAGATGAGTTTGTATTCAAGCAGTTGATATTTAAAATATAGGCCCTATTATTTAGGGCCTTCTTTTTACAAGGAATATGATTCAAGTGTTCTTGATTACACTCGTGCCTGCTGTCTAGTTAATCGTCCTTTCTGAAGTAGGTTGGAATGGTAAGTTTATTGGCAATCGTTTTCGGAAGACTTCTCGAGAAAAGATTACGGAAAAAGCTTTTTCGCGTATAGGATACCAATAATAAATCGACAGCTTCTTCTTCCACCAATCTTTCGACAGCGTAGGGGATAGGCTCGTTGACATCCAATCGGTTGACCATCTCATAGTCATGATATGTAAGCTCGTTAATGCCGATGTCCTTCATTAGGCGTTCCTGCCAGAATAAGATATCTTCGTTTTTAGGTTTTTTGTTTACTTCATTGACATGAAGCAAAGCAACTTGTAAACTAGGACTTGTTCTGCCAATGAAATCTTTTAAGATTTCGACATCATTTTCTTTAAAATTAGTTAGAAAGCCGACCTTTTCGAGTTTAAAAGATTTTGCGCTTGCAGGGACCGCGAGTACACCAATCGGAGAATGACGTATTAATTCATACGTATTACTCCCCAAAGCAACATTCACAAGTCCACTAGCACCTTTTGTTCCCATCACTAAGAACTTAATTGGGTTTGCTTCAATAAGCGCTAGTACGATGTCATTTAAATTTCCTTCCATACATGCTGCAGTACAGTCGATGTCTGGATAGGTGGCTCTAAATCGAGTGTTAAATGCTTCCATATCCTGTTCTGCCGCGGCGATATTGTGCACGCTTACAGCGTCTTTAAATTCTTGCGTCGCGAGTAATCGTGAAAAAGTTTGGTACACATGGAGTAACTGTATATTCCAATCGTATTTCTTGGCTAGTTCAGCAGCATAACAGGCTGCAATCCATGCGTTTTCGGAAAAGTCTATGGGGACGAGTAAGACATGTTTCATAATGATGGCAATTAAGAAGGTTATAAATCAAATATACCCAAATCAAAAAATCCAAGCAAGTGAATGGGTATTGGTGCAATCAATTTGTAGCGAAATCCGCTATGCTTGTTAAATATTGTTAAGCCTTGGTTTATTACATACGATGCTTACCGCTACGGCGTTATTATAGCAAAGAAAGCGAAGCAAAGAGTAAAAGAGTAAGTAATTTCATAATTAGGTTAATAATTGGTTTGTTAAAAATCCTGAAGTTCCCAACTTCAGGATTTTTTTATGTGTTGATTCTCTCCTAACGGAGTGTGTTATTAATTACTTGTGGCTCGATTTTAATACCAACGAAGGCATTTACTATTTTAACATCATTGCCTCTTTATGATTGAGAACTTGTTTATAGGTAGGATCTCCATTTAGAAAAAGGTTTTCATGAAAGGGGGCAGGCACCAAAACTTTAGCTTCGAATTTATCCATCGGAATAAAAAAGAGGACACCATGCGATACGGACTTATCGTCGATTATCTGCGTGTATTTACTTGCCTTTTCTCCAAGTTTTTTATCCTTTTCTAGTTTTTTGATCAGTAACTGCATAACTTATTTCTCTTCATGGAATACTAAAATAGGAACTTTAGAGTGAAAAGCTAGATTGTTACTAACACTATTGTTAAACATGCGGTCAAAAAAGCTTCTGTTGCGCTTCACGACAGCAAGGATATCGATATTATTCTCTAATAAGTATGTCGTGATGGTATTTTCAACGCTCTCGACTTCGTCTAGTAGCACATAATTGATATCCTCATTGGGGAATTCATGTCTCCAATTTTCAGTCTGCAACAAAATATCGTCGACTTTTGAATTCCGAAGGATATTTAAACAATCTAATCTAGCGTTGACAGCTTTCGCCATGACGAGTGCCTCGCGCAATGCAGGTTTGTCTTTATCGCGGAATAGCGTTGTAAAGACTACGCGTCTAATGCCCTGATATTTGGCATGCGGCGGTACAGCAAGCACTGGATTTTGAATGCTCTTAATGACATTTACTGTATTTGATCCGATAATTTTAGATAGAAATCCGCTTTCTCCATGGGTTCCCATCACCACAAGATGGATTTTTTCCCGTTCTGCGATTTTCTTTACGACAGAAGCGACAGGCCCTTCTTCGAATAGAAAAACAAGTTCTACCTCTGCAGCGCCTTCTTTCTCGGCGATTTCACGCATACCCTGGGTTTTCTTCTTATAAGTTTCGAATTGATTGAGTTCGATCGTTTGGTATACTTCGCCAATCAGCTCTGGGTGTCCAGCATGGGTTGCCGATAAAACGGGTTCAACATAGGTATATAGAACGTAAATCTTTGCATCGATTGATTTGGCAATATGCAAAGCGTAGACAAAAGCATTTGTAGCAATGTCTGAAAAATCGGTGGGGAATAGTATGGCTCTCATGATAGTGCTTTTTGAAGTCACTTAAATTTACCAATTATTTATCATATTGTTAATGACGTAGGTCATTAATTGAAATTGAGCTGTAGCATTTTATGCAGATTCTACGTACTCATATAAAATAAGTAATTTTGGGTATATGAATATTGAATAAGGCTATTTAATCGATTGATAGGAAGACAAGAAATGACGTTAGTATTGGAGCTTAGATAACCAGTGGGAATTTTAAACAAATACCTTGGAAATAGCGCCCCATTGAACCTTAGAGTTGCTTTGGAGAAGTGTGCTATGTCTAACTCTGAGAAGAGCAAGGCATTTTTGTATAAGAAATTCTACGGTTACGTCATGACGATTGTATTCCGTTACATGAAGCATGAGATGGAAGCAGAAGAGCTTACGAACGAATGCTTTGTGAAGGTTTTCTCGAAGATCAATAGTTTCAGCATTCATGACGATGAGGTCATTTTGGAGAAAACCTTCAAAGCTTGGATTGGCCGAATAGCGGTAAATACGTCTATAGATGCATTACGCGTGCGCAAGCAAATGTATATGCTAGACGACTTAAACGGTAGTGACACGCTGCATTTTTCCGTTGAAGCTGATAACCGATTAGAGTATAATGATATTATTGCTCTAATCCGTGAACTTCCTGATATACAGCGTTCCATATTCAATATGTACGAAATTGAGGGTTTCTCCCATGAGGAGATTAGTAAAGAGTTAGGTATTCCTGAGAGTACATCCCGGACATATTTAACGCGCGCGAAGCAGAAGTTGAGAAAGCTTTATGCCTCGCAAATTAATTTAGAAAGAATACAATCCTGATCTGTTTAGAAAAATGGAAAGCAAGAAGAATAGAGACATTATTGATCACATTGTTCGGTCATTAAGAGATAAGGAGGAGCTACCTTATCGAGAAGGTGCTTGGGAGAATTTCCAAAGCAGCCAGTTTGGCCCTAAGCGTAGTAAGTCAGCCGTATATTATTGGGCTGCTAGTGCTGCTGCGGCCTTACTTTTTGGCTTTTTTGCGGTGAATCGCTGGGTAGAGAGTCCAATTTCGGAAAACACGCTCAGTACTGTGAATTCGGGTCCTTCTCAAGAAGCGATCATTGCGCCTGAGACTCAAGACTCTAATTCAACACTGCTTGATTATGTTCAAGCGGACAACCTTCAAGCTGGAAACTCCATTAGCTCAGGAGCCAATTCTAGTGTGAGTAATTGGATGTCCTTTCAAAATACTAATCCTGATTATGTGAGCGAGACGAGTCGTACAGAGTTTACAATCGGTGATATGCAAGCTGCTTCAGTAGATTTTGTTAATAAGTTGGCCAATATTCCAATGTTGCAACCTGCGGGCGTTGTGGTTGAGCATTCTGTTAATTTTGCAAACGCGAAGCCTAGGTCTGATGGCCCGATGAATCAAGTTATGGCTTATCAAGGGGATCAGTTTGCCGTACAGTCGACCGGTTCAGCACCCAAGCTATCGCAAAAGAAATTTAGTTTTGCGGAGAAGTTTGATTTGGGATTATTTGTTTCGCCAAGTTCTACAGATGAGCAGATGAATTTCGGAGGAGGTATGCTTTTAGGTTATAATATCACTAAAAACCTGAGTGTACGAACTGGCCTAGCGTACAATCAATATCAAGTCGGTTTAATGAAAGATCCAGTAGGTAATCCGGAGACCCAAGTACTCGCGTCTTCAGATGTCTTAGAACAGGATGCTAAATATAGCATGATTACCATGCAGGCTAGTCGCACGATGATTTTACCAAATGTAAATGCGGTGAGCGGGAATGTGCAAGCTTTTGAAATACCGTTGGAAGTGAAGTTTAAGGCTAATTCCGGTATTTATGCTTCTTCGGGGATGACATATGCGGTTGTCCTTAATCAGAATCGCTTTACCCACTTTATCGAAAACGCAAATGCAGATTTATTTGATAAGGGTTTACCAAGTTCATCTAAGGAGATGAATGATGCGGTACAACCGGTGACTCGTAAAGTAAAAACAGACGAACAAAACGTGAATACCAATAATTTCGGTGGCTTTATCAACTTATCGATTGGTAAAGAGATGAAAGTTAATAAGCGTTTGAATTTATCAGTAGAACCCTACGTGAAGTTACCAGTTGGAAGTTTTAAGCAAGCGGATATGAATTATACCAACGGAGGTATAAGAATTATCACAAACTTTTAAAGGATACTAAATTTCATCTATTCTTACCCAGGACATTCCTGCGGCAATTGCTCCTTGTACCCCAGGATCTCCGTCTTCAAAGACTAAGCAATCAATTGGATCTACTTGAAGGTGTTCCGCGGCAAGCAGAAAAGGTTGTGGAGAAGGTTTCCCAAACTCCGTATCGCCGGCGCATACCAGTGTTTGATATTTCCCTTTCACTTCAATAACGTCTAAAGTAATGTTCAATGTAGAACGGGATCCCCCGGAAACTACCGCTATTTTTTTGATGTCATGGAAGTCAAATAAGATTTGGCGTACGAAATCAATCGGTTTTGTTTGTTGAATGAATTCTTGAATGAAAATTGCGGATTTCCTTTTGGCAAATACTTCAAAATCCAATTCCACTTGATATCGTTGACTAATTTCTTTCGCAACAGCAACTGTTGGCCATCCTGCCGTTTCGTCGATTAAGTCTGGATTTAAGGTTATACCGTATTCTTTGGCTGCCGCAACATAGGACGCTTTATGGGCATACATGTTATCGGCAAGTGTGCCGTCAACGTCAAATAATAGTGCTTTAAAGGGAGTGGAGAGTTCTTTAAGTTTTAGGTATTTGTACAATGATTGTTCATTCATGGCACAAAGGTAAGAAAGTCTCCGTAATTGGGAGACTTTCTTACTATTGAATTATCGTGCTGCCTTACGGCGATTAAGTTCTTTCATGATTAAGCCTAATTCACGGCCTGTTTGACCTCCGACCGATGTATTCTCTTGCGCTCGACGGAATAAGTACGGCATAACAGATTTAACTGGACCGTATGGCATGTATTTAGCTACATTGTATCCTGATGCTGCTAAGTTGAAAGATAAGTTTTCCGACATACCTAGCAATTGTGCGAAAAATACGTGAGGGTGGTTATGAGGAATGTTACGTTTCTCTAATTCTTTCGTTAGAATAAGGCATGATTCTTCATTGTGAGTTCCAGCCATAAAACCAATGCGATCGATATGATCTAACATGAAATAGATTGCTTCATTATAGTCAGTATCTGACGCAGGCTTGTTTGGTTGAATTGGAGATTGATAGCCATTTTCTTTTGCTCGTTCACGTTCAATTTCCATGTATGCGCCACGTACTATTTTAGCTCCTAAGAAGAAGTTTTGAGTCTCTGCGTATGCAAAGTCTGCTTTTAAGGAAGCTAATTTGTCGTGTCTATATAATTGATAAGTATTATAAACGATTGGTTTTTCTTGATTGTATTTCTCCATCATCTCTCTTGCGATGTCATCGATGGTGTCTTGAATCCAAGAATGTTCTGCATCAATCAAAACGGGAATACCTGCATCATGACATGCTTTACAGATTTGATCACAACGATTATATAAGCGATCGTACTCTGCTTTTTCTTCGCTTGTTAGACTTTGTTTAGCATCAATTTTTGCGAATAAATCAAAGCGTCCTAATCCTGTTGGTTTGAATACACAGAAAGAAATCAAAGGGTTTGTCTTTGCCGATGCTACGGTTCTCAAGATCTCTTTACAAGTTTCGTCGAAACTTGCTTCCGATTCTTCACCTTCCACCGAATAGTCGAGGATTGTGGTAACTTTTCCTTTTCCTAAATCTTGGATGGCTTGATAACAGTCGTCTATACTTTCGCCGCCACAGAATTGTTTATAAATTGTGTTTTTAATAATTCCTGTTATTGGAAGACCAATATTTAAGGAGAAATTGGTAATGGGGGTACCAATTTTAATCAAGGTATTGCTTGCTACCATTTTGAACAACCAATAAGCCTTGTTTAAATCCTTATCACTTTTATTTTTGAAAGCGATTTCGGTGTTGTTAAAGTCAAGCTTTGTGGGCGCTGATATATCCATGATACTATATTTTATATATTCTGCAAAAGTAGTTAATTAATTGTAGATAATTTTAATAGATAGGTTGTAAAAAGTTCGCAATTGCATATTTTTGTTTATGCAAACGTTTACATTAAAAGGTGAGTTCATCCAGATGATTCAATTATTGAAAGTAATGAATTGGGTTGAACATGGCGCAATGGCTCAATGGGTCGTTGAAGAGGGATTAGTTAAATACAATGGTGAAGTTGACCTTCGCAAACGGCTGAAAGTTAAAGTTGGCGATATCGTCGAATTTGATGGTAATAAAGTAAAGATAATTTAACGCGAAAAACGCTATCTTTAGGCTGAAATTATAATATGAAAAAGATAAAGAGCTTAGGGTATGACGTGGTGTTTGAAGATAATTTAAACGAATTACAATCATTTTTGATTGATCACGACTATTCCCAACTATTAATACTTGTTGACCGCAATACGAACGATCATTGTTTGCCTGTCTTGCAAGCATCCATTCCTGACATTGTAGACTATGATATCATTGAAGTTGATCCAGGAGAAGAGAACAAGAATATCGACTTCTGTATTGGTGTATGGAAAACGATGTTAGACTTCGGTGCTGATAGAAAGGCTTTGATGTTGAACCTTGGTGGCGGCGTTGTTACCGATATGGGTGGTTTCGCTGCAGCAACATATAAAAGAGGTATTGATTTTATTAATGTGCCGACGACATTACTTTCACAAGTTGACGCATCAGTAGGAGGTAAGACTGGAATAGATCTCGATAATGTTAAGAATATCATTGGGACGTTCTCACAACCTCAAGCCGTTTTTATTTCAACAGCCTTTTTGAAAACACTAGATGATAGACAAATTCGCTCTGGATTCGCAGAAATCATTAAACATGGATTAATTCAAGATAAAGCACTTTATCAAAAGTGTAAATCGTTGGAATTACCAGTGGTTCCGAATGAGATTGTGTTTGAGTCTGTTCAAATAAAGAACAATGTTATTACGATTGATCCGAAAGAAAAGGGATTACGTAAGATTTTGAACTTTGGACATACCATTGGTCATGCGATTGAAGGTTATTCCTTAGAAAATGATCAATCGCCTTTATTACATGGGGAGGCTATTGCAATAGGTATGATCTGTGAAGCATATCTTTCATTTAAATTGAATAATCTTGAGGAAGCGGAGCTTGAAGAAATCGTTCAATATTTGAGTTCAGTTTATCCAAAGTACCAATTTGATCAATCAATCTATCCGATATTGTTAGGACTAATGCGTAACGATAAGAAGAATGAAAATAACCAATTAGGGTTTTCGTTATTACGTAGTATTGGAGACTGTGACTTCAATAAATATGTAGAAGAGGCAGATATTATCGAAAGTCTTGATTATTATAGAAATTTGAATTCATAGAACATGAAGTTAAAGGCATTTCACCTAGGTTTATTGTTTGTTTTTCTTGTAAGCTTTACTGGGCTTAGTTTTGCTGCTAAAAAGAAAATATTGCTATTTACCAAGACTGCCGGATATCGACATGAAAACATTGAAAAAGGAGTTAATGTATTAAAGAAGCTTTATGCTGAAAGTGGATATCAAGTGGTTCATTCTGAAGACGCGGATATTTTCCTTTCTGATTCGATTTCTAGTTTCGATGCTGTCTTGTTCTTCAGTACAACGGGTACAATCTTTAATGAGGCGCAAAAGGAAGCTTTTCAGAAATATATCCAATCTGGGAAGGGATTTATGGGGATCCATGCAGCGACTGATTCGGAGCACAAATGGCCTTGGTATAATCGTCTAGTAGGCGCCTATTTTATGAGTCATCCTGCTGTTCAAGACGCAAAGATAGATGTGTTAAATAGAAAGCATGCTTCAACAAAACACCTAAATAAGATTTGGTTGCATAAGGATGAATGGTATGATTTTAAGGACGTCCAGCCTGGAATAACCGTTTTGATGAACCTTGACGAAAGTTCCTATAAGGACGGTAAAATGGGGGCAAATCACCCAATCGCTTGGTTTCAAGAGTTTGAAGGCGCTCGGATGTTTTATACAGGATTAGGACATACGAATGAATCATTCGACTCACCGACCTTCTTAAAACACCTTGTTGGAGGCATGAAATACGTTTTAGGGAAATAACGAAATGTAAGGAGGCGATAAGCCTCTTTTTTGTTTTTATTCTATCGACTTATTTCGATGCTAAAACAATAAGAGCATGCAATTTCCTCCTTTGCCTAAACTAAGTACAAATGGCATTAAATTAAGATTCTGGATTTGAGAACCTTGTGTTTTCATAAGGTCAATCGTTTAGATTTCTCTTATATTTACGAATTATTGAATCACACCTTATGAAAAGAATCGTGGCAACTTTATGGGCATTGATCATGTCCTTTTCATTGTTTGCGCAAAACTATAGTGAGCTAAATGGACTATTTCAAAATTCTACCGTTTTGAATAAACATTATGTAGGATTTAGTTTATATGATTTAGCGTCTAAGCAATATGTCTATGGTCAAAATGAGGATAAGCATTTTACGCCAGCGTCTAACACAAAGGTATTTACACTTTATACTGCATTAAAGCTAATTGGTGATTCTATCCCCGCTATAGCATATGTTGAACGTGGCGATTCGCTTATTTTTTGGGGTACTGGGGATCCTACCTTTCTTCACCCAAAATTTAAGGATGAAAAAGTGTTTCAATTTCTGAGAGATTCGAATAAAAAGCTCTATTATTCGTCAGCGAAATCGCAAGAACCATTTTATAGAAACGGTTGGTCTGTAGAAGACTATGAATATTATTATCAACCTGAAGTTTCGGTATTTCCGATGTATGGAAATGTTATCCTGTTTAAAGAAAAATCAGGCAAGTTAGTGTTAAGTCCGAAATATTTCGATAGCCATATTAGTCATAAAGATGATACTACTTCACGATTCTTAATCCATCGAGATTATGGGTCGAATAAAATGGATTATAACTCGGTACCCTTGCCTAAGGAATATATCAATGAGAAACCTTTTCATGTTTCAGATAGCTTAATTCAAGCCTTATTGCAAGATACTTTACATCGCTCCGTTGGTCTTGTTGAATTACCACTACCTATGGATGCGAAGGTGCTTCATTCCGAGAAAACCAGTGAAGTGATTCGGGAGATGATGCTGCCGAGTGATAATTTCTTGGCGGAGCAATTAAATATGGTTGCTTCCTTTGTTAAAAACAGGTCTTTTCAGACGAAGAGCTTGCGTCAACAGATGCAAGATGATTTCTACCGCTTTTTTCCAGATACGATTGAATTAAGAGATGGAAGTGGATTGTCTTCGTATAATAAATTTACGCCTCGTGCGATGGTGACTTTGTTAAATTGGATTCATTCAGATATTCCAGATGAGCAGACAAAGCTTCATTTATTTCCTGCAGGGGGATTAGAAGGTACGTTAAAAGGTGTATATCCTACGCCAGGAGGAAAAGCTTTTGTTTGGGCAAAGACAGGCACAATCAACTCTGTACATTGTCAGAGTGGCTATATAATTACGAAACAAGGAAGACGCTATGCGTTCTCGTTCTTAAATAATAATTTTATGGGAAGTGCGGGACCTATTCGGAAGGAGATGGTTAAAATTGTTACGCACATCTATGAAAACTTTTAGTCGTTTTAAATTCATTTGGCTATATTCGCTAGGTATTTTATGAAGATTTTCAAGAAAAACGACAAGCGATTAATTCGATCGTGGTCCATGTATGACTGGGCCAATTCGGCTTATAATTTGGTTATTACTTCGACCATTTTTCCAGTATACTATACTACGATTACTAGCAATAAAGAAACAGGGAATGATATCGTTTCTTTTTTTGGATTTGAGTTGATTAATACCGCTTTATCGAACTTTTCATTGTCCATTGCCTATCTGTTAATGGCCATTTCTTTACCTTTTATTTCGGCTTATTCTGATGCTGCGGGAAAACGTAAGTATTTCATGAGAATATTTACCTATGTGGGTGCGATTGCCTGTATGGGGTTGTTTTTCTTTAAGATAGAGACTCTCGAATTAGGGATTATATTTTTTGCGCTCGCCGCGATGGGTTATATTGGAGGGGTTGCGTTTAATAATTCCTACCTACCTGTCATTGCGACGCCCGACGAACAAGATAGAGTCAGTGCGCAAGGTTTCGCATATGGCTATGTGGGTTGTGTAACGCTGCAATTAATCTGCTTCATTTTTGTGTTCAAGCCCGATTGGTTCGGGATTACTGATCCTTCTTTACCGGCCAGATTGTCCTTCTTTTTAGTCGGATTATGGTGGATTTCTTTTGCGCAGATTCCATTTAGGTTTCTTCCAAGGAATAAGCCTACCATTGAAAATGAAAAGCTTTCATTCTTTGTGAAAGCAAAGAAGGAGTTTTTGTCGGTGTTTGAAAAAATTAAACAGATACCAGCAATTAAGCGCTTCTTACCTGCATATTTCTTTTATGCGATGGGTGTTCAAACTATTATGATTGTTGCAGCAGCGTTCGGTGAAAAAGTACTCAACCTAGGGGCGACAAAGCTAATTGCATCAATTCTTTTAATTCAACTAGTGGCCATTGGTGGAGCATTTATAATGTCTGCACTGGCAAAGAAATTTGGCAATATTAAAGTGTTGATATTTGTTGTTACGATTTGGATCTTCATTTGCGTCGGCGCATTCTTCTTAAATAGTGAATACCAGTTTTATGGAATGGCGTTCCTAGTGGGGCTATTAATGGGGGGAATTCAATCCTTATCGAGGTCAACATATTCAAAGCTTATTCCTACTGATGTGGAAGACACGACGGCTTTTTTTAGTTTTTATGATGTTTCAGAGAAACTAGCAATCGTTATCGGACTTTTTACATTTGGAATCATTGAACAGCTTACTCATAATATCCGCTATTCGGCACTATGTATGTCTGTATTTTTTATTATTGGACTGTTGTTGTTGTTTCGTGTTTTAAAATTTAATAAATTACAGATTATTCAAAGCAATTAATGCATAAAGTCGAGTTATTTATACCGTGTTTTATTGATCAGCTTTACCCAGAGACAGCATTCAATACAATCAAGCTATTGGAGAAAGCGGGATGTGATGTTATCTACAATACGGAACAAACTTGTTGTGGTCAACCAGCCTATAATGCTGGTTTTTGGGATGATGCAAAAGTTATTGGTCAAAAATTTCTAAACGATTTCACTGAAGAACATCCTATTGTATCGCCTTCTGCCTCCTGTACAGGTATGGTTCGCGAAGGATATGATGATTTATTTACGAATACTACGGATCACAATCGTTGTCGGGGAATTCAGCGCAATATATTCGAAATCTCGGACTTCTTAGTCAATGTGATGAAGAAGGAATACTTCGGCGCTGAGCTTGTCGGACGGGCAGTATATCATGATTCTTGTTCCGCCCTACGCGAGTGCAAGATCAAAGAAGAACCTCGCCGTCTACTAAGTCATGTTGGTGGTTTGGAGATCGTTGAGATGCGCGATCAAGAAAGTTGCTGTGGTTTTGGAGGGACTTTTGCAGTAAAGTTTGAAGGTATCTCTACAGCGATGGCTGAGCAGAAAGTGAAAAATGCACTTGCGGTAAACGCGGAGTATATTATTTCAACGGATGCTTCTTGTTTGCTGCAGTTACAAGCTTATATTGAAAAACATAAATTGGCAATCAAAACCATTCATTTGGTTGATGTCTTGACATCCGGTTGGGCCAATATCTAAGAATACTAATAAATAAAATATGAACTCAAGAAGAGAATTTTTAAGAAATCTAGGATTGGTAGCTGCGGGTGTGACGCTAGCGCCTTCATTAGATGTATTTGCTGCAAAGAAAGGTTGGTTCGAAATTTCATTAGCCGAATGGTCTCTGCACAAGAAATTGTTTAAGGGAGATTTGAAAAATATTGATTTTCCAGAGTATACAGCAAAGAATTTTGGTATTTACGGAGTTGAATATGTAAATCAATTCTTTAAAGATAAGGCACAAGATATGACTTACTTAAAGGATTTGAACAATAGAGCGAAAGATAACGGCGTGAAAAACGTATTAATCATGGTCGATGGCGAAGGTTCATTAGGTGATCGTGATGAGAACAAGCGTTTAAAAGCTGTAGAGAATCATCACAAATGGATTGATGCTGCGAATTTCCTAGGCTGTCGTGCTATTCGTGTGAACGCTGCAGGAGAAGGTACCAAAGAAGAGGTGAAAGGTCAAGTTGTAAAAAGTCTTTCGGCATTAGCTGATTACGGTAAAAAAGGAAAGATCAATGTAATCGTAGAGAATCATGGTGGCATTTCTTCTCATGGAGATTGGTTATCTGATGTTTTGAAAACCGTAGGTAAGAAAAACTGTGGTAGTCTTCCAGATTTCGGTAACTTCTATGAATATGACCGTTATCAAGGGGTTACTGATTTGATGCCATATGCAAAAGGTGTAAGTGCGAAATCACATGCTTTTGATGCAAATGGTAACGAAACTGGTATCGATTATGCGAAAATGATGGATATCGTGAAAAAGGCAGGCTATAAAGGTTATGTTGGAATCGAGTTTGAAGGGGATAAGATTAGTGAAGATGAGGGTATCAAACTAACGAAAGCCTTATTAGAGCGTTTAAAATAGATATCGTGAATAGGTATTTGTATAAAATACTGACGTTATTAATAATATGCTGTACTTCAATTGCTCAAGGGCAATCAAAAGTAGTAAAGCTAGAAGTATGGCAAGATAGTTTAGCAAGTTTGGGGAGCGCAATGTTCTCCAGACTTTCTGAACCTGAACGGATGCAGAAGAACTTCACCTTCGTGAAAACCCTCGTTTCTGCATTAAAGGAAAAGGAGTCCTATCAGTTTACCTTTTCGAAGCTTAAAATGATCTCTATTTTGAGCTCCCCTGATCAAAAGTTTCGTGTCTTTTCTTGGAATTTGCCGTTAGACGATGGTTCGTTTCTCTATTATGGAGCTATTCAGTTTCCGAATAAGAATGGGCAGCTGCAATTAATTCCATTACTAGATAAGACTTTTGAGATTAAAGATCCAATGTATGCACAAGTTCAATCTAATAATTGGTATGGAGCTCAATATTATGATATTCGAAAATTGGATGCGAACAGTTATGTACTTCTCGGATGGAAGGGACATCACGCAGACTATACGCAGAAGGTTATTGAAGTCTTGGAATTAAAAGGGGAGAAGTCTGTAAGCTTTGGTAAAAATGTTTTTACAGACGATCAGAAATTAATGCGTAAAATATTTAATTATACGCGACAAGCCAGTATGTATTTGAAATATAATACCGAAGTGCAACGCTATGAGTTTGATCATTTGGTACCAGCCGACCCGAAATTAAAAGGCAATTTTAAGTATTACGGTCCTGATTTATCTTATGATGCCTATTATTTGGAAAATGGGCGACTAAGATTTCAAGATGATATCGAGATCAACAATCCTGTCCGAGGCGATGAAGATCGCTTTTTAGCACCCAATCGGAAGGAAGTTAAAAAGGAAAGCGGTTTCTAAAAGCTGTGGAAATTGTAAATAAAAATTTGTTTATTTGCTTTCCGAATAAAATATTGTTCTGAATATAATCAAACATTAACAAAATAAGTATAATATATGAATCAAGAGAAAGACGCAGAATTGGTCCAGCACCTTGCGAAACAAGGGGTTGATGACAAGATGGTGATGGGCCATCCAGCCAGTCTTTTTGTACTCTTCTTTACTGAAATGTGGGAGCGTTTTAGTTATTATGGAATGCGTGCATTGTTAACTGTATTCTTAATTACAGAAATAGCAAAAGGAGGCTGGGGATGGACTAATGCTGAGGCCATGAATTTATATGCATGGTATACTGGATTAGTTTATTTAACACCTTTAATAGGGGGTATGATTGCCGATAAGTTAACCGGCTATCGTAAAGCCATTATTTTAGGCGCCTTGATTATGACTCTAGGACATGCGTCCATGGCATTAGAAACCTTTAATCAAAACTATTTCTATGTAGGCTTAGTGCTTATGATTCTAGGAAACGGACTATTCAAACCGAATATTTCTTCGATGGTAGGTCAATTGTATCCTGATAAAAGCGCTAAAAAGGATGCAGGTTACACCATCTTCTACATGGGTATTAACTCCGGTGCATTCCTAGGAATGTTGTTATGTGGTTATATTGGTGAAAAAGAAGGATGGCATTATGGATTTGGACTAGCTGGAATATTTATGTTCTTCGGTATGATTCAGTTTTATTTTGCGCAAAAGATATTTGGTATTATTGGTGAAAAGCCGGGTACTGAGCATAAACCGGGCGATAATTTAGTGAGTGTTCAAGAAGAAGATCACACGCCTGCAAATATCGTTAGAGATCGTTTGATAGTCGTGGCTGTATTGATGGTGGCGAGTATCTTCTTTTTCTTTGCTTTTGAACAAGCTGGTGGATCGATGACCATCTTTGCGAAGGATTATACGCAGCGCGTATTATCTGGTAACTCAGGAGAGATATTCAAATGGGTTGATGCCGCATTAACGATTTTCCCAATCGCCATAGTAACTTATGTATTATTTAAGCTTTCCCAGAAAATTGTTGCTAAATACCCGTTAACCGTAGTTTTTACCGCTATTTCCTTTGCCATTATCTGGGCGTTAGGAATCTGGAAAGTATACAGAGAATTCAATCTTGATCAAACAGAGGTAACCGTATCTTGGTTTCAGATTTTGAACTCATTCTTTATCATTACGCTAGCATCATCATTTAGTAAGCTTTGGGAAAAAGTATGGAATCCATCAGGTCCGGTGAAGTTTGCATTCGGATTACTATTGGTAGCTGTAGGATTTGTTGTTTTAGCATACGGATCGATGTCGATTCCACAGGGTGCGAAAACAGCATCTGTAAGTATGGTGTGGTTAATCTTAGCCTATTTCTTCCATACAACAGGCGAGTTATGTTTATCACCAGTTGGCCTATCGTATGTTAGTAAACTTTCGCCGAAGAAATTCGCAGGCCTTCTATTTGGTTTATGGTTTACAGCATCTGCGATCGCGAACTTTATTGCTGGAAAAACAGGTTCATATATTGACTATATCGTTCAAAACTATTCGATGACAACATTTTTCATGATTATCGCTGCATTGCCGGCAATAGCTGCAATATTCTTGTTATTGTTTAATGGAAAGTTGAAGAAAATGATGCACGGAATTAACTAATATCCGTTTATATTAAAAAAAAGGCCGCTTTGTTTAACGAAGCGGCCTTTTTTGTTTTTAAAGCATTAAATCCATGAATTAATAATTAAGTTAAATTATTACTTTTACAGTCCAGAAACAAAATCGCGTTTGGGAGCGCGAAAAAGTTTCCTTAAGTCGCTGTCTCGAATAAAAAAAGATAGTCCAAGAGGCAGGACTTACTGAATTTTACAAGTACAATTATGGCTATTGAAGCACAAAAATCTCTAGAAGAGATTCAAGATTTTAAAGGGAAGTATCCAAAACAGATTTGGAGACTATTCTTTTCTGAAATGTGGGAGCGATTCTGTTTCTACGGAATGCGTGGTATGTTGGTGTTCTTTATGATAACCCAGTTAAATTTCGGTGAAAAAGAAGCCAATCTTCAGTACGGAGCAACTCAAGCTTTTGTATATGCTTTCACATTTATTGGTGGTCTTTTCGCGGATAAGATCCTAGGCTTTCGGAAATCGTTGTTTTTCGGTGGCGTATTGATGATTGTCGGTTCAGTGCTACTGTCGATTGATACACATGAGTTTTTCTTCTTTGGTTTAGCGTTCATTATTATAGGTACGGGGTTTTTCAAACCGAATATCTCAACAATGGTGGGAGAGCTTTATAAAGATGGCGACAATCGTCGTGATGCTGGATTCTCGCTGTTCTATGCAGGTATTAACTTAGGAGCATTCTTAGGAGGGTATATTTGTGTTGCAATTGGTAAGGGATATATGCTGAGTTCTGTAATCGATGAGGCTCACCGTTGGAATGTAGCATTCGGTTTAGCAGCAGTGGGGATGTTAATCAGTTTAATAAATTTCCAGTTTACTAAACATGAATTAGGTCCAATTGGCTTGCAGCCTGGACATCCCGATGCTATCGTAAAGTCAAAACCTCTACCGAAATGGGTAGAATATGCTGTTTACGTTGGAACTTTATTATTAGTTCCTGTCATACAGATTATGGTTTCCAAAACGGAGTTTACAGATTATTTCATGTATACCATTGGTCCATTGACGTTGATTTATTTGTTTTATGAGATGTCTAAAGTCGAAAAGAAAGAGCGTCATAAATTAATAGCCGCGTTAATCTTTATCCTGTTTTCTATCGTATTCTGGGGTATTTATGAGCAGAGCGGTGGTTCGCTAAGCATATTCGCGGCGAAGAACTTAAATGACTCAATGCTCGGAGGAGCATTTCATTTAGATCCAAATGGCGTGAATAATTCTGGAGGAGCATTCTTTATTATCTTATTAGCACCTTTATTTGGTCTTTTCTGGTTGTGGTTAGCAAAAAGAAAAGTAGAGCCGAATACGGTTATTAAATTTGGATTAGGATTCTTGTTTTTGGGATTAGGATTTTATGTGTTATATGCGACGAAGTTTTTCGCTGTAGACGGAATGACCTCGCTTGATATATTCACCTTAGCCTTATTGGTAATCACAGTTGGCGAGCTTTGTTTATCGCCGATCGGTTTGTCTATTATGACGAAGTTGTCTCCAGCACGTTTGCAAGGTATTATGATGGGCATGTGGTTTCTAGCTAGTGCCTATGGACAATATGTTGCTGGATTAATCGGAGCCAATATGGCAGAGGCTAGAGAAGGTGATTCATTAATGGATAAACTAATCACTTATACGGAAGGATACAAGCAATTAGGACTTTATTCTTTAATTGCAGGGGCGATTTTGATTGTTTTATCCCCAATGATTAAAAAGTTGATGCACGGCGTTAACTAGTTTATAAAAGCTTATTTATTAGCCGATTTGTAGTAACAAATCGGCTTTTTTGCATTTAATGCCTAAGCCTATGGGGTTAATAGTTCCGCTAAATTACTACCTTTACATTTCAAAATGTAAACGGTGACAGATAGTATAGTTATTATTCCGACTTATAATGAGAAGGAAAATATAGAAAGAATCATAAGGAAAGTGTTTTCGATGGAGGTGCCCTTCCACATATTGGTGGTCGATGATGGCTCTCCGGATGGTACAGCTCAAATTGTCAAAAGTTTACAACAAGAGTATCCCGATCAATTACACATCGAAGAGCGTAAAGGGAAGTTAGGATTAGGAACGGCTTATATTCATGGCTTTAAATGGTCGCTAGCACGAGCATACGAGTTTATATTTGAAATGGATGCAGACTTTAGTCATAATCCTGATGATTTGATTCGTTTGCGCGAAGCATGTTTGCATGACGGAGCTGAGATGGCAATAGGTTCCCGATACATTAAAGGTGTTAATGTTGTCAATTGGCCAATGAAGAGAGTATTGATGTCATATTTTGCATCAGGCTACGTGCGGATGATTACAAGGATTGATATTCGAGATGCCACTGCTGGTTTTGTATGCTTTAGAAGGAAAGTACTACAAACGATTCCTTTAGATAAAATCAAATTTGTGGGCTATGCCTTCCAAATTGAAATGAAGTTTACAGCGATAAAATATGGCTTTAATGTAGTTGAAATACCAATTATTTTTACCGACCGTACATTAGGCACTTCCAAGATGAGTACCAAGATTTTTAAAGAAGCATTCTTTGGCGTTATTCAAATGAAAATCGCTAGTTTTTTTAAAAATTACAATAAATAACGAATTTTTCTGTTTAATTGAATAGAGTAATCCAAGATATGAACGAAAACCTAGATCCAAATGCAGAACGATTGACCCAAACGGAGAAAGACCTAGAGCGTGTATTACGCCCTCAGACTTTTGAAGATTTTACGGGACAAGCGAAGATTTTGGAAAACCTGTCTATATTCGTTCAGGCAGCCAAGCTACGAGGAGAGGCTTTAGATCACGTTTTATTACATGGCCCTCCAGGCTTAGGTAAGACTACCTTATCCCATATTATTGCCAATGAAATGGGTGTCGGGATCAAGATTACCTCTGGACCTGTTTTAGACAAGCCAGGCGACTTAGCAGGCTTACTAACAAATCTTGATGAGGGTGATATTCTATTTATTGATGAAATACACCGTTTAAGCCCGCTGGTTGAAGAATATCTCTATTCCGCAATGGAGGACTTCAAAATCGATATCATGTTGGAGACGGGTCCAAATGCACGTTCAGTTCAAATTTCCTTAAATCCATTCACGCTTGTCGGAGCAACAACTCGATCAGGTCTGTTGACTGCACCATTGCGCGCAAGATTCGGTATTAATTCTCGCCTGCAATATTATGATGCAAAGTTATTGACTGATATTGTTGTTCGTTCATCGAGTATATTGAATGTTCCGATTTCGGAGGAGGGGGCTTTTGAGATTGCACGCCGAAGTCGTGGGACCCCAAGGATTGCCAATGCGCTATTGCGTAGAACACGCGATTTTGCGCAAATAAAAGGCAATGGATCTATTGATAAAGCAATTTCTCAGTTCGCATTAAATGCGTTGAATGTAGATGAGAATGGCTTAGATGAAATGGATAATAAAATTTTGAGCACAATTATTGATAAGTTCAAGGGCGGTCCAGTAGGGTTGAAGACAATTGCAACAGCGGTTGGTGAGGATGAAGGAACCATTGAAGAAGTTTACGAGCCCTTTTTAATACAAGAAGGATACCTGATGCGAACCTCTAGAGGGAGAGAATGTACAGAGATTGCATTTAAACATTTAGGAAAAACTAATCATTACAAAGGAAATACATTATTTTAAATTATGCACTTAAAGAAAATACTAAGTTTAGGACTCATCTCCATTCCATTTTTGTTAAATGCCCAGGCCCTAAAGTGTCCTCCAGTTGATGCCTACGGAAATGCTAATCAGAAATTTGACCTCACTATGGGTGGCGGTGCGACTTGGTTATACGGTGATATCAATCATGAGAGCAATTTAGGATATGCAGGCGTATTAAAACTAGATTACAAACTTTACAAAGGTTTATACATTGGTGTCGAAGGACAACTGGGTCGACTTAGATCAAAAGGAAACGATAATCCTTTAGATCAAGATTGGGACCCTAGATATGTTATCAACCAATTTTATGCTACTGGACTAATTAACGCCACGGTCTATCCGTATCGTTTCTTTATTAACGAACGTGATCTTTTCCGTGCCAGCGGTTTCGAAAAATACGTATTAAATGGCTTTCACGTCTCTATAGGAGCGGGTGGTATTTTCAATAACTACGCTAAGGTGAATCGTAACTCTACTTATCGCTATAGAGCAAACGACGGTTCAGAGATCGTACAAGATATTCCTCCTGGAACTGTAAACGGTCCGCATGAAGTGACGGAAAGAACAGACGCCAACGGCAATGTGATTACAGGCAAGGCGTACAAACGTAAAACCAAGGATGTCTTATTTCCAGTTGTTAGTGCTGGGGTAGCAGTACCTTTAAATAAATACAGCAGCTTCTATAGAAGCGGATATTATAGTCTTGTCGTAAACACTCAATTTGCTTTCTCACAAGGCGAAGATTTAGATGGCTATGATCCATTAGATGCTGGTGGCTTACCAGCCAGCAAATACAATGATATGTACAACTTCACGTCTATCGGTCTACGATATACGTTTTAATATACGGTTACCTCGGCTTTTTAAAGCCGGGGTAGCTTCTTTTTCTAAAGCCAGCTCGATACGAATTCTCAGCTCGTTGGCAATCCAATCATATTTCTTAATCAAATCCGCAAGTATATCCATGACGTTGACTTGAACTGCGACAGGACAACTACTATTGTCGAGTATGACGAATGATTTCTCAAGGATGTGCTCTTCTTGCTCCTCAGATAATGTAAACTGTTTGTTCTTCTTGGAAAGCATCCACATCAGCAATTTGCTATAGCTACGTAGAACACTCCAATTGGCTGTATGGTAGTATATATCGATAATATCGGCGCCATACAAAGCGTATAGACGTTCATCTTTTAGGAAGAAATGCTCAATGTACCAAGCAGACCGAAACGCCAGTCTGTTATCATCTAATTGTCTACTCCATGCTATTAATTGTGGAATTGAGAAGTCATGGACGGTTTGATCAGTAATGCCAGCAGCACTATGGTTCAATAGTGCTGCTAACATTTCTTCTTTACTTTTTTTCATATTATCTTCTGATCGGGCGATCCTTGTTAATTTCCGTCATATCGACTTCATTAATCTTAGATTCACCTAACAAGTGCTCACTGAAATAGTCGGCCATTCTCCAAAAGAAATATTCAGTCATTTCCCCAAAAGCATGACGCTGTCCCGGAAGTAACACAAAATCAAAACGTTTGTTTGCCTTGATAAGGGCATCTACCATACGAATCGAGTTTGCTGGATGTACATTGTTGTCAATATCGCCAGTGACAATTAATAGCTTGCCTTTCAAGTTTTTCGCTAAATCGGAATTACGTTCAATTTGGTAATTGAATGTCGTATCGCCTTTCGCGGATACTTGTTCTTTAACACCATGATGCCTTTCGCTCCACCAGCGGTTGTAGATATTATTCTCGTGATTTCCAGCACCTGAAACAGCAACTTTAAAGAAATCTGGATAAACTAGCATCGCCGCAGTAGACATAAAGCCCCCGCCAGAGTGTCCGGTAATCCCAACACGATCGATATCGATGAAATTGTATTTGTTGGCTAGTTGTTCAGCCACAAATTTCTTGTCTTCCAAGCCATAATCTCTCAAATTTCCATATCCGTAAGTATGATACCATTTAGAGCGCGAAGGATGTCCTCCACGATTACCAACTGATACGACAATAAAGCCCATCTGAGCTAAACGATCAACGCGATCCATGCTTCTGCCGAAGCTTTTGTTCACAGCCTCTGTTTGCGGGCCAGGGTAGACATATTCTATGATAGGGTAGGTCTTGATGGAATCAAAGTCAAAAGGCTTGTACAAGACGCCATATAGGTCTGTAACGCCATCGGCAGCTTTAACCTTAAACGGCTCTGGGAATTTATAACCTGCAGCAAATAGCTGAGATAAATCAGACTCCTCCAATTTCATGATGAGCTGACCGTTTGAATTATATAGATTACTAACCGGAGCGGTATTAACACGGGAGAAATTATCAACAAAATAATTTGAACTCTCGCTGCTCGCAACTTGATGGTCGAAATCGCCTGGCGTTAATAGGTTAATTCTTCCACCATTTTTATTAACTGAATAATAGTAGGTGTAATATGGATCCGAATCTTTTTCTTTTCCGTTAGCTTTGAAAAGTAAGTTGCCCGTGCCTTCTTGATAAGCTGTTAATTCATCGCAATGGAAATCGCCTTTAGTAATTTGATGGATTAATTTTCCTTGCATATCATACAAGTAGAAATGTCCCCATCCATCTCGTTGAGACCAATGAATAAACTGCTTTCCATTGTTAACGATATATGGCTTCTTAACATCGAGATAGACGTTAGAGCGTTCCTCAACCAAGGTTCTCACCGTTCCGTCAATATTTACCGCGAGTATGTCAATACGTTTTAAATCACGGCTAGATCTTGCAATATAGAACTCCTTGTTGTCTCCATGCCAATAGTTGATATAGTAACGTCCTTTAAAGCTCTCTTTGCTTCTATCCTTACTCCAAGGACTAATTGTTTGATTCTTAAATGCAGAAACGTCGACGCGTTTGGCTTTTAAATCTGCCGAATTAAAGATGTATAATTCATTCTCAGTTGAATCAAGTTCACCTGGCATTAAGTATTTATACGTTTCTAAAGTCGGGCGCTTGGCACCTACATTGTTGATTACCCAAAGTGCACTTAAGTCTCTGTTATCCTTGCGCATTATAGAAAAGTGTTTTCCGTCAGGAGACCAGTTTAACCAAACTGAATTTCTTTTCTTCTTTTCATCTTCTTCCGATTTTTTGTCTCCGGTCGTAACACTATACGGTTCGCCGCCCCAACTATAATATTGAACCCCATCGGTAGTAATTTGATGCTCAACAATTGTCGAGTCCTTATCATCTTTGATCGCTTTTTGATAGTTCGCATAATCCATCCAATACAAGTTATAGTTCTTGCTGAAGAATACGCGAGAGGTATCCGGATTAAAACTTCCCCAAGATAGACGATCTTTCTTCTCTGTGCTATCACTTATCTCTTTCAATATGTTATTCGAAAGATTGTACTCAAAATAGAAGAGTTTCTTTTTGATCGTATCGCTCTTGTTCGTTAACTTCTTGATTTCCTCCTTTGATTTAACCGTGTCCTTGGTGCTTTGTACCTCAAATCGTACGATATTGTCGCTAGTTTCGTTGAAGCGAAGGTTCTGAATCGCTAAATGCTGAGCGTCGAATGGATTCTTTACAATTGAAGTAATTCTGGCTGCCATTTCCGAACGATTAAATAGTTCTTTTTTAGAACGTGTCTTCGGATCAACGATATACCAATATTTTCCAGCCGGACTGCTGTATTCATACCAAAACTTATCGGAGAAATTAATCCAATTCGGTGATACTTCAGTCGAGAAAATCATTGTCCTTAAGCGAGCTGGAGAAAACTTTGCTGCTTGTTGGTAATTTGGTTTTGCTAAGGTATTCTTTTCTTGAGCGAAAAGAATACCTGTGCATAAAAATAATAGGCTTAAATAAACTTTTTTCATTTATATGTTATAGTGTAATAAAGAAATAGCGAAAATATCTTTTTTCTCAGTTAATCACGCATACAAAATGTATCATTTTCGATAGGCAGATTAGGAATAGAACTTTTCATTGAAGTTTACTAAAAAAAGCTCTTGTGTTGCCCGTGTAATAGCTGTATAGAGCCAGCGAAGAAACTCCGTGTTCAGCATATCATCGTTCATATAACCTTGGTCGACAAAGATCAATGGCCATTGTCCACCTTGAGCTTTATGGCAGGTAATCGCATAGGCGAACTTGATTTGCAATGCGTTATAGTAAGGGTCTTTTTTAATAGCTTCCAATCGATCCTTCTTATATCCGATATCTGCATAGTCTGCAGCGATACGTTCGTAAAGTTCTTTTTGCTGATCGTATGGCAAGTTTGGCGAATCTACATATAGGCTGTCTAGCAATACGCGACATCGAATTGCGTCACCTTCGTTGTTATCCATAAACTCCAAGTATAGGTCAGCAAAGCGAAAACCATGCATATCATGTACATTACTAACTTTCTTAATCATCGCCATATCACCATTGGCAATAAATCCAGTATTCTTCTCGTCATTGTCTTGAAGCCAGTAATAATTGTTTCGCACAACCATAATTAAATCACCACCAGTAATCTCTTCCTCGCGAAACAAAATTTGGTTACGAATATGCCGGTTGTAAAGGTTCGCGGATTTGTTTGAGCGACAAATGACCATACAACTCTCCAAACCGAATTTGTCGTACGCATAATGAAGTCCCTCAATTAACTTATCGCCATTCATGCGAAAGATATCACGATAATTCTGTGTGACGAACTGTGGATAGCTATATTCTGGTGCTGCTTCCTCGAGCCTAATTTCATTCCGAATCTTTGTCGCGTTGAATAATATTCCCGAGTTTTTATCCTGTCTTACCACCTCTGTAAGCTCGTACTGCATGACCTGAAGCCCGAAAACGTCGGCAAGGTAGGCTGGGATCAAAGCGGGGCTTTCTTCCAAGCCGACAGGCGGAAGCTGTGCGATATCGCCAACGAACATGATCGAACAGTTCTTGCCTGATTGCACATATTGTAGCAAGTCGCTCAATAAACCATTCGAAAACATCGAAGCACCTTCATTTGAAATCATAGAAGCCTCATCGATTATAAACAGGGTGTTCTCATGTATATTGTCGGCAAGTTCAAAATCCATCTGAATGCTTGCGGCTGATTTCTTTCTATAGATTTTTTTGTGAATGGTTAATGCTTTTCGCCCGGAATACGACGACATCACTTTGGCTGCCCTACCCGTAGGAGCTAACAGGACGGATCTTTTCTGTAATCTCGGTAACACATTGACGAGTGCGCCAATTATCGTTGTCTTACCCGTTCCTGCATATCCCCGTAATACAAAGCAGCTTTCCTGTGCAAAAGTGAGTAAAAACTCCTCCAAAAGGCGGAACACTTCAATCTGCTGTTGTGTGGGCTGATGGGAAAACTGCTGTTGTAGTAGATTTTGAATATGCACATCCCAAAGTTATCTAAAAGGTTGGTCAATCCAATTTTTAAAACTATTTTTGTCTTCCTAGTAAAGGCAAAAAATGAATTATACCGCAGCAGAATTCCATCTACATTTTATTGCAAAATACACGCTAATTGTCAAAGCAAACTATGTGTATGATATCTTATATGTGATTGATCAAGAGGGACAATTAATGGTTTATATGAAGTATGATAGTAATAGACCGTCCGAAGAGGCGCTCAAGCTATTGAGCTTACCTTTTCAACGTGTATATGTTAGTCTACCTCAAAATAACCTTACTTTTATTCCAGCTGATTTATACCAATCCGAAGATGAAGGTTTATACCAGGAGTTTATGGAGAACCCAAATCAAGCGATGGAGCTTACCGATTTAGATTATCTACAAATCAAAGCTGTATATCAATATGACGTATTGTTAGCGCAACGTTGGAAATCGTTGTTCCCGGAAGCTCACTTGATTCCCGAGTTTAAACTTAATTTAATGCAAGTTAGGCCTTATGTGCCCTTGAAGGGAGAAGTTATGGGGGTTGTTTTCAATGATACCAGTACCGAGCTGTTTTTATTCATTAATGGACAATTTCAGTTCTTCAATAGCTTCGAAGTTATCACAGAAGACGATTTAAGTTATTTCATCTTGAATTTATTCCAAACTTTTGGAATAAAAGACAAAGTGAATAAGGCGGTTGTGAGTGCTGTTGATATGGAACCTTCTTTTCAATATAAACTTCAACAACTGGCCGATGAAGTGTTGGTAATCAGAGCTAATACAAAATTGAAAGCAAGTGATGAGGTATCTGATGATATTACATCGAGTTATTTATTAGACTTACCTTTATGCGTATAATTGGCGGGAAAGCAGCAGGTCTGAGGATCAATCCTCCAACAAGTTTGCCTGTACGTCCAACTACAGATATTGCAAAAGAAGCTTTGTTCAATATTCTGAACAATCGTATTGAGTTTGATGAGATAGATTGTTTAGATCTATTCGCTGGTACGGGGAATATCTCTTTTGAACTCGCATCGCGAGGCGCCGTATCGGTCGATGCAATCGATCAACATGCGAAATGCATTATGTATATCGATGAGACCGCGAAGAAATTGAAGCTTGAGCAAATTAAGACCCGTAGAGCGGATGTATTTAAATATATTAAATCGGCAAAGAAGTCCTACGATTTTATCTTCGCTGATCCACCCTATGATATCGGGGCGCTTCCACAATTAGCCCAAATGATTCTCGATGGCGATCTATTGAAACCTGGAGGCTTGCTTGTAATTGAACATCCAAGCTCTAGAAAATTAGCGGAAAGTCCGTATTTTGTAGAGATAAGAGTGTACGGAAACTCTTCTTTTAGTTTTTATTCCAAATAATATGAAAATAGCTGTATTCCCAGGGTCTTTCGATCCCTATACTTTGGCCCACCACGATCTGGTAGAGCGTGCTTTACCAATTTTCGATAAAATATACGTCGCGATAGGAATCAATAGCGCTAAGGTTGGGATGATGGATGTAGACTTGAAAAAGGAAGCGATCGCAGCTTTGTATGCTTCAAATCCAAAGATTGAAGTGACTACTTATAAGGGATTGACTGTCGATTATTGTAAAGAAGTGCGGGCGCAAGTTATCCTACGTGGATTGCGAAATACGACAGATTTAGATTATGAAAATATTATTGCACAGAATAATTTGCAGTTAAATCCAGCAGTAGAGAGTTATTTCCTCGTTAGTAGAACTGGTTTAGCGCATATATCTTCGACGATCGTACGCGATATTTGGCGAAACAATGGTGACATTGCACCATTAGTTCCTGCCCAAATTCTTAAATATATTGAAAAGTTAGACCGTAAATAGTCTAATTTTTTTACCTTTTATCTTAGTATTATTTCCTGTTTTCGCAATTTCGGACGCTTTACTGGCTGCCACAGCAACGTAAGATTCATAATCTTTTAGATTAATCATTCCCACATCTTCTTTTTCCATTTTCGTCAAAGAGTGTAAGAATCCAACGATATCGACCTTGTTGATTTTGTCTTTTTTACCTGCAGAGATACGCATGGTTTTAAATCCCGGTGCATCTGGTAGGGGATAGAACTCGTCCAGACTCATGACTTCTGAATCTTGAAAATATTCTGGAAAACGATCCTCAGGTGTGAAAATACCATAAACGGAACCCGAGCTTTGATTTCTTCCTGTACGACCATTTCGGTGAATAAACTCTTCTTCTTTATATGGAAATTGATAATGAATAACGTGCTTCATTTCTGGAATATCCAAACCTCTAGATCCCAAATCGGTCGTCACAAGGATATGCTCACTACCATTCTTAATCTTGATTATCGCCAACTCACGATCGTATTGGTCTAATCCTCCGTGGTAGTTAATACATTCTACACCCTTACCAATCAGGAGCCTTTGAATATGATCTACCGCTTCTCGATGATTACAGAAAATCAATACTTTCTCCGTACCGATTTTACAGATTAACTTGAATAACGCTTCAAGCTTCATCTTACTGCTTGCCTCAATCTGGAAATAACCCAAATTCGGCGTAAAAACCGTATCTGCTAAGAAGTTTAGGGATACCGGATTGTTGAGCTTTAAGAATGGTGGATATTCTTTGATAGCCGTTGCTGACGTTAAAATCTGATTTTTAATGCCTGGGCAAGCATTTAAAATACTGTCCAATTGTTCATGAAAACCTAATTCCAGTGACTTATCGAACTCATCGAGTACCAAGATTTTACAATCTTTCAATAAATTCGGATTTCTGTCAATATGATATAGAATACGTCCTGGTGTACCGACAATTAAATTAGGAATCTGCTCGAGTTTTTTGCGCTCCGCTCGCGCATCATTCCCCCCGTATACACAAACCAAGGATATATCCTTGGTTAAGGCTTTAATTACTTGCTCGATCTGTAAAGCTAATTCGCGCGTTGGAACAATAACTAATGCTGATGTTCCTTTTAATTTGGCCTTCTCCATCAATTTCAACATCAATAGGGCAAAGGCTAAAGTCTTACCGCTTCCGGTAGGAGACAAAAGCATGAAGTCTCGACTATAATCAAACGCCGCTAAAGATTCCTCTTGCATGGCGTTTAACTTTTCGATTCCTAAGTTTTTGAGATACTGTTCTAATGCTAGCATGCCGCAAAAGTATCAATTTAAATGCTATTTCACTTGATGATATAGAATTATAATAATTTGCAATTGATATTTAAAGTTTGGCACACTGTTTGATTGTGTACTAGTATTCATAATTTAGGTTAATAATTGGTTAGTTAAAGCTTGTAATCTCCCCGATTACAAGCTTTTCTTTTTTAGCCTAAGTATTTGATATTAATTAGCGTTGCTAATTGTTCCACCGCTTGACTTCTCGAAACTTGTTGCTTTTGGTTGCCCAGTATAGGATACCCTAGCACCAGAAGATGCTTCCGCAGACAAGGACTCTGTTACGTGTATATTTATTTTAGCACCTGAACTTGCGTCGGCAGTCACTTTATTTGACGAAAGCTTTTGCGCATTAATATTAGCGTTTGAGCTTGCTTCAATGGACGTTGTTTTGCTTGCCCCTGAAATTTCTACAACGGATGCAGAAGAGGCTTCAATGGCCAATGTTGTTGCTTTTATAGCCCCGGTATGTACCTTTGAAGCAGAACTAGTTTCAATCGATAATGCATTAGCGTTTATTGCTGCTGTCTTTAATGATCCGGCAGAGGATAGGTCAATATCAAGATCACGAACATCAATAGCGTCTGTAATTTCTAATGAACCTGCAGACGAAAGTTCAATACTACTCAAATTCGGATTGATATATACCGTCGCTTTTAGGTTTTTAGAGTTTTGAATGTTGCTGTTCCGCTTTACGCGAATGGTCAACACGCCTGATTCAACCTTAGTCTCAATCTTGCCGAGCTGATTTTGGTTTTGCGCTTCAAGGACAACCTCGTTCTTGTTTGATTTAATGATTTTCGCTTGAATGCCAGTAGAAACGGAGATACCAATAGGTTTTGAACTGATTTTTCGAACTTCAGATTGCTGTGCATAACTTAAGCTCGCAAATCCAATAAATGCAATGGTTAATAATTTTCTCATAATCACTTATACATTATTTAAGTTACTGCAATTTAAGTAATCCTAATGGCAAATTGTCCTTTAGTAAACTGGAAAATTTGAAATTGTAGAAGAATTAGGTTAGGAAAAGATAAATTTAAAAATTTTGTGTAGACCGATTAAAAAGCATATTTTCAAGTATCTTAACCGTTCGATAAAGGGGAGTTTAATGGATCTTATAAGCAATTTCAAACAGTTATATCATATTGATGATTTCTTAGAGGAATATCTCGATAAAATAATAGAGACAAAGAACTTTCAAAAAGGAGATATTATATTCGAACCCGGAGCATATCTCAAGTATATATACTTTATCGAAGAAGGCTTTACGCGCATTTACTATTATAAGAACCGACGCGATATTACCCATTCCTTTTTTGGCTCAAATTCCTTTAGTACTGGGATAGAAAGTGTATTCTACAAAAAGCCTGCGATGTTTGGCTTTCAGGCATTGACGGCTTCTCGAATTAGCTATATGCCATTTGCGGCGATTGAGAAGCTTGCGAAGACTAATATTACAATGAATCAGATTGTCCAAAAAGTATTATTAGATAATTTAATCCACTTTTCTACCCGTTTCTATAATACCCAGTTTGAAACCGCTCATGAGCGCTATGCTTCGCTCATCAAGGAGAATCCCGAACTTTTTCAAAACGCAACCTTAGGTCATATTGCTTCTTACCTAGGTATTTCTCAACAAACACTCTCCGTTATCCGAGGACAGAAATAAATTTCATTTTTTAAGATATCTGAAAATTCCTTTACTAAACAACTCGGAACTTTGCATTGTTAATCAAGTAAACAATGAAAGAGATGACGTTTTCAAGAAAAGGAATTTTTATCGCATGGGCGATACTTCTCAGTAGCATTGATTTAGCGTTTGCCCAAGATGACTTAACAACGTTTAGGGAACCTGTCAATAATGCAATTCGCTACAATAAATCGCTTAAAAATGCCGAGCTGGAAAATCAAAAAGTGGCATTAGATCAGCAGATGGTGAAAGGAAAGTTATTGCCAACGGTCTCCGCCAATGCGATGTATGGTTATGTAAATAGTCTGATAAATATCGATCTCCCTACTCAAAATCTACCCATTACCGGAATTAATTTGTTCGAAGGAAGCCAGAGCGCTAGACTTTCAACACAAGTTGGATTGGCTGGAGTTACAGCAACGCAAGTAATTTTTTCGGGCCTACAGATAAGTAATGGACAGAAAGCATTGGAGCAGAAATTTAAAGCACAAAGACTCCTCCAAGAGGCTAGTTATGATCAGGTAGCACAAGAGGTCATTATGTGTTTTGATCAACTGATGCTACTCAAGGAGGTTGATTTACTGATTGCCGATTCTGAGAAGCGATTGAATAAAGAGCATCAGAAGGTCATGCAAGCAATAGAAAACGGACTTGCAATCCCATATGATCGCGATAAGATAAAATTAGCAATTCTGGAGTTGGAAAGTAAGAAAGCCGAAGTCGAGAGTAATCGAGAATTGCTTCATTACAAGTTATCAGAATTAACGGGAATGAAGGGCTCAGCCTTGGAGAATGTCCGATTCAAGTTAAAGGAAATATTATTAGATAAGGATACTGCTACTGTGATGAACCGTAAGGAAATATCCGCTTTAGAAGCATCTCAAAAAGCGTATGAATATGCTTATAAAAAGGAGAAAGGGACTAAGCTTCCACAGGTTTTTGCTTTTGGCAATGTATCCTATGTTAATGCTTTTGGTACCAGCTTAAAGATCAAAGATTTACCCGTTGTTGGTGATTTAAAATTGTCAAGTAATCAGTTGATGATGGCTCCAAATTATGCAATAGGCATTGGAGCAAAGTGGACCATCTTCGAAGGCAAAACCCATCAAACAGCTATTGACAAGGCAAAAATCGATATGCAAATCAATGAAAACAAGCTTTCCGATACTAAAGAGAAACTCGCACTTCTTCAACGAAAGACAATCGTCGATTATGATTTGTCGATGAAGAAAATTAAGGTGAATGAACAGCAGGTGGAAATAGCAAAAAATAACTTGTATTTAGCTTCCAGACAATTCGAAGAAGGTCTAAGTGATGTGACAGATCGTTTAGAAGCCGAAAACGAATACTATAAACAGACATTGAATTATTATACTCAAATCTTAAACCAACGTACAGCTGCTTTAGAACTGCTTAAAGCAAATGGCAACTTGTATCAAACTGTAACTCGATAATCATGAAAAAATTAACATATACGTTCGCCGCGCTTTTCTTTTTACAAAGCTGTTCTAATAAAGATGCTGAAAAGCAGGTTAAACTGGAAGGTAAAATTGAAAGAGATCAATTAGCTGTGACCACGAAGATTCCTGGTAAGATTCAGCGAATTCTTGTAGAAGAAGGGCAACATGTTCAAAAAGGGGACACACTAGTTATTTTAGAACTTCCGGAGGTGGATGCGAAATCTATGCAGGCGCAGGGCGCCTTGGATGCTGCACAGGCCCAATATGAAATGGCACTAAAAGGAGCGACCGACGGACAGATGAAACAGTTACATGCGAAGGTGAACGGTTTAAAAGAACAATTTGACTTTGCGCAGAAGTCACTGGATCGCATGAATAATTTGTTGAGAGACTCCTTAGTGGCGCAACAAAAATATGATGAAGTTTATGCCAAATACCAAGGTGCTAAGAATCAATATTTAGCTGCCCAAGCTGAAGTGGCAGATGTACAGCATGGAGCACGCGTCGAACAGCAACGTATGGCTCTTGGACAAAAGGAACGTGCTATTGGTGCGGTTAGCGAGGTAAACGTGGCATCCAAAGAACGTTACATTATTGCGCCTCAAGATATGAGCATAGAGACGATTAATCTTCGCGTTGGTGAACTAGCACTCGCTGGCTATAGTTTATTGTCAGGTTACATTATTGATGGCACTTATTTTCGCGTAACAATTCCAGAAAGTCAAGTAAAGGATTTTCAGAAGGGGGCGGAAAAGATATTAGTATTTCCTTATTTAGCTAACAGAGAGCTTAAAGCTCGTGTAGAGACCATTAAGTCGTTAAGTTCTTATGCGAATATTAGCACCGCATATCCTGATTTTGAAGAACAGGAGACTTTATTCGAAATCCGACTAAAGCCCGTTAATCTCAATGATAGCCAAGATTTATTGACAAAAGCTACGTTTATTGTTAAACAAGAAAAATCAGCTAAGTAATGAAGAACTTTATTAGCTTATTGAAGCGAGAGTTTTCGCTATTTTTTCAAAATAAAGTGCTGATGGTTTTATTCCTTGGCGCGCCAATCATGTATGCTGTACTGATAGGAGGGGTCTATAAGAAAGGGAAGGTGACGAATCTTCCTATCATCGTCGTCGATGAAGATCGAAGCCCTATGAGTCAGCAATTAATTGAGATGTTTAATGAGAGTGAAGTAATTTATGTTGCGGAGGTTTTGAACGATGGTTTTAAAGCAAAGGAGGAAGCTTTGCGTACCGAGTCGACTGTTGTTGTTCAGATTCCTAGAAACTTCTCTTCAAATATTAACTACGGTCGTTCGACAGAGTTGACTTTGTTTGTGAATGCATCAAATACATTGACGTCGAATTATGCGATGATGGCTGTTAATGTTGCTGCTGGAACAATGAAAGCCGGAATTCAAATTAAAGCTCAACAGAAGAAAGGTGTTCCAGAATTTGTCGCTTCTCAACAATATGAGCCCTTTAAAACGACGATTATCAAACAACATATACGAAGTGGAAACTACTTATACTTTATGTTACCGGGCGTTTTGCTTACCGTACTTCAGCAGGTCATGATGTTGGGATTGGCACTAAGTTTTGCCTCAGAGTTTGAAAAAGGAACTTTTACCGATTTAGTCGCTCGATCTAAAAATGTATTCCTTCTGATTCTGGTCAAAGTGTTGCCTTATATTCTGATGTCGGTTTTTATTGTATTCCTGTACTATGGGTTTTCTGTATTCTATCGTATGCCTTTACAGTTATCAGGCATATCATTTTATGTCTATACCTTGTTGTTTTTACTAGCGGTAGCTTTTATTGGTATTTTGGTGAGCATTGCAATCCCGAGCCAGTTGAAGGCGACAGAAATCTTAATGGTTATTGCTACACCAAGTTTTATATTAAGCGGTTTCACTTGGCCTTTAAGTCAAATGCCGGAATGGATTGTTTGTATTGCAAAGGTAATTCCATTAACTCATTATCTGCAAATATTTAGAACGATGATTATCGAGCAGGGCGGAGCCGCTTACGTGCAAGAAGCAGTCTGGGGATTAGTGCTAATCGCTTCTATTGCTTTGCTACTTTCTGTGGTTCTATTGCAGTTGAAAATAAATAAAGCGAATAAAGAATTAAAAGCGCAAGCTTAAAATGTTGAATTCCGTCGATACACTAGACTAGGATCTTCATTTTGAACATCGGAAAGGTAATCGATTAAGTTGAATTGGCATTTTTCAAGTACGTTGATGGAGGCAAGGTTGCTGGGGCGAACAAGCGCGTAAATGGCCTTTTTCTTTAGTTCTTCAAATCCAAAAGCAGTGGCTGTTTGTGCTAATTCAGTCGCAAATCCTTTTCCCCAAGCGCTAGGGGAAAAACGATAGCCTAGATTAGTACGTTGATGATCGAGGTACATTTTGTTGGAAAGACCGCCAAATCCTATGATTTCGCTTTTATTGACTTCTCGGACCATCCAGATACCGTAACCGCTAATGTCCCAATGCAACATAATATTATGAAAAACCTCATGGGCTGTTATTTCTGACATTGGTCCATGTGGATTGAACAAATTGGTTTCGGGATCCGCATTTATAGCAAAGTATGCTTTAAAATCTTCCTTGCTAGGTCTGTAGTAGGCTAGTCTGGATGACTTGATAATCTTATTCTTAATCATTGGAACTCGAGCTAAGGATCTCTTTTTGTATAGCAAGCAAGCGTTTTTTCAATTGGAAATAGTTGTCGTAGAGTATAAAATAATACTGATTTAATGCAATATTAAGCAAGTCGAGGCATTCGTTAATATAAGAAGAGCCATCAAAATAATCCAGTGTCGTATTTGTATAGCGTTCTAACTTAGACTCGATTTCTGTTCCAAGCGTGTTGCCGTTGATTTTATAGCTGTTTATCAATTTAGCGAGCTCGACTTTGAATGGAATCTCCGATTTTTTGACCTCTTCTAGTCTTCGTGCAATTTCTGCGTAAGGATGATTTTCATAGATAAAATAGGTTTTATCAATCATATCCATATAGAATTTAGTCTGATCCGCAAATTTACGCTCCGAATCCATGAACGCCTCATATACATCAGTTAGTGCATTGTCGATTTGCTTCTCGGTAGATTGAAATAGGCAGTAATCATAGACGTCAGTATTATATCCTTCGACGCGGTTTTTTAAAAGATCCGATTCTTGTTCGAGTTTAGCAATCACTTCTGCGACATCCGAATTTTTGTATTTGATCCCCTCATAGTCAAAGGTTTCTACGTCGATTGTTTTCGTTTGTATTTGGTTTAACGTTTCAATGTCATTCGTCAAAGAATTCAACGTAAAAGTATCGCTAACGCGCTCATCGCTAAAAAGGACCGCAGGACTTAACTGACTACCATTTTGTAAAGAGATTTTTTCTTTATCAAAGTAGGGATTATTGAAGGTATAGAAGTCATTGAATACCTCATCAAAAGATTGAGTTTCAAACCAGGATACGAAAGCGCTTGCAAATTCCTTTTCGTTCATAGCACTGGGCGTATTTGAATAGGGGCCGTCGGCAAAAGCTAGTGCGGTGAAGTGATCAGCATAATGATCAAATCGCGTTAGAATTTTAAATGCCGGACTTTCATTCGTCTTCGTTAGTTCGAATTCTAAAATCTTTACAGCTTTAATGCGATCCGTTTCAGACGGGTGAGATGCCCATTGATCACTAATTACTAACTTCGATTTATCGTATTTATTAGCTTCTAAAAGACTAATTTGCGGGATTCCGTTGATTAAAGGATATTTAAATCGAGTAGATAACAGCTGTGTGGCCGATCTTTGGTCGTCAAAAATATTAGCGCTAATATGATTGTTTTCGATTTGCGCTCCGTAAAAATTATAGACATTGGTTAGGCAGTAGTTTGAAAACGCCGTGCGCAACAGTGAGGTTTCAATAGCTTTTGAACCGGCTACTTCTGCAGAAATGGCGTCCGCATGAAATTCCATTTCTCGCGATAGGGCCATGTAATTCTTGTTGATGATTTCATATTGCTTCTGTAATATTTTCTGCATAAACTGAATAATAATACGAGGAAGCCATTGAAATGCTGCAGCATAATAGCTTGTGTTATACCAGCGTTCGCTTAATGAATTCAATGACTCATTCCGATATAACATATTATATATGGCTTGGTTTACATGATATACATAGCTCCCGACGCGCATGCTCCGCTGAGAAAAATGACCAAATTCATGGGCCAGAATACCTTTCAGCTCTTGATAGGTTGTCGAATTCACTAAGCCTAAGCCGATTATCAAATTCTTGCGTACAGGAAAAAACATGCTCCAAAAGCTCGAGTTGTAGAAAACAGACGCATTTATTTCACTCGATAGAAATACTTTTTTTGGCATCTGAGTTTCTACAGCAGAAGCAATTTCTTCAATTAATGTAAATAAAGTAGGTTCTTGATTGTTATCAATTTTCACCAAATGACTGGTGTCAAGTCTTTGAAAAGAGAATATAAATTTGAACAGAAAGACAAATATAAACAGGGCAGAAACAAGTAGACTAATTGCTAAAAATAACAGGATTAAATGCGGATAATTGGATATCAGTAGAATGCCGATATAGGATATGCCTGCACATAAGGCTATGGTGAAAATTACAAGCAATAAATAGATGAAGGCAAATGCAAATATAGAATATAGTGTTTTATTCGCACTTTTCTTGAATTCAGCAGAGATTTTAGCTGTCATTGGTCAATATAATTTGTCTTCTAAATTAGAAAAATATATCAGAACTACTACGTATATTTCGTTTTTTAACCGTTAATTATTACATGCGTCATTTTCTGTTGTTTTTCCTACTTTTTAGCGTCGTTTTATCGCAAGCTCAATCGCCTGATAGTACGCTGTTGAAGCAGTTTGACTTCGATAAAGCTCGGTATCAAGAATTTGAAAAAAATCATCGACGAACAGTTAAAACAAAGCATGTTGCACTTTCTTACCTGCATTGGGGTAAGGCATCTAATCCTGCATTCATTTGGCTCCATGGAAGCTATTTGGATGCGTATGATTTCGAACCTTTCGCACAGCATCTGGTTGACTTAGGGTATCAAGTGCTTTCGATAGATCATTATGGGCATGGGAAAACAGGTTTTCCGAGTAAAGATCTTAGCTTCGAAGATTTCGCTAATGATCTATCCGCCCTAATGGATTCGCTAGCGCTTCCAAACGCAGTTGTCGGTGGTTTTTCAAGAGGAGGGTATTTGGCGAGTAGCTTTTATAAACAACATCCTAAGCGTGTCAAGGCGCTAGTATTAGAGGATGGCGGTTCCGCGAGGTTCTATGGGCATTTTTATAAATTAAACGCAAAGGAACAAGGAACGATATTAAGTTCTTTTAATCTCTCGACAGAGATGTCTGATTTTCTCTTGGGGGCGACAGCAACTCCTTTTGAGCAGTATAAGCGATTTTATGAGGCTGAAGGGGAGCCATCACAATACAAAATCTTATCAGTTATTAAGAGAAAAGGCGATAAATATATCACGTATCAAGGCTTGAATACATATTATGGCCTTCAAGACTCCTCACATGCTGCACAAGCGCTGTTCGCCCCTGAAACGACGTCTCGGTACGTTCGTTCTATTGTTCAGCAGAATCCTATCGAAATATATCAGCAATTAACCGTTCCAATGTTGTTGATGGAAGCGACGAAATCGCCGGATGCTTTTCCGCAGGATGTAGAGAATAATTTGTTAAGTGAATCGCATCCCGACCTGATTGCTCATAAGAAATTCCCGAATGCAAGTCACAATATACATTATGAATGTACAGCAGAATTTATAGTGACACTGCTCGACTTCTTATCCGAAATAAAAGCAAAACAATAGCTTTGATATAATTAATATTTTAATAATTTAATAATATTCGTTTTAATTATTTTATATTTGTCGACTTAAAACGACAGGGTTTCACCTGCTTTATTTATTGTTAACCATATTTACGAAGGAGAGAAAATGAAGTTATGTGCTTTAAAACCGACATCTTGTATTGAGGTACTGTTTGTAATTGCCGTTTTACTCAATATTGTGAATTATCATATGATTCAACTGACTCTAATTCCGCTGGAGGTTATTGCGAGTTTCTTTCTGATAGGGGTTTTTATCATTTTTATTCTAGGACTTGTTTCAAACCCCATCTGGCATTATGGCTTCGAAATGCTAATGTACTGTGTTGTCATCTTTGGGACCTATCTAACTTTCCTATGTTTGATGATTAACGTCATCTTCTGCGCATCGAAAGTACACGCGAAAAGTTATAAAGTTGAGCGGATTACCGATCGTTTGGTTGGACGGTATATATACTCGCATGGTCATCATATCGGTTTAGTGACTTTTGAAAATGGGAGAAGTAAGCGAGTTTACCAGGAAAAGTTGAAAGGAAAAAATAAGCATTCCAAGGATTCCATTGTTGTATTTACTTCAGATGGTTTTCTTAAATACCCCATAATCCGAAGGTTTGAAAGCAAGAACTAAATTCAACGCTTTCGTTATCAAATAAAAAAACTCCTAAAGCGGGGAGCTCTAGGAGTTTTAACTAACCAATTATTAACCTAAATTATGAAATTTGATAAGTAATGTACAAGCACCGTGCCGAAAAAAGTGAGTGCTTTCCTTTTAACATTTGTTAACATTTGAACTGAATACGAGTGCTTTATTAAAGTATTTAACTTGTTTTCTTGTACTTAACGAGCGCCCAAGTATTCAATACGATGGCGAAGATGAACATAATGACAAAATGCCAGCGAATGTCCATTAATCCACTGCCTTTTAGTACTAACATACGCATGACATCAATAAAATAAGTGACAGGACTGCAGTATGCTATGACTTTTGCCCAATCGGGCATACTGTCTATCGAGGTGAATAATCCGCTCATCAGCATGAATATCATGATAAAAAAGAAGGCGACAGACATAGCCTGCTGCTGTGTATTTGCCGTTGTTGAAATCAATAGTCCCATGCCAAGCAAGGCAATTAAGTAGATTGCTAAAAAAGCGTACAGTAATAGGATATTTCCAATCGGCACAATGCCATAGATAAAGCGAGCGATTCCAAATAACCCAACCGTAAATATAAAGATGCCGATAAGCCAAAAGGGGATGAGCTTACCAAGGATAAACTGATATTTCTTAATCGGAGTTACATTGATCTGCTCGATTGTCCCAACTTCTTTTTCCTTCACTATATTGAGTGCGCACATGTATGCGCAAATCATCGTTACGAGTATAACTAGTATGGCAGGAACCATAAAGATTTGATAATTCAGATGCGGATTAAACCAATAGGTGCTTGTCACTTCGATTTGTTGTGTTTGAATGTTGGCTGCACCGGAGGTCCATTTAAGGCGTACTTCTTGATTGAAGTCGTTTATAATTTGGCCCACGTAAGCACCGCCCAGACCTGCCTTAACACCATTAATTGCATTTATGGCGATAAAGAGTTCTTGTTGATTTTCGCGTACTAAATTTCTTTCAAAACCGGCGGGAATTTCAAGTATAATATCTGCTTTTTCTTCTTCAATCTGCTGTAATGCCTGACTGTACGAGCTTCCATAGCCAACGGCGCGGAAATACCCTGAGGAAATGAGTTTGTGGAAGAGCTGCTGCGATAAAGTCGAATGATCATGGTCTACATAACTAATATTGATATTTTTCACCTCGAAGTCGGCTGCGAGGGGCAGAATGATAAGTTGCATGACCGGTGCAAAGAAGATTAGCGGTAATAAAGCCTTATTTCTAAAAATCTGTTTAAACTCTTTACGGAGTAAGAATAGTAGGGTTCTCATTGCAATCGAGTTTTAAATTTTTTGAAACTGAGGAACAACAGAAAGACAGTCATTCCAATTAAAATAAGCGTCTCTTTCCAAATTGCCGTAATACCAAGTCCCTTGATCATTATGGATTTTACGATGATATAGTACCATTTTGATGGGATGATATTGCTAATGATCTGCAGCGGAAGGGGCATATTCTCGATTGGGAACATAAATCCGGTAAACAACATAGTAGGAACTAGCATTCCCATCATGGCAATTAACATCGCTGCTTGTTGACTTGCGGTAATATTGGATATTAATAGACCGAGTGCAAGCGCCGTAATAATAAGTAAGGTGCTTTCCGCAACCAGTAGCATGATACTGCCATTGATAGGCATGTCGAGCAACGTCACACTAAGGATTAAGATGACCGCTAGATTGATTAGAGAAAGCGCTAAATAGGGGATAGCCTTCGCGATAATTAATAAAAAAGGATTAACTGGCGATACCAACAATATTTCCATAGTTCCTTGCTCTTTTTCTTTCACAATGGAGATCGAGGTCATTAATACGCAGACTAGCATAAGCACCAAGGCCATGACACCAGGTACAAAGGTTGGTGCTCCTTTGAGCTCAGGATTATAGAGCATGCGTGTTTGCGGAATAATCTTTAATGGAATGTTCGCGGATTCCATCATTTCCTGCTGATAAGACTGTACAATAGCAGTCGCATAGGATTGTAAGGTGCTCGCAGTATTCGGGTCGGAACCATCCAAAATAAATTGTATGCTGCCTTTTTGAAAGTGATTTAATTCCTCTCCGAAGTTAGCAGGTATAATCATCATCATCTTGATATTGCCTTCTTGAAAGACTTCTTCGATTTGAGTCTCCGAATTTATCGTCTTTTGAATGCTAAAATACTTGCTCGCTTCAAACCTATTGATGATTTGCTGTGAGGTTTGATCTTTCGCATGATCAAAGATGACCATCTTCGCGTTCCGAATCTCATTGGAAAGTGCGAATCCAAATAGGATAATCTGTACAATCGGTAGTCCGAATAACATAAGTAGGGTCTTGTTATCGCGGAAAACATGATAAAATTCTTTACGTACAAAAGTGATTAATTGATTCATTTGCTAATCTCCTTTTCTTTGTGCTCCTCGAGCTAGATCAAAAAATACGGCTTCCATACTGTCTACATGGAAGTTTTTCTTCAGATTCTCGGGACTGTCGAGCGCTTTGATTTCACCATCGACCATAATCGAGACACGATGGCAGTATTCCGCTTCATCCATATAGTGTGTGGTTACAAATATGGTAATCCCGCGTTCGGAGGCATCATATATTAAATCCCAAAATTGTCGACGCGTGACAGGATCAACACCACCAGTAGGTTCATCGAGAAATACAATCTCCGGGTTATGTATGGTTGCTACAGAAAAGGCAAGCTTCTGTTTCCATCCCAGAGGTAGTGTGCTGACTAAGCTTTTGCTCACTTCTGACAGGCCTAAACTTGCGATTAATTGTTGTCCACGTGCTTTGATTTCTTTATTGCTAAGACCATAAATGCCGGCGAAGAAATCAATGTTCTCCTGTACGGTTAGATCCTCATAGAGGGAGAATTTCTGACTCATATAACCAATTCTGCGTTTGATTTCTTCCGTGTCTTTATAGATATCAAAACCGGCAATCGTAGCCTCACCTGATGAGGGTATGGAAAGTCCGCATAGCATTTTCATAGCTGTCGTTTTTCCGGCACCGTTGGCTCCCAAAAAGCCGAAGATCTCGCCTTTATACACATCGAAGCTGATTGCGTTGGTTGCTATAAAATCACCAAATTGCTTCGTTAGTTTGTTCGTGCTGATTACTTTTTCCTGTTCCATATTAATGCATTAATTGAATGAAACAATCTTCAATATTTGGCTTAATCGCTTTGATGTTGATACCATGATGACCCTTCTGCATCAGGTAATTTTCTAAATATGAATAATCGATCAAGCTTTGATTTTTCCAAGTGATGTGATGGTATTCGCCGAATGCATAACAAGAACTGATATCCGGTAGCTCGCGCAGATCTTTTAATAACTTAATCATATCACTCGCTTTGACAGCATATAAAGGCGCTGGGTACTTTTGCATCACACCTTCCGGGCTGTCGATCGATAGAATGGAACCGCCTTGCATTAATGCTATTCTTTCGCAGAGATTTGCCTCATCCATATAGGGGGTAGATACTAATATACTTATTCCTTGCTCCTTAAGGCGTTTCAACATTTCCCAGAATTCCTTCCTTGAGACAGCATCGACTCCCGTTGTCGGCTCGTCTAGGAACAAGACGCTTGGTTTATGAATCAAAGCACAGCAAAGCGCTAGTTTTTGCTTCATACCGCCCGATAATTTACCTGCACGCCGATCTTTGAACGGCTCAATCTGTACATAGATATCCTTAATTAAATCGTAATGATCTGCTATTTTATGGCCGAATACTGAAGCAAAAAAGCGAAGGTTCTCCTCAACAGTTAAGTCTTGGTATAGGGAAAATTTGCCGGGCATATAACCGACTTGTTTACGGATTTGCTTATAATCTTTGATAATTTCTAAGCCGTCTACACTAGCAGCACCGGAGTCTGGAAGCATCAGTGTCGTCAATATTCGGAATAAGGTAGTCTTACCAGCCCCATCGGGACCGATTATCCCAAATAGTTCAGCCTCCTTAACGTCAAAACTAACCGAGTTAACAGCCGTTAGACCGCCCTTGTTGAAAGTTTTATGAATATGATCTATACTTACTGCCGCCATATTAGTTCAGCTTTATTTCGCCATACATACCGATTTTGTAAAAGCCATCATTCTTTACTTGCACTTTGACAGCATATACCTGATTCGCTCTTTCATTCTTCGTTTGAATTGTTTTAGGCGTGAATTCCGCTTTACTATTAATCCAAGTGATGATGCCTTCGGTTTCTTTAAAACCTTTATTTCCATCGTCTGTAAATACTTTTACCTTCTGATTGAGCTTGACTAATGCTAACTGATCTCCACTGATATATACTCTCAAAATCATGTTGCTGAGGTCAGCAACTTTATATAATGGTTTTCCAATGCTCGCCATTTCGTTAACCTCGGCATATTTCGTTAATACGGTACCATTGATTGGATTGATAATCTTACTTTTTTGGAGTTGATCTTCAATTTGAAGCATCTGTACCTCAATAGGCTGTACATCTTTATCGATTCCGGAAACAGAAAGATCTAGGGTAGAACGTTGGGCAGCAACCTGCTTACTAATAAGGTCGATTTGCGCATTGATATCGTCTAATTGCTTAGCCGGAACAGCATCATCTCTTAGAAGATTCTGTATGCGCGTACGTTCGCGTTGTGCGGTCGCAAGCTGCGATTGCAATGCCGCTAACTGAGTATTTACACTAGGCTTTTTCCCTAAGAGGGCTTTCGCTTGCGTCTGCAATTGCCTTTTCTTTAAATATAGTTGAACGCTGTCAATATAACCGATGGATTGTCCAGCGGTTAATGTTTGTCCTTCTTGCACATCGAAGGCTTTAATGGTTCCTGCGGCTTCCGCTGAGATAATCGTCTCGATTGCTTCAAAGGTGCCCGTTGCGTCAAATCCTTTGTCTTTATCTTTACAAGATGAAAGCAGGAATAAACTCAGGATACATAGGAGGTTTAAAGTAGTATGTGAGGTTTTCATAATGTATTAATTGCCTAATGTGATGTTTTGGTTGTATTGAGAAAGTTGAAGTTGTATTTGATGCAAGACACGATTCTGGCGTGCTTGATCTTCTTCAGTCAAGGCCGTCATATAGTCGTAGGTACTAGCAATTCCATTCTTCAATTGCGCAAACATGGATTTCTTGACCGTCTCACGCAATTCGACAATCTGATTATCGGTTTCTATTAACTTCTGGAACTTGTTAGACTCTTCTTTTTGTTGTAGTAAGGTTAGGTTTGTATTGAAGAGGAATGTTTCCTTTTGTTTTTCCACTAACAGTTTGTTTACTGCGATATTCTTTCTGTCGTTTTTGTAGGTATAAAAGCTGGACAAGTTCCAGTTCAAACGAAGCCCAGCCATGTAGTATCCTTGCATGTCAGGATTCAACATATTTAAGCCTGGTCTGCCAGCGCCTCCTTGAAGAAATGCACTAAAGCGAGGTAAATTTTTATTGTATAGTAATTTGTTCTGGACGTCAATTGCATTCTCCTGTAGTTTAAATAGTTCTAATTCCGGACGATTGATTTCTACGGAGGAGCTTTGGACAATTGGAGTAGTCAATTTAACGTCGTCCGTAAGCTTCTGTCCAATAAAGTAGGATAGCATATTGATGTATGCTTTTTTTAATGCAATTTGCTCTGTTTTCCGCTGATCAACTTTTAAGAGTTCGGCCTGTAGCTTACTTAAATTGCTCTTGGTTGAAGTGCCATTTTTTACAGCTGACTCCACCTGTTGAATGGCATGCTCAATATCTGTTGCCGTTAATTTGGTCTGTTCTAATTGTGCATCAACCAAAAGACTTCCGAAGAAAAGCTGGGAAACTCGCTCGCGAAGTTTATAAAGCTCAACTTCTATTTTTTGCGATTCTACCTGGCTATTTGCTTCAACAAGCTTATGCTGATCGTTGACCAGAAGCAGATCCGTTAAGCCTTGAGATAACTCGGCGTAAACTTTATATTGATCTTTTGAAAGACTTGGTATTGACATCGAGGGGATACTAATTGGAACCTTCGTAACATCAGATTGATAAGTTGCCGAGCCACTAATATTAACCTGAGGCAGGTAAGCTTTATTTGCATTGTCGATGGAATAGTCTTTGGATTGCTGGATAAGACCGATTTGTTGAATCAATGGGAAATTTCGCTTCGCCATGGTTAAGCAGGAATCTAAGGATAGGTGAGATGGTACCTGTGCATTCGCTTGAAAAGCCTCAGCATTTATTCCAATCGCAGCCGCAAGCAAAAGGAGTTGGAGTATATTTTTCATTGTTTTATATTATTAATCATTTGATTAAATAAAGGGTAAATAAAAGCCCTAGGCTTGAATCATATTTTTTATCCATATAGGTATTAATTTCTTTCTTTCATTCATCATTTCTTGAAATAGTTTTTCCTTAGTGCCCGTTATATTTTCGAAGATTGGTTTAGCAATAAAAGGGAAAATAATCAAGCCCATCAGGTTCAATAAGAATTGAAGTGGATTGGTTTCAGAGATCTCTTTTCTTTCTCTCTTCTCCAGAAACTGTTTGTAGAAATAGGATCCCATAACGATTGTCTTGAATGGAATCTTATCCGCAAAATTATCAGGATTATCTCGAATTGCAGTTAATATAAAAACAGGTATATTAGGTTCTTTGCTCAAGAAGTCGATGTATTTGACAGCCAGCATTTCTATCTTTTCTTCGAATTCGCTATTTTCATCATGGAATACTATGGCTAAACTTTGGATAAAGTTAAATAGAGTCTCAAAGGTTATAATCTCAAATAAATTCTCTTTGCTTTTGAAATAGTAATTTAACAGCGCTAAATTCAAACCAGCTTCCTCGGCAATATCTCTAGTCCTTGTCGCGGCAAAGCCTTTCTCATGGAATACTTTCCGTGCAGCTTCTTTGATTTTATCTTCTGTAGAATGATCTATTTGTTTCTTCGGTCGTCCCTTTGCCATGTCCTTGATTTGATTAATGCTAAATAAAGGTAAATGCTAGAAATTTAAAATCAAAATTTAATTAATCAAATGATTAAAACATGTCATAAAAAAAGAGGAAACATATCGTTTCCTTTTTCCATAAAGTGTTTATATTTTATGCAGATGGTTTATCTGTTTCTTTGCCGAAATTGTAACTCGCAAAACGCCCAGCGTCTTTAGGATTTACCAAATCGGTTTCTTGATCTCCCCAAGGCCATCCGCCAAACTCTGTTAACTGATACTCGCGGAAAGCATCTTGCAATTCACGTTGGGTGTTCATGACGAACGGTCCGTGTGCTGCAACAGGCTCGTTTATAGGCTCGCCTTCCAAGATTAAAAACTGTGCTCGCTTATCAGCGTTTTTGATTGTAATCTCCTCGCCACCATCTAAATCCGCTATATAGTTCTTTTGAACTTTATAAGTGTCGATTTCAATTGTACCATCTCCTTCATAAAAGAATACAAAACGACTCATGCTGCTCGATACTGCCGGAAGCTTGAACTCAGTATTTGGATCCATATCAACTAAAGCAATACCTACATGGTTTTTAGGATCGGCAGCCCAAGAATGCGTTAAAGCTCCGCTATCTTTAGTGCCATAGTACTCGCCTAAGATTACTTTGGCAGTTACTTTTTTGCCATCTCCTTGTTCGATTACCGCTGTAGGGATTTTCTCTGCCCAAAGCATTTTGTAATTCGGATCCGTTAATTTGTTTTTACCAGGAAGGTTCAACCAAATCTGGAATAAGCGTAATGGATTTGGTTTATCTTCATGTATCAATGGAAACATTTCAGCATGTAATACGCCTGATCCAGCACTCATCAACTGTACGTCACCTTCGCCATAACGACCTTTAGAACCTTTGGAGTCAAAATGGTCTGCATATCCTTCTGGAACAATGGTCACAATCTCAAATCCTCGGTGTGGATGGTGAGGGAATCCAGGGATGTTCTGTCCATGATACATACGCCATTCTGCTTTGTTGTCAAAGTCACTTCCGATTTGACGGCCTTCTAAAGATGCTTTAGGACCAAACTTACCGTTTCCTTCAGGATATTTATCGTAATGATATGCACCTAAGATATATGGATCGCGAATAGGTAATCTACCTTCAACTTTTGTAATATTTTTTACTTTCATAATTATTTTCCTTTTTCTAATCTATTGTACAAAACACAGACCATCCTACGTCGAATTGACATGGAGTTACCAGCAGGTGACTAGTTACTTGATGGTAACTCAAGCTTAAAATAGCAATAGGCCGAGCTTGCTTTTGCCAATACGCGACATGAATGTTTCTGCCTTTTGACATTCTGGCAGGAGCAGGATGTCTATATGAAAACTAAATAGCGCTTACTTTGTTTAGTTAATTATACAGTAAATCAATCTGATCCCAGTTAGATTCATTTGAACACGTATTTTATAAGGAGGGAATTGCTATGGAAGAGAACAAAGAGTACAACGAGAATCTGCCTCAAGAAGATCAAAAAGTCCCAGAGATTGTAAAAGAAGAGGCTGATGATAAGCCGGCAGGGCGGAATATCTTTCGGTCGATTATCATCGCGATTATTATCCTTGTGATTATTTACTTTATCTATGTTCAGATGCGTGACGGCGCTTGGTAAGTAAAAAATCAGGTACAATTCGCATGAGTTTTCATTAGTAAGGTATAGAATTGGCTAAATATTTATATATTTAGTCAAGCCAATTCAGGCTGCATTAGCTTGGCGATGTGAATCTTACCCATTTGCTCGCTTTTATAAACTTAAACCTTTACCCAATGAAAGACCATTTTTCGAGAAGGCAGTTTCTTGCTGCTTCTAGCCTTTTGTTAGGAGGAACTGTACTTCCAGCATCAGCAACAACAAATAATGAAGATTTATTAAGTGGATGGATTCCCAATGGGAGCCATGCAAAATTGAAAGTAGCACTCGTTGGAACAGGGTCACGTGGCTCTGGTATGTGGGGACGAGACATTCAAAAGAACTATGCAAATCAGATTACATTTGTTGGCTTATGCGATAAAAATAAAGGTCGTGTAGCCTTCGCAAAGCAACATATCGGCGTGGATTGCCCAACCTACACAGACTTCGAGAAAATGATGAAAGAAACCAAGCCAGACTTACTCATCGTATGTACAATGGATTCAACACATCATCATTTTATTATTCGTGGAATGGAATTAGGCGCCAATATCTTAACGGAAAAGCCGATGACAACGGATGAGAAGAAAGTTCAAGCCATAGTCGATGCTGAGAAGCGGACGGGAAAGCAATGCCGTGTAACCTTTAATTATCGCTATTCGCCACATCGTGCGAAGATATGGGAACTGCTGCAAGCTGGCGAAATCGGAGAGCTTACCTCAGTCGATTTCCACTGGTATTTAGATACTTCTCACGGCGCGGATTATTTTAGAAGATGGCATCGCCGCACAGAAAATAGCGGCTCACTATGGGTACACAAGTCAACGCATCATTTTGACTTATTAAATTGGTGGATAGAAAGCGATCCAGAGTCGGTATATGCTTCGGGCTCGCTAGATTTCTATGGAAAGAACGGAAAGTTCCGTGCTGATAATTGTCGCGTCTGTCCGCATACAAAGAATTGTGACTTCTATTGGGATGTCACGAAAAGTAAATATAGCAAGGATCTATATGTCGATAATGAACAGTATGATGGGTATAAAAGAGACGGCTGCGTATTCAAAGAAGATATTGATATTTATGACAAGATGGCTGCAACAATTAAGTACAAGAACGGCGTTCAGGTATCTTACTCATTAACCACTTATTCACCTTATGAAGGATATCGAATTGCATTCAATGGGACAAAAGGCCGTATTGATGCATGGATTGAAGAGTCCAATAAATCTAACAATGCGGATTATGATGAGCTCGTTGTTTATAAGAATTTCAATAAGCGTGAGTTTGTTCGCATACCACATGGTACTTCTGGTCATGGAGGAGGCGACAAATTACTTCAAGATCAGATATTCTTACCTAATGTTCCAGATCCTTTAAAACAGTCGGCAGGTGTTAGAGATGGAGCCTTATCTTGTTTAATTGGAATTGCAGCACGAAAAAGTATAGAAACAAAAGGTGTCGTTGCGATCAGCGACTTAACAACAATAGATTTACAAGCAAAGAAACCATACCAACGCATGGTATAGTGGTCGTTAAGCTTATCCTACAAACAACAAGCACAAATGATATTACTCATTTGTGCTTGTTGTTTTTGGACTCTATACGGATTTATTGCTTTACGCCGTACATCAACATTCTCTTAAACGGATAAATAGCGGGAAAGCGTTTAAAATGCGTTGCAATACGCTCTATAAAAGTATCTTTTAACAGAACCTGTAGATCTTGCTCAAGTTTTTCCATGTAAGGGATCAATGCGGAGCCCGCAATAAATTGGTAAAGATCTAAGGCGTTGTCAGCGATGATAGGGTAGGTTTTGATGCTAATATCGATATCCTTTAAACCCTGCTCAAACATAATCTGCGCATATTGATCCAAGCTTAGCACAGGCGACACTCGGCGAAAGCCTCTTAGTTTCGTGAGGAATGGTTCTTCTTGCACAAGTCGATCTAGTAAAATATTGAGGGTATTATCGTTTTGCAAGGGCATCTGCACAGCAAATTGCCCATCCTTATTTAGTTTGGAAATAAGTTGAGGGAATAATTGTTCATGATTGTCCACCCACTGCAGTGCGGCATTACTGAAAATTAAGTCCCAACGGCTATCGTCAGCAGTAAATGATTCTATAGACTGCTGTTTGAATGATAGTCTCTCCTGAGTGATCTCCTTCGCCTCAGCTAGCATCTCTTCAGAAGAATCAATTCCTAAAAATGTTGTTTGTTTGAACTTCTGCGATAAGAGTAATGTTTGCTCTCCGGTTCCACAGCCTATATCAATAGCATTTGATTGATGATCGTCGATGATTAAGGCTGCAAGATCGTAGAATGGCTTATAGCGTATTTCTTTATATTGATTGTAAACGTCGGGATTCCAAGGCATAATTCTATTATTTCCCGAAACGAAGCCAAAGGCGTGCCATGTTTTTTCTAATAGTCAGGCTAATCAGGCGAAAAAAAAGCCATCCGATAGGGATGGCTCTTTACATATTTAATAAATTATTTTTTCAAATACTGATCAAAGTACTTTGCTATCTTATCGTACATGTGAATTCGATCTTTTCCCATCACGTTATGCTCATGTGTTGGGTATAGAAAGTAATCCACTTGTTTTCCCGCTTCAATACATTTTTGTACGAATTCCATACTATGCTGTTGAACGACAACAGGATCTTGCGCTCCATGAATTATTAATAAATGCCCTTTCAATTGATCGGCTTTATTCAACATAGACGTCTTTTCGTAGCCTTCCGGATTCTCCTCCGGCGTATCCATGTAACGCTCACCGTACATGATTTCATAATATTTCCAATCGATTACCGGACCTCCAGCAACTGCAGCTTTAAAAATATCGTTATGCTTTGTCATAAAGGAGCTAGACATAAATCCACCAAAGCTCCATCCGAAAATACCCATGTTTTCTGAATCAACATAAGCTAAGGATTTCAAATAGTTAATCCCCACTAACTGATCCGCCATTTCTGCTTCCCCTAAATTTCGATGTGTTACGCGCGTAAAATCTCTACCCCGTGCATCGGAACCTCGGTTATCTAATGTGAATACAATATAGCCTTGTTGTGCCATGTACAGGTCAAAATAGCCCGCCGCACCTAACCATTTATCAGTTACCAATTGCGCATGCGAACCGCCATACAAGTAAACCATGACAGGATACTTTTTAGTTGGATCAAAATTGTTCGGATATAAGATTCTGGCATTTAAAGGGGTTTTTCCATCCGCCGAGGTGAAAGATTTCAACTCTATCTTAGGTAATGCTATTTTTCCAGTAAATGGATTTCCAGCTTCTAAGATCGTGCTGCTTTGATTTCCTTTGCGATTGATAACTTGAACTTTATTAGGAACGCTAAGATTACTGTACTGATCCAATACATAGTTGCCACTTGTACTGATTGAAGCATTATGTGTTCCTGCTGTATGGGTTAATGCTGTCGTCTTACCGGATTGTAAGTCCACCTCAAATAAATGACGTTCTAAACCATTGTTATTCGCCCCAATATAATAGGCTTTAGTTCCCTTAGTATTGAAACCTTGAAAGTCTGTAACGACAACATCTTGGTATCCTAACTTGCGAATTAGTTTTCCTTGGGTATCATATAAGAATAACTGGTTGAATCCATCCTTATCCGTTTGATAAAGGAACTGATTAGCTTTATTAGGCACAAATGCCAAAGTATGCTGCGGTTCAACCCATGTTGTCGATTGCTCTTCAAATAGGGTAGAGATAAAGGCACCTGTATTTGCGTTGTATTTGTTCAATTTTAAGTGGTCCTGCCCACGGTTTAATACGCCAACGTATACAAATTCACTACTCGGGTCCCAAGTAACGATCGTTAGGTATTGTTCTTTAGGTTCTCCGGTTTGTAATCGAATCGTTTCACCTGTCTCGGTATTAAAGATGTTTAAAGTAACTTCTTCACTCTTCATACCTGCCATCGGATAGCGAATGTCTTTTACGGTTGCCACACGGGAATCCCACTGAGGTAAAGGATATTTGGTAACCATGCTCTCATCCTTACGGTAATATAGCAGTAGCTTGTCATTGGCAGACCACCACATCCCCTGATCGATTCCAAATTCGTTTCGGTGTACCACCTCGGAGCCATTGACGATACCGTCAACCGTATCCTTTGTTACGACGATTTTATTTCCAGTAGCGTCGATAATTTCAATATTGTTTCCATTTAAATATGCTGTTTTATTTTGTGAGGCATTACTCATTGTGTTCGCCAATTCTGACGGCACAGTGTTTAATACAGTCACTTGTTTCTTCGACAGATCATATTTAATTTGATATTTGTTTTTCTCGCCTTCAATTTGGAACGCTATGTTGTTCACGTCAATCCATTGGTAATCGCTAGGGAAGCGACGCAATTCGATTTTATCCGTAGAGATTGCTTTAGCTAATGCATTTTGTAAGTCTGACTTACTAATTAATTGTTTTGCTTGCCAGTTGTTTTTGGCATCGCGGACTAGTAAGTTTTGATAAGTGCTGTCTAAGCTAGAAAAGGCATCAACGTTTTTTATCCATTTTGACACATAGATTGTCTTAGGAGCAAATTTTCCAGGACCAAAGACCGTTTCATCTATACTGAAATTACGCTGTCCGTAGGCCATCGAAGAGCTTAGCAGAAATAATATCAATAGTTTTCTCATTGTAAATAATTTTATGCAGACGAAATTAGGGATTAGTTCTGGTAAATTCGCATCGAAAATTAATCAGTACGTCGGACTCTAAGGATTTTATTTTAGCTTAGATAAGCTAAGCAACGCTAAATTAATAGCCACATTTGCCGAAAAAATAGGTGAAGATTATTATCTTTAAAAAAAATAAGCACAAAGCTTTTAGTGAACTTTTGCGCTTACGATATATTAATTCAGAACCTAAACCCAATAGATATTCAATAATGATTGCTTCCAATTTCATGAAAACATGTATGCTGTTGTTTTGTGTAGCAGCGCTGTCCTCTTGCCAACAAAAAAGATCCGGTGATCCTCGTGTACTCGTCTTCAGTAAATCCGATAAAGATACCTTAAACACAAATGCCGAAGGAAGTGCAGCTTTACTCAATTGGGCAAAGGAGAATAAAATCAAGGTTGATACAAGTACGAATGCTACCTTATTCAATGAAGATTCGTTAAAGAATTATTCTGCCGTTGTATTATTAAACACCTCTGGAAACATCTTGAATAAGTTTCAAGAAGTTGCTTTTGAGCGTTACATACAAGCAGGGGGTGGTGTATTAGCATTGGAATCGATTCAAAATACAGAAGTTGATTGGAAATGGTATCGTCGACTATTTACAGATAAGGATGCGCATGCTGTTTCGCAACAAGAAGTCGATGGAGGACGTGCTGCATCAATTCAGATGGAGGATAAGTATTCAAATGCTGTTTTTTCGGACGAATCATATCTAACGAATGTTTCCAATAGCTTAAAATTTGCAATCGGCAAAAACTTAGAGTTAGTTTACACAAAAGCAAAATCTAAACCCGTTCCTGCGGAAGAAGATTTTACAAAAGTAGCCATGGCTTATGGCGAACTTTTCGAGCCTACAGAAATGGCTATTCTACCCGATTTAACAATACTGATTGCACAGCGCAGAGGTGAGCTATTATTGCTCGATCAGAAGACGAATAAGTTAGAGCAGGTCGGAATGTTAGATGTTTACCATGATACCGGTATTCCGAAAGTAAGTGCGGAAGAAGGCTTTATGGGCTTAACTTTGGATCCTGACTTTGCAAAAAACAACTATATATACGCATTTTATAGTCCTAAAGATACTTCGGTTAATCGTCTGTCGAGATTTGAGTTTAAGAATAAGAAGCTAGACTTGAAATCAGAAAAAGTAATATTACAATTTTATTCGCAACGATATATCTGTTGCCATACCGGAGGATCCTTAGCTTTTGGAAAGGATAATCTACTTTACTTATCAACGGGCGATAACTCTACGCCATTTAATGAAGAAGGACAAAAATTCGTAAGTGACGGTTATTCTCCAAAAGACTCACGTGTAGGACATGAACAATACGATGTACAACGTACATCAGGAAATACTAACGATTTACGCGGTAAAATTTTAAGAATTAAGATGAATGCCGATGGGACTTACGCTATTCCTGAAGGTAACCTATTTAAAAAAGAGCAAGCGAATACACGTCCTGAGATTTATGTGATGGGAAATCGGAATCCATACCGTATTTCAATTGATCAGAAAACAGGATTCTTATATTGGGGTGAGGTTGGACCAGATGCTAGCAAAGATTCATTGGGTCGAGGACCTCGAGGATACGATGAGGTTAATCAAGCACGTAGTGCAGGTTTCTTTGGATGGCCATATTTTATCGGTAACAATTACGCCTACCATGCGCACAATTATGAAACAGGCGAAAAAGGCGCCGCATTTGATCCGAAAAAACCAATCAACGATTCCCGCAACAATACGGGTTTAAAAGAATTACCAACAGCTCAAGCCGCATTTATTTGGTATCCTTATGCCGATTCACCTGAGTTTCCACAAGTTGGAAATGGCGGGCGAAATGCTGAAGCAGGTCCTGTTTACTATTCTTCAATGTTTCCGCAAGAGACGCGTTATCCTGATTATTACGATGGAAAACTATTTATCTATGACTGGATTAGAGGTTGGGTGATGTTGGTCTCCATGCAACCGAATGGCGATTTTGACAAGATGGAGCCTTTTATCAGCAACATGAAGTTAGCAGCACCAATTGATATGGAGGTTGGCCCGGATGGTAAGATATATGTATTGGAGTATGGAAGTGGTTGGTTTAGTAAGAATCCAGACGCTGCGGTAGCTCGCTTCGATTACGTTGCTGGCTCTGGAAAAGCAGGGAAAACAACCGGTGCTCAGGCTGGCAATGCTGCGAATACAATCGGACATCAACAAGCCGCCATTCCGCGCGGACAAAGCTTAATTGAAGCTTCAGACTGTAAATCATGCCACGCTATAGATAAGAAATCCGTCGGCCCATCATATAAAGAAGTAGCAAAACATTATAAAGATAATAAAGACGCCGAGTCGATCTTGGTAAAAAAGATCATGACAGGAGGGAGTGGTGTATGGGGGAAAGTTGCCATGGCTGCGCATCCTAATTTGAAAAAAGAGGATGTTCAAGAAATGGTGGCTTGGATCTTAAAACAATAAGGACCAGTGCGATTAGCTTGATTGCTTTTTAATACAATCGAAGCTACTCGCAGTTTATTGCTTATTGGGACGATTTGGAACATTTTATCTTACCTATGAACTAAGAACATGGGGCTAGGGTCTATTTTTTGTAGGGTAGAATAGCGGGGTAAGTAATCAATCTAACATCAACCTAAATAAGTATATGAAAATTTCCTATCGATCGCTCTATTGTGGAATGCTGGCTATGGTTATCTTCCTGAATGTCACCGTTGCTCAGCAAGAAGGCAGTGTATTGGCACCTGGATGGTTTATGCATCGCGACGCTCCGAACTCTTTGTATGAGCACTATTATCATCAGTCTATCAATTACTTAAATCAACGGAAATCAACAGTTGATAAAATCAATACGCTTGCAGAACTGCAAGCTTGGCAGGTGAAAAAGAAAGAGCAGATAAAGAAAGCAATAGGCGAATTTCCGAAAGCAGAGTCTTTGAATGCGAAGCAGGTCGGGAAAGTAAACTTTGCCGATTACAGCATCGAACACATCGTATTTGAATCGCGTAAGAATTTTTTTGTCAGCTCTTCACTCTATTTACCTAAAAATCTGAAAAAGCCTGCTCCAGCGATAGTTTATTGCAGCGGACATAGTGAGACAGGGTATCGTTCGGATACTTATCAGCATGTCATTTTAAATCTCGTTAAAAAGGGATTTATTGTCTTAGCATTTGATCCGGTAGGGCAGGGAGAACGACTGCAATACTTTGATCCGCAAAGCAAGAAATCCAAATTCGCAAGTCCGACCCAAGAACATTCTTATCCTTCGATACAGCTATTGGCTGCAGGCGACAATATGATTAATTATATGGTCTGGGATGGTATTCGGGCGATTGACTATCTCGTTTCACGCAAAGACGTCGATTCAAAACGAATCGGAGTAACCGGTAGATCGGGAGGTGGTACACAATCGGCTTATCTAGGTGCCGTTGATGATCGGGTAAAAGCAGTTGCAATAGAGAATTATTTAACGAATTTTGAAAGACTGTACCAAAATAAAGGTCCTCAAGACGCCGAACAAAACTTAAATAGCGGCATCAAACAAGGAATCGATCATGCCGACTTTATGATAGCTCGCTTACCTAAAGCGACTTTACTGGTTGCCACACGAAACGATATATTCAATATTCAAGGTACGCGCGAAACGTTTTCCGAGGCTGAACGCTTATCTAAACTCTACGGGGGGCAAGCCGCCAACCTGTCGATGGTAGAAGATGATGCAGGACATGCCTCCACCAAAAATAACCGGTTGGCCTTATATGCTTTCTTCCAACAAGCACTAGCGAATCCCGGCAATGTAGTAGATGAAGAGGTCACTTTACCGACTGAGGAGCAATTGAAAGTAAGTCCGACTGGCCAAGTCAATAGTTCCTATCAAAGCAGCTCCGTATTTAGACTGAATAAGCAAAATGCGGATAAATTAAAAGAAAATTTACGAGGACAAGCGAGTCTAGATTTCTTGAAATCAAGCCAAGGAAAGCAGCAGCTAAAAGACATGACAGGATTTGTATCGATGAAACCCTTACAAAGTCCAGTTTATACCGGTAGGATACTAGGTAAGGGTTATAATATCGAGAAATTTTTCAGTTATACGGATGCCGGATATATTTTGCCATACCTACTCATTAAACCAGAAAAGACCAATGGTAAGTTCATCCTTTGGCTCGCGGAGCAAGGAAAACAAGATGTCGTTGGAAAAGAGGATAATTTTGTCAATTTAGTGCATCAAGGATATACGATTGTGTGTCCTGACCTAATTGGGACGGGTGAAGTAGGTCCTGGCACTTATAAAGGCGATGCGTTTATCAACAATGTTTCCTATAACCTCGCCTATATGGGCTTGCAAATTGGACAGACAACAGTGGGTTTGCAGGCAAATGATATTCTTGCATTAGCGGATTTGTTGAAGCGGGAGTATGCTGCTGAAGCGATTGTTGCTGTTGCTCAGGATAATAGCATAGCGAGTTTGCTGCATGCCGCTTATTTCGAGAATCCTTTTCAGCAGGTTATTGCCCTAGGTAAATTGACCACTTATCAAGAAATAGTCGACACCGAGTATTATGATTCGAACGTCGTGCCTAGTATTGTACCAAACGCGCTGAATTATTATGATTTACCCTTACTGGCAAAAGTTATTGATCGTTATTCTTTTATTTCAACAAATCAAGAGTCTTTAAAGGGGGAATACCTACTAAAACTATTGCAAGCTAAATCGAAGTAAAGACTGAAAGGCCTAAGTATATGTAAGGTAAATATTAGAGATCTTATCTGCTTTTACGTACTCCCTTTCATAACCCATAGATACAGAATGTGAACGGGGTTTGAAAGGGAAGTGAAAGGGATGTGAAAGGGATCTAGACAGAGGGTCCTAGTACGAAATCGAGAAAACAGTAGGTTCACGTCTATAAAAAAGTTTCTGCCGTATATGAATAAAATACTGTATAAACCAAGATTGATTTAAAGAGATATTTAACATAACCAAGTTAGTTATGTAAGGTTTTAGAGTTGTTGAAATCCAGTTAATTAAGAAATAAAAAGAAGAGAAAATTTAAAAAGAGTTTTTTTAAATAACCATTTTTATGTTCTTTTGCTATTTATAATTAATCTTAATAAAAGTGAATCGCTTAATCTGCCTTCTCGTTCTAATGCTTTTTTTTGCGGGCATTCCTTATTCATTTGGACAAATCACCTCGCTAAGAGGGAGAGTAGTAAACGATAAGAATAAGCCTCTAGCTTTTGCTACTATTCGGATCAATAACGGTGAGCAAGTAACCTCATCTAATGACAACGGAGAGTTTTCCATTAGCATTTTTACTAATCAGGATGCAGTACAGTTGTCGATTTACCATGTTGGCAAGAAGACCCTACAAACGCGTATCAGGCGTCAAGATTTTTCGCGGTTTCAATCCTTTGTACTCGAAGAATTAAGTTTAACTCTGCAAGGCGTAAATATTATTCCAACCTACCAGAATACCAAGAACAGTAATTCCTCCATTTTTTTCGATAAAGAAACCATTGAGGCAACGCAGGCTTTTAGTCTACAAGATGTTTTGAAAAATTTACCTGGGAAAGCCAATATCGCCCCCAATGTAAACCAAGTGGAGACCTTTACGCTGCGTGGTGGAAATACCAGCGGTTCTGGTGCTGATAATGTTTTTAATCTGAATAATTCCTTAGGTATCGCCATTATTATGGACGATATGTATTTGAGTAATGATGCAAATATGCAAAGTCGGTCCGCCAGTCGCTGGGGGATGACTAGCGCAACACTCTCGGGAGTTGGTTTTAACGATTCGTATTTAGGAATGCAAAGTTCAAAAAATTATGACGTTGCTTTTCAAGGGATTGATTTGAGAGAAATCCCGGTGAATAATATCGAAAGTATTGAAGTCATCCAAGGAGTAGCATCAGCTAAATATGGTGAGATTACGGACGGAGCAATCATTATCAATCGCCAAGCGGGATCGTCGCCATGGGCTGTCAATCTTCAACTCAATGGTGGATCGGTTTCGACAGGTATCAGCAAGGGCTTTGAACTTGGGAAGATCGGAGCTTTAAATGTGTCGACGAATTATACCAATTCCAACGCGGATCCAAGAGATAAAATCAAAACTTTTAATCGTATCAATCAATCGCTCATGTGGACGAAGCGATTCCGTAATGATATAAAGAATACTTTGTCTTTCGACTATAATTATCGAAATGATCATCGGCGTTTAGATCCAGATGATGATCAAAAGGAATCCTCAAAATTTACGAATAAGGGATTTTCCATTTCCAACCGTTTAGCCATCCCGACCAATATCAAATGGCTAAATACGGCCAATTTTAATGTAAACTTTTCAAGGTCGAAGCAAAACTCTTATAAACAATATATTCTGAATCGGGGGATTACCGCTATAACAATAAAAGACACGACGGGTATTTATAAGGGCTATTTTAGCAACGGTAGTTATCGTGCGGAAGAAGAAATTGTCGGCATTCCAATCAACTTTGGGGCGAGACTGGATGCCTCAAGCCAATTTGAATGGGGATCGTCGAAGCATCAATTAAGCTATGGCATTAATTACAGCTTGTCAAACAATGGCGGACAAGGTATTATTAGTGATCCGGATCGCCCACGATGGTTATTGAATGGTGGGGGAAATGAACGGGCCTATGATTTTGAGCATCTTCCCAATGCCCAAAATTGGGGACTATTTATAGAAAATAGTATACGCGGAACGATCGGTACACGTGCTTATCAGGCGAACTTAGGATTGCGAGCGGATATTCAAAATGGCTTTTTAACGCTACAACCACGAGTGAATACAAGTTTTAAGTGGAATGATCAATGGTCGTCGACGGCGTCCTTCGGGATTTCTTCGAAGGCACCAACGCTAGCACATATGTATCCAGCACCCGTTTTTATCGATATTGAATTATTGAAAATATACGCTGGAGATTTGTCCAAGGCTCTTTACTTAGTGTATACGGATAAGAAGATATTAGATAATGCACATTTGAAACCATCCATGTCATCCCAGTTAGAGTTAGGTATGCAGTACAAAGGCTCGATCTTGAATTCTGCATTATACACCTACTTCAAGCAAAATTGGAACGGATTCGAAACAGTAAATTCTGATCACCATTATACCTTGCCTAATTATAATTACGAGGTTGACCCTATCTCTGGGGAAATTAGCTATTCGGAAGCAGGAACCACAAGTAATTATTTCGGATTCTATGGTTATGAGATGACGAATGGAGCCAAATCAGAGACCATTGGTTTGGATTGGATGATTAATTTCAATCAAATTAAAGCGATTAAAACGAGCTTTTCTATTCTAAATAACGTGTATTACAGCGCTTATAAACGAACTCAACCTTTACGTATACAAATAGAAAATAATAAGATTATTCTTCCTGATCAAACCAGTATGACCTATGCAGTATATGATCCCAATGAAGGAAATCAATTGCAGATCATGTCCAAACTAAACAGTTCGACCCATATTCCTAAAGTAGGCTTTATCGTTAATTTTAGTGCTGATGTATTCTGGAGGGACCGACTTAGGTCGAGCAATTCGATTTTGCCTGTCGCTTATTATAATTCCAATGGACTTTACAAAACTGTTGCAGAGGCTCCACTCTCGACGGAGGTAATGAATGGTTTGAAGCGAATTTCTGAAGATATGGTTTCGGAGGATTTACCCTTCGTTTATTGCATTGTCAATATGTCCTTAGTGAAGGAAATTAATAAGAAGTTCAGAATAAACCTCAATGCCTACAACCTATTTAACATACGTCCAGAACATTACTCGGTAACGTCTTCCGGGATTGAAAGAATTTATAAGTATAACAGAAGACCAAGCTTCACTATTGGCACAAACATAAAATTTTAACCCATGAAATTCAATTCAGTAATCTTTGCTTTCCTTATTTTCACGCTGTCGAGCTGTCAAGAGGTGCCCGAATTAACACGTGCTGTAAAATTCACAGTAGAGGCTAAAGTCAAGAGTGACGAAAATTTGCAAATCACTACGGAAGGTGCAAGTGTCACTATAACCAATAAAACGAATGGTTCAACCTACCAGACTACAGTACAGGCGGATGGTAAGGCCGTTTTTGAAAGTGTTACTCCCGGTTCCTATACGTTAAGTGCGACTTTAAGTATTACTGCGGAGAAGTATATGGAACTTGCAGGCTATTATGTCGAAGATGCCGTTAATTTTTCTGGAAGCTCAGATAATGTGGAAGTCTTTGATGATAAAACGCTGCCTATCGAACTAATCGCTGGAAAAACAGGGAATCTAGTTTTTAAACAGATTTATTATGTAGGTTCCAACGTTGCAACAGGTGCCTCCTTTAGAGATGTTTTTTTAGAGATTTATAATAACTCTAACCAAGTTCTTTATGCGGATAGTCTGTACTTCGGTCAAGTAATTGGAATTAACAATGCTAAAGTAAGTGAATACAACTTGGAAAGTGGACAATATGATTGGTCAAAAGCTGTTGGTATGAGCATTGATGCAGGAAAAGATGCGAATGTTGATTATATTTATGCACATACATTATTCCGTATTCCGAGTGATGGAACTGGTAAAAAACATCCGATTCAACCTGGTCAAAGCATAATTATTGCAGCAACTGCTGTTGATCATACCAATTCATACGAGTCGAATACCTCAGCACCGGTAACAGTAACAGACCCTGCGTTGACGGTAAACTTAAATCTAGCTTATTTCGAAGTTAATTTAATTGAATTCTTAAGACCAACGGATAATAGCGCCCATACCCCATATCGTTTTGATGTGGATAATATTAGTGTGCCTAATGTGGATGTGCTACATGTGTCTAGTGGAAATGATTTAATATTAAATGCTTTGGGACGCGAAGCCATTTTTATTGCCGATACGAGAGGTACGGATATAAATATGGAAAGTCTAAAAAATTATGCAACTCCCGAAGTAAGATCGATAACGGCAGAGACGAAAACGTATAGACAGATCCCCGCGTCGATTATTGTAGATGCCGTAGAATTACAGCATCCAGTTGCTTCCTCAAGAGTTCCTAAACGTTTGCCAACAACTTTGGATGCAGGACGTACGTTTGTACCAGGCGGGCAATATTCTAGTCAGTCTTTAGTGCGTAAGACCTTAAAAATAGTTAATGGTCGCCGGATTTTGAAAGATAGCAATAACTCCGAGGCAGACTTCGGCTATTTGCAAAAAGCTGATGTTTCTAAATCGGCAAGTTCATTTATTGATTAATTAGTACGATGCTTAAGTTTAGCTTTTCAATACTTTTCGTTCTTTTTTGCTATAACTGCTTTGGACAGCAGTTATTCAGCAGAGACTCTTTGCTGTTAGATTTGCCATCACAACAGAAATTACTGTTCCACTTTGAGAATCCACAGCTCGTTAGGACGCAGCTAAAGGACTATAATATTGGAGAGGCTGAACTTTCTTTTCAACATAGAAAAGGCGAGTATCGAAGAGCTAAAGATGCTTATCAGCAAAACCTGGCGGAGTTTAATGCATTCGGTATATCGCAAATCGATAGCTTTATTATTTCTGGACATTTTAAGTTCAATAGAATTTGGGAGGATAGTCTTGCGAACACGCTGCAGGGGATAAACGATGATGTTTCTCCGTTTTATTACTTTGTTGAAAAATCAGGGAGATATGAACGTCAAAATTTTAACGGAAATGTCCAAGTTCGTTACGCTGGTTTTAATCCGTATTTCCAACCTGGATTGAAATTTGACTACAATATGCACTGGACAACAAGGTCTGTCGATCCGCGTCCGAATGTGGCTTCCGTAGCGATTAGATTTAATCCTTTTATTAGTTCTCAGATAGGTAAAGGTTTAATTTCTGGCGGATTTTTATTTGGTTATGGAGATGAGGAGAGCGGCATTGCATATAAAAATCCAATGTATGGCACGAGTATGCTTTTTCCAGATCGTATTTACTATACGAATCAGGGATTTGGTTATATATCTCAAAAGGACTCGAGTAATATGCGGAAATATGATCAGTATTTGGGGGCTAATTTAGCCTATAGCTTACAATCAGAACGCATTGAGTTATATAGTGCATTGCGTTTCGAACGAAAGATAACAAATAGCACATTCGATCAGAAAATGCGTAAGCAATATTATAAACGTAGTGAATTTAATTTGCAGACGCTAAATAGTCAGACGCAGGTTCATTGGAAGCAATCTTCCGAAAAACAACATTTGTTTTTTCTTGATTTCATTTATCAAAGAGGTTTGGACTTGAATTACAATCTCCGTTCAGCGAATTATTTGGTTACTAATACCAACATCAATTTGAATTATGCTTACCAAAATAAATTATGGACACTTGGTTTAGGAGGGGATTGGCAAAGTATGGATAAGTTAGATGCCGCTGCTGCTCATCAGCATACTTATCAACAGCTTAAGCTTCAAGTTCAAATTAGACGCATCTTTAATATTGGAAAAAACTTTTTGGAAACCGAGTTGATCCCGAATTATACCATGAGTCTGTCTAATAAGCTAACTGTGCCTAGCACGCAGGTCAATGTTTTTACGAAAAGTATAGTCTATCCGGACTTTGATTATTTCAATTTGGAACCTGTTGGGGTGGATTTCAATTTAGCATACGTGTTGCCGAAGGCGATGAAGATGCGCGGCGCGAAATTGTTTTTGCGCAATCAATTTCTGACTGTGTTAGGCGAGCCTAATAAAAACAACTTATCTTTGCAGAAAGATAAATATAACCTGTGGCAAGCGCAAATTGGCGCACGTTTTAGTTTGTAGCATATGACTAAGAATAAATTAGTATCGCTAGTTTCGATTTTTATTATCATTATCTGTAGTGCTTTTCTTCACGATAAGCAAGACTCCATCCGTGATTTGTATAGTCGTCCCATAAGCGAATGGCCTAAGCCCACGATTGATACGGGCGTAAATTGGCAGGAGTTTAAATCTTTACCGAAGATTGATACCAGCTATTTTAGTTTGATGGAACGACCAGATATTAAGCTGGGAAAGATCTTGTTTTTCGATCCTATTTTATCGGGTTCTAATCAGATTTCCTGTAGTTCTTGTCATAATCCGCAAACCTCTTGGGCGGATCATTCGACGGTTCCAGTCGGTCATGATCATTTGGTCGGGACTCGTAATACAATATCCTTACTTAATGTTTACGCGCGTAAATCGCTATTTTGGGATGGTCGTGCGAAAACACTGGAAGAGCAAGCGCTGGCACCCATTGAAGCGCACAATGAGATGGCAATGGATTTAACGAAGTTGATTCCTAAGTTGAAGGCAATCCCTGGTTATCGACAAATGTTTGAAGAGGCGTTCGGTGATGAAGACTTTTCTATGCCTGAAGTTCTTAAGGCATTGGCAGCATTTCAACGCACGCTTACTAGTCGTAGAAGTCGATTTGATGAGTTCCTCGATGGAAAGTATAGTGCTTTAACTGACGTCGAGATTCAGGGTATGCACCTCTTCCGCACCAAAGCGAGATGTATAAACTGCCATCATGGAGAGTTTTTAACAGACGAAGACTTCCATAATATAGGTTTGACTTACTATAAAAGAAAATATGAAGATCTAGGTCGCTATTTGGTAACTAAGGACCCGAAAGATGTAGGTAAGTTTCGTACGCCATCACTTCGAGATGTGATGAACACAAGTCCTTGGATGCATAATGGTCTTTTTGAAGATATCACAGGATTACTCAATCTGTATAATAGTGGTATGGTGATGAATAATCCTAAGAATGCGGAGCAACATGCCGACCCTATGTACCCGAGAACTGATCCATTATTAAAGCGTTTGGATTTAAGTAAAGAAGAGATTCAAGCTATTGCGGCTTTTTTGAAAGCCACGACGGCGACAAAATATAGAATGAATAGACCTGATAGCTTACCTAGATAATCGGCTATTATCGTATTTTAATAGGAAAGCTGTCTGTAATGGACAGCTTTTTTTGTGTAGGAGTGGAGCTTTATATGGTGGGTGCTGTTTTCAGAGTTCACGAGGGATTCTAAATTAGCTGTTGATAGGGTAGTTGGTCATTGATGTAGAAAATAATGTTTTGGTTCGTCTGTGTAAATAAACACTTCTTGAGCCATATTGGGGTAGATCTTGATTTGACAATTATTCTATTAAAAGAGCGAAGCTTTGTTACATAATTCGCTCATTTTTTATAAACAGACTTCAATGCTCCAACTTATTTATTGAATTCATGCATTTTATTCCTCCATTATTTCACTGTGACATAATTGTGACAATTTTATAAAACGTTAGTTTTCAATAACAGAATTATAAATCTTATACTTGTTGTAACCTTTGCCTTCTAATATCGGGTACGTGAACGATAATGGTATAAACTAAATTATGATGATGAAGATTGCAAGTAGTGTGAATACGAATTGCTGTCTTCAAATTTACCAAATTACTCCCGTAGAACGTTCAGGAAATTAATTTTTGCAGTTCTGAAAAAGCAGTTCGTATGGAATCATCCTGTACTAGTACGTGTTATTCCTTTTAGAAAATGAAGATCAGCATATACTGATACTTAGCTTATTCAAATGCCTGCAGTGAATATTATAGTGGAATTAATTTCAATGATATAACGCATTTAAGATATAGTTTATAGTTCAATTCGAGATGTCGACAAGTACGACTACTATCAGCAGGAGGAAGAGTCATTCTCCTTGTTTTGACAACGCTATTCTACTAAAAAATGCAAGCGTGTATTGACGCTATATTATTGAAAGCAAGAGGTCCCTAGTTTTTGTCCTAGAAGTGATGCTTCTAATAGTTTGCCCCTAGGAACCTTTTTAGATTAAAGATTGAAGTACCATATGTGTGTCGGAGAATAGTGTCGGTTTTAACAGCATGAATTCTATTACTATTAACTCATATCATTATACAATCACCTAAATGAATAATCTAAATATGATGAAAAAATCACAACTATTTCTATTAACCATCTGGTTTTTAGTGATGTCCATGCAGCTCTATGGACAAGAAGCACGAAAATACGAGGGTGTTATTCTCAACGCGGATACTAGGAGTCCGCTAGCCGGGGTTTCCGTAAAAGTGAAGAATGCTGCGGTTCAATCAGACGAACAAGGGAAATTCACCATCCAGGGAAATCAAGGAGAAAGCTTAACGGCAAGTTTGTTAGGCTATGAGAGTGTGAGCATTAATTTGGCTAGTACCCTTTCGCTTCAAATTGAAATGCGTGAGGTTTCCTCTGATTTGGAAGGTGTTGTTGTTATTGGTTATGGAACGGCAAAGAAATCTGATTTAACAGGTTCGGTGGTTCGGATAAACATGGCCGACAAGGCTTTGCAGGCAAACACAAACTTGCTTCAGTCGCTAATTGGTGCAACTTCTGGGGTGAACTTAGAATCTAGAGGTGGCGCAAGCAGCGAGCCTTCCTTATCGATTAGGGGACAGACTTCACTCTCAGCTTCAGATAGACCACTTATTGTACTTGATGGTGTTATCTATAATGGTAGCATCAACAATATCAATATGAATGATGTGGAGTCCGTAGATATTTTGAAGGATGCAAGTGCCGCTGCCGTATATGGATCGCGTGCAGCGAATGGGGTAATGTTGATTACAACAAAAAAAGGAAAGACAGAAAAGCCTGTTATCTCTTTTAACACCTATGCTGGAGTTCAGGATATGACGAATAATCCAATGCGTGTAATGGACGGCGATGAGTTTGCTGTTCGTTTGGTGGATTGGGATTGGCAAAGTAAAGTATATAACTGGTATAAAACAAAGCCTACAGACGCTTCGACACGCCCTGTAAGACCTGATGTAACGGATAGAAATGTGGTTGCTAATTATCTGAGAACGCTAGAAGAAAAGGAAAACTACTTAGCAGGAAAGTCTATTGACTGGGTTGATGAGGTTTTGCAAACAGCACCAATGCAGTATTATAACTTGAGTTTGCAAGGTAAGTCGGATATGACCAACTATTATCTTTCTGGATCTTATTCCGATGTAGAAGGCGTTCAGCTAAATGATCGAATGAAACGGATTACAATGCACAGTAATATCGAATCTAGAGTGAATGAGTGGTTGAAGATTAACTTAAATACATCGTTTAGTAATATTGATAACTCGGGGATACCTGCAAGTTTAGCGACGGCAAGAAAAGCCAGTCCCTTAGTAAACAATCATATCGGACAAGATGATTATGATATCTATCTGGGAGGAGAACTATTCCAACCCTATCCTTTGATTGGTCTATACGTCGATAATTCTGACGTTAGTAAAGAATTCTTTGGTGTTGGTGGATTACGTATAGATGCACCTTGGGTAAAAGGATTAGCTTATGACTTTAATTATTCTTATGTCTATTCAAGTCGCAATAACAACACCTTTTATTCCAGTAAAACACCTGAAGGGGTGAGTAATCGCGGTGCCGCTGTGAAATCACCATCGGAAGGGAAAGATTGGGCAATCAATAATATTTTAAGCTATAGCAATACATTTGGTAAGCATCAAATCAACTCAACCTTATTGCTTAGTACGGAAGGTCGGACAGGTAATGGATCGACTTTGAATGCTTCTGGATTCAACAATGAAATCTTGGGCTACAATAATATGGGATTGGGTGAAGTGGCAACAGTGGGTTCCAGTGCCTATAAGGAAAACAGTATATCCTATATGGCGAGAGCCAATTATAGTTTTATGTCCCGATATCTATTTACAGCGACAATTCGTAGGGATGGTTTTTCCGGCTTCGGAGAGACTAATAAATGGGCTAACTTCCCTTCTGCTTCTGTTGCTTGGGTACTTTCTGAAGAGCCATTCTTTAAGCCTGAGGATGTATACCTAAAGATTAGAACATCTTATGGTAAGAATGGAAATCAAGGTATCGGCCGCTATTCTAGTCAGTCTAGAATGGGAACTAGGGACTATGTTTATGGACAAAATACTGCTATTGGTATTTACCCAAGTACCTTAGGTAATATTGAATTAGGCTGGGAAACGACTTCTTCAATCAATGCCGGTATCGATTTCGGTTTTCTGAAAAATAGAATTACAGGAGCATTGGATCTATATTCCTCGAAAACTTCCGACATTTTAGTCAGACGGAAATTGCCTCGTATGGCTGGTTATGCTGATATCTGGACTAATATAGGAGCAACAAGTAATAAAGGTATCGAGCTAGATATCAAATCGCTAAATCTAACAGGAGCTTTTCGTTGGGAGACTAGTCTAACATTCGCATTGAATAGAGATAAATTGACGCGTCTTTATGGAGATGGAAATGATAGCGATATAGGTAACTCATGGTTTGTTGGAAAGTCGTTAGGTGCTATTTACGACTACGAAATGGCAGGTGGCGTCTGGACGGAAGACGAGTTCTTTCGTGGGGAAGTATTGGAAGGCTGGTATCCTGGTCAATTCAAATACGTAGATCAAGGTACAAAAGACAATGTAATCGATCCGACAAACGACAGGACGGTAATTGGCTATACATCGCCTAGCTACCGCTTTAGTATCAATAACACATTTTCTTATAAGAACTTTAGCCTATCGGTTTTCATAAATTCGATTCAAGGTGGAAGTAATCGCTACATGGCAAACAATGTGGAAAATGCCAACCCGCTTTATTACTTCCCAGATAGACATAACAATTCAGCTGTTAACCCATATTGGAGCCCCTTAGCACCAACAACGAATACCACAGGTATCTATAATGTGCCGTTGCGACAAAGTGGAATCTACCAAAGCAGAAGCTTCGTCCGCATCCAAGATATCTCACTAGGTTATAGTTTCAAAAATGAATTGTTAAAGAAGCTCAATATGCAGAATGCGCAGATTTATGTTTCCAGCAAGAATCCATATGTATGGACTAAATGGCAAGGATGGGATCCAGAGAGTGGTGCAAGTGACATTCCTGTTATGCGGAACGTAGTCGTGGGTTTAAATGTTTCTTTTTAGCAAGTTGATTTACATATTGAAAATTTATCTGATATGAATACGATTAAAAAAATAATAAGCAAGATACTGTTTATAGGGTTGTCATTCTTTTTTCTACTTTTTCTCTCTTGTGATAAAAGTCTATTGGATGAGAAACCGTTAGATTTCCTATCGCCAGATAACGCCTATCTGACGGAAGCTGGAGCACTACAAGGGGTTACCGCAATTCACGATCGAGTACGGTCTGCCTATTACTCTTTTGGAGAGTTTGGTGTGATGAACTGGGCGACAGTAGGTTCAGACTTAGGCTATAATGGTGAAACACCTGCTGCCGGGGGATTATATTTAAATTCCTACGACGACATGACGCCTATCTGGAGAAATGTTGTTGACACTTGGAACGTAGGCTTTGAAGTGATACAATGGGCGAATGTATTGATCGATAAAGTTGGTCAAGCTGATCCCGCTGACTTTGTACAAGGTGAAAAGGGCAAGAATGTATACATCGCGGAAGCACGTTTTTTTAGAGCTTTCATGTACAGAAATTTAGCGTCCACTTATGGCGATATCCCTGTTCTAACGGAGCCTATTCGTACGGCGAAGGCAGATTTTGTGCGAGATCCAATTAAAAAAGTTTATGAACAAATGGTGGAAGACTTCAAGTTTGCTTCAGAAAATCTACCTAAACCGAGAGAAGAAGCTGCACCTGGAAGAATTACGCAAGGTCCAGCACTTCACTTTTTAGCAGAAACTTACCTTGAACTTAAAGAGCCACAGAAAGCTATTGAAGCTTCCAGCAAAGCGATTAATGATTTTGGATATAATCTAATGACCAGACGTTTTGGTGGTCGCCTAGGAAAAGATGTATTTGGTTCTGGAGATCCTTATTTCGACTTATTTGGATATGGAAATCATAACCTTCCTGAGAACACCGAATCCATGTGGATAATACAGGTTGAGCCGTTTATTAAAGGTGGTGGCCAGATTGCGAGTGCTTATATCTTTGGTCCGCGTTATTTCGATATTGGATTGACGCCAGATGGAAAGAAAGCTATTCGAGGTGAGTTCTACAATGGAGCCTACACGGGCTACACAGATACCTTGGGCAGGCCTACTGCAAATGCAAGAGGAACGAATTTAGTGTATTACTATTTGTGGAAAGACAATTGGAACAATGACACTAGGAATGCGGAGCATAACTTAAAGAGAAATTTCTATTATGATAATCCGGAATCTGCATACCATAAGAAGAAGATAGATTTCAGTCTTTATAATCCAGCGAGAACAGATCCGAGAGCAGATACGCTGAAGATTTTATTCCCGATTCATACGAAGTTTACTGACCCTCTAAACTATTTCCTTCAACCGAATCGTTCAGGCGGTGGTATTACCCATAAGGACTGGTATGCTTTACGTTTTGCAGAGACCTTATTATTAAGAGCCGAGGCTTATTTGGCAACAGGACAAAAGGCACTCGCTGCCGCCGATGTCAACAAGGTACGTCAGCGATCTAATGCGAAACCCGTAACGGCAGATAAAGTGGATATTGATTATATCCTTGATGAACGCGCAAGAGAACTATATGGTGAAGAATGGAGACTTATAACATTGAGAAGAACAGGAAAATTAATTGAACGTGTCTTAAAATACAATGATAATCCACTTTGTCCTGGCGCATTTATCAAACCACATAACTTCCGTTGGCCAATCCCATTAGCAGATATTGATTTGAACATCGATGCAGAATTCCCTCAAAACCCAGGCTACGAATAGGTAGAGCTAGCTTCCTTTCTGGCATGCGGTTATTTTGCTAGAAAGGAAGTATTTATTTAGAAAGCGACGAGTTCATTAGGTTGTCCTCAACAGGAGGCTGATCAATATTTGATGATTATAATAGCATAGAAAATGGATAACAGCATATCTACACAAGGGTATCTTAGCAAGCTAAGTAGATCCATAGCATTTTTACTTTTGGTCGTTCTGATCGGTATAGGAAACACTGATGTAGCAATTGCGCAGGGCAAAACAAAGGCCCCGCTGCACATTGTGTTTTTAATTAGTGAAGATCCAGATAACTATGCGGCACATTTGACTATTCCTGAATTCGCTGATTACTTGGCAAAGTCAAAAAAGTATAAGACCACTGTGTTAAAAGGGGAATCAAACCGAACCTCTTATCGCTTTCCGAATTTTGAAATCCTAAAAGAGGCTGATCTAGTTGTTGTGTTTGCACGTCGATTAGCATTAGCTTCGAATCAGATAGCCGAATTGAAAAGCTATCTAAAGCGCGGTGCCGGACTTGTTGGAATCAGGACAGCAAATCATGCTTTCAAATTAATGAAGGGCGAGAAAGTGGCTGATGGCCATGAGGAATGGCCTGAATTTGTATCCGATGTCTTGGGATGTGAAAATAGAGGATACGCTTTAGCGACTTCAAATACGGAAGTTCAAATGAATATTAAAGAATCAAAAAGCAGCTTATTGAAAGGGATAGAGTCAAGTCGATGGATCAGTGACGGAAATCTTTATTTGGTTGATCCGCTGTTGGCAAACGATGCGCAAGTCTTGCTTTATGGAAAGGGTGATCAAAAAACAGAGCCGATTGCCTGGACGCGACATTACGGTCAAAGTCGTATCTTCTATACATCCCTAGGCTATCCGACTGATTTTAAAAATAAAAAGTTCATTATGCTCTTAGAGCATGCAATTGCATGGGCGATTAATAAAAATACATAGCCCCGTCAGACTTATTGTCTAAAAAGAGAATATCTCATTATAACTTATAACCTATGGTTTTCAAAAGAATAAGCATTTATCCAACTTTCCTAAGCAGTCTATTTTGTCTTTATATTTTGATGGTAATACCAGCTAGTTTGTTTGGTAATTCGAATTCTGCGAGTCTTCAGGTGGGGATTGGCAAGAGAAATATTACGCCAAATGCAAATGTGAAAAACTGGGTGACCGGCAAACCTTACCTAAAGATTAAAGATTCGCTATATGTAAGATCACTTGTCATCAAAGATAGCCTTAACAATACCTCAGTTATTATTTCTTGGGATCTTGTAGACGCTAATGAGTCTGCTACTGAGGAAGTCCGCAAGAAGATTACCGAAGCATTGGGCATTCCGATGAAGAATATCTTGGTGAATGCAAGTCATAATCACTCTGCACCTTGGTCGCCAATTTATAATCGCGGTTTTCGAGGATCTGAAAATGAGACATGGTGGACTACACGATATATCTTGAATATAAACGAAGATCCACACTATATTAAATGGAAGCAACAGTTGATCAATGAAACGCTAGCGGCAACCAAAGCGGCTCTTAAATCAATGCAAGCAGCGACCATTTGGATTGGAAGGATCGATGCTTCCGAATACATGAATAATAGGAGACCACGTACACCTAAATGGGGCGTAGAAGATCCAAATACGCCAAAAGGTTATAACTACAAGCATGAGGAATGGAACCCAAAAGTATTGATGGGCGGAGCAACGTTTGGGCCAATGGATAGAGCAATGTCACTTGTTTCTTTTCGTGATCACAAAGGGAAAAACATTGCAAGTATCTTCCATCTAGCCGTGCATGCGGTAGCCATTTACCCTTATTCCGATGATATTTCGGGCGACTGGCCGAGTGCTGCTGCCAAGAAATTGAAAGGAAAAATTGACGGTGAATCTATCTTTTTGCAAGGCGCTGCCGGCGATATCAATCCTTGGCGACGAGGACCGGACGCCGTGGAGGAAATGGCAACTGGTCTTGCGGATCTAGCAGCGACTGCCTATAAATATAGTGCTAAGATATCCATGTCGCCCTTGCAAACTTTCCAACGCAAAACAAGCCTGCCTACCTCAGAGCGGGGGAAGAGTCGGACGGGTTTATCGATGCTAGAAGCGGAAGTACAAGTCATCACGTTTGGGCCATTAGCAATTGTAGGCTTACCGGGCGAACCGCTGACTTCCTTAGCGGATGAATTAAGAAAGAAATCACCTTTCCCGCAAACTTTGGTTCTTGGTTACTCGAATGGCAATGGCGTTCACTATGTCTGTATGCCAGATGAGAAACCACATGGAGGATATGAAGTAGAGGAGGGGACTTCGGGATCCGAAGTTGCTGGTTTGGAACTTGTCGATGTAGCAAACAAGATGCTACAAGAGGCTCGTGCGAATATGCAACAGGTAAAATAAGCAGCCGTTACGAATGAAACAGCATTTCATGAAATGCGAGCACATGTCAAAAAGAATAATAATTATGAAAACTACAATAATCGTATCCTTGATGGTTCTAAGCGCTTTTTTATCACAAGCAAATACACGAAAGTCTATCAGCGAAGGGTGGAAAGTCGGCGTCGCAAAAGCCGATATTACACCTAAAAATCCGATGTGGTTGGCAGGGTACGCGAGTCGAACCAAAGTATCCGAAGGCGCTATGCATCCTTTGTGGGCCAAGTGTCTCTTCTTTCAAGACGCTAAAGGAAATTCTTCAGCCTTGTTAACGCTCGATGTTGTCGGTATTAGTAGCGAATTTGGTATTGATGTTCGAACGGAAATTAGTAGAAAGACATCGATTCCACTTTCAAATATCTTGATCAATTGCTCGCATACACATTCGGGGCCAGTCTTGGATCAAGTACTAACTAGTATATACCCGTTAAAGGAGTCCGATAAGAAGGAAATCGTTAAATACAGCAAATGGCTAAAAGAAACATTAATTGAATTGAGCCTACGCGCGCACAAGGATCTAGAGCCTGTAAACCTTTATGCCAAAAATGGTGTTTCGAGAATCCAAGTAAACCGACGCACAAATCAGGAGAAAGATATTGACGTATTGAAAGAACTCAACGGGCCAAATGATTTCGCTGTCCCAACGATTAAAGTTGAAACCAATAAAGGGAATCTGAAGGCAGTTGTTTTCGGATATGCCTGCCATCCTACCGTTTTATCTGGATACCAATGGTCGGGCGATTATGCTGGATTTGCACAGCTAGAATTGGAGAAATTATATCCAGGAACAGCTGCACTTTTCTTTCAAGGTGCCGGAGGCGATCAAAACCCATTACCGCGAAGGACGATCCCTTTAGCCAAGCAATATGGTAAATCTTTAGCGGCCGCAGTTGAACGTGTCCTGAATGAAGAAATGACACCTTTAGCTGGTTCTTTTAAATCGTCCGCTGCAACTATCGAACTGGGGTTAAGCGCAGCACCTTCGTTATCGGAGCTCAAGCAAATCCAAAAAGAAGCCGGACAAGGTTACATTTATGAATGGAGTTCGAATTTGATTGGACAGTATGAAGCCGGTAAGCCTTTACTCCGTAATTATCCGAATTATCCGATACAAGTCTGGGACTTCGGAGGACAAAAGATCATTAGTCTAGGTGGTGAAATAACCATCGGCTACGCTGTTAAACTAAAGGAAAAGTATGGCGATCAAATTTTTGTTATGGGGTATACGAACGATGTGATGGGCTATATACCGACCGAATTGATATTAGAAGAAGGCGGTTATGAAGGGGATACTTCGCAAAGAGCCTATGGTCTGCCGAGTAAATGGGCAGCGGGAATAGAAAGTCAAATTCTATCAAAGATTAATGATTTGATGGACGCTATAAATTAATCATACACAAGCTATTAACAATACTAAATCTAAATTTTTGCAATACGATGAAGAGAATCACTATTAACTATCGCGGACTTGGCTGTCGTGCCTTTATGTTGACGTCCATGGTCGTCGGATTTTGGGCATGTAAACAGCCTAAATATCCTGGCCCGTTAACTGCGCAGGAGTCAATTGAAGCAATGAAAGTACATCCTGATTTTGAGGTTCAAATTTTTGCTACCGAGCCTCTTGTAAAAGATCCGGTAGCCATGACCTTCGATGAAAAGGGGAACGCTTATGTTGTAGAGATGGCTGATTATCCTTTTTCAGATATGGAGCCCAACCCGCCAGGCAAAGGTAATGGACGAATTGTCTATCTAAAGGACAATGATAAAGATGGTGTGGCAGATGAGTCCATCGTATTTATCGAAGGGATATCGGAAATGACAAGCGTGATGCCTTGGAAGAATGGCTTATTAGTGACCGCTGCGCCAGATATCTTTTATCTAGAAGATACGGATGGTGATGGAAAATCAGATCATAAAGAAGTGCTTTACACGGGCTTTTTTACCAATAACTCAGAGGCACAGATTACCAACCTGACCTTTGCAATAGATAATTGGATTTATGCTTCGAACCACGGTCAAGCTGGTGAAGTTACATCGACTCGTCAACCGGATGCTCCGGCATTATCGGTGGGTGGTGCGGACTTTCGTTTTAGATTGGATCGGGAATTGTTCGAGACTGAGACCTCGCCAGCTCAATTTGGTCAAACGCTGAATGATTGGGGGCATAGGTTTATGACTCAAAATACACTACACATTCAACAAGCTGTGATGCCGGGAAGATATATGCGAAGACATGCTTTTTTACCTTCGCTAAAAGGGGTTGAGAATATATCTGATCATGAGTTACGTATGTACCAAGAGACGCCTGCACCGTATTGGCGTGCTGAGCGTAGCCGAAGAAGGCAAGAACAATATGATGCACAGGGAAAAGGGCAGGTAGAGCATGCTGAAGGACATTTCACAGGAGCATCCGGTGGAACCGTTTATGGGGGCGATGCTTTTCCTGAGGGATTCTATGGAAACGTTTTTACTGGTGAAGTAGCCGGAAATCTGGTTCATCAAGATGTGTTAACATCGCATAAAACGAGTCCAAAGTATATTGCTTCGCGCGCTGCTGAAGAAAAAGAGTCGGAATTTATTTCTTCGACTGACTCCTGGTTCCGACCGACTAGTTTTGCTGTAGGACCAGACGGTAATCTCTATATGGTCGATATGTACCGCCAGCACATTGAAACCCCGATGTCTATTCCTGAGGATTTAGCTGCTGAAATGGATTATAAGCAGGGGATGGATATGGGAAGAATCTATAGAATTGTGCCCAAAAAGAAAAAGAGCCTGGATACTTCGATCAGCTCGAAAGCACAAAAAACGAATGCTGATTACGTAAAGCTGCTATCACACGAAAGTCAATGGTGGCGCCTGCAAGCACAACGTAAGCTGGTTGAAAGTCAGGACAAAAGTGTTATTCCGAGTCTGATAGATTTATTTAATCAAAGTTCTGATGCGCGTTTTAGATTGCATGCACTTTATACCTTGGATGGTCTTGGTGCCTTAAACAATGAACTGGTGAAAAAGGCAGTCGTTGATCCGCATGCGGGTGTAAGAGAACACGCTGCGATACTTTCTGAGCGCTTTCCTGAAAACAAGCAGCTATTAGTCCAGTTGATTGACGATCAGTCGCCAAGAGTTGCTTTTCAAGCGACTTTAAGTTTAGGACAGTTTAATGATGCTATGGTTACGGATCAACTTGCGAAAGTGGCAGAGCGGAATGTGAGTGACCCTTGGTTTAGAATGGCAGTTTTAAGTGCAAATAACGGTGCTAGTGCTGATTTGCTTGACGCGTTGCGGAAGAAAAACACCTTCTTTGCAACATTTAGTGATGATAAGGGTGCCTTCATAAAAGACTTCGCATTCGCGATAACGCGTAAGGATCAGGGAGCGGATAAATTAATAAAAGATCTAGATGCCATCGCCAAAGAAAAAGGTGAGCAGAAATGGGTGATGAGTGCCATTGAAGGTGTTTCGAAAGCGAGTGGCGACAAAGGCGTGAAAAACCAAAACTTTAAGGCAGCGTTGAAATCGGTCATGGAGTCATCTGCTGACGATAGTGTAAAAACAAAGATATCGCAACTACTTAAAATATAATCTGCAATGGACAATAAGAAGATCGAACGAAGAGAATTTATTAAAGGCACTGTTACTTCTTCATTAGCGTTTCTAATGGGTAGCGCTTATGTTCTTACTGGATGCTCCAATACTGGAAAGCAGGCCGCTGGAAATCAGGATGCTGAAGCGGCAGTTAGTTCCTGCGACGACTATTCGAATGTAGATGAAGTAAATTTGAGAAAAAGGGAACAGCTAGGTTATGTAAAGCAAACGGTAAATCCGGAGAATAAATGTAGTAACTGTAAGCTGTGGATTGCTCCCAAAGAAGGGCAGTCATGTGGCGGATGTTTATTGTTTAAAGGCCCGGTTTACGATGAAGGGTACTGTACCTATTGGGCGCCTCAGGATCAATAGTAAAACATAAAAACCCTGCAAAAAAAGAGTTCAGATGGATGACATCTGAACTCTTTTTTTATATTCCATCTCTTACAAATTCGAAAGAATATGAAGTGAAAAAATTGGAGAAGAGGAATTTGTTTATAGAGTTACGCTTGTAAACGAAATGTCTCTGTGGCGCTTGCTGTTCTTCGTGGTTTTTCCAATTTAATTGGTTATCAATCGAACTATTCTATTAATTTTTAACAGACGGAATAATTGTTAGATTAATTGAAGATATCCATATAGTGCCTGAGTCGGCAGGTATGAATATTATTTTATATCTTACGGTAACTAATTTGCCAACTATAGATCATGATGAGAGCCTTTCTTTTACTGTTCATTTTGAATTTCCATTTGTTTACTTTTCAAGTTGCCCTTGCGCAAAATCATCAGGATATTGGCTTAAGCACAATTGTCGTTGAATTGCGTGGAAATTATCCGAAGGACTTTAGCATTGCGCAGTTTGGGAAAAGTGATGGTCTTCAAGGTCAAGGTATATTAAATTTAAAGAAAGTAAATGATTCAACCTATTACAGTTCATTTGACAATCCAGCTTCATCTCAATATTATCTGATTCTAAACAACAAGTATTTTACCTCCAATATTGCCCCCAATAGAAATGATACCTTGTTGTTCAATTATAAGACAAACGACGATTTCCAAGTAGACTATTTGGGAGATGCTAAAGACATCTTTTTGCATTCTGACCAATATGCTACATTGATGAGGAACTTTTTTTTCATCAATAATGACGTGGATACCTGGACGAAGAAAGATATTGTCATCAAAAATATCGAGGATTTAATGGCGTATGTAAAGGAGCGAACAGAGAAAAAGACGATTCTTTTAGAATCGATTACAGATAATCCGTCTATACGCTCGCTTGGTATGGAAATAATTGACGTTACGGAAATGACTTACGCGATGGGGATGCATAAAAAATTGCTGGAAGGGGCGTCGCTCCAGGAGCGATTTGCTTTTTACCGCAGGATTTTCAAAGATAAAGCGGGTTTATTTACGATGAAGCGCCCCTTGTCAGAGATAGTTTTTAAAGAATTACAAAGGGACACGCTTTTGAAACTACCTGATATTTCGGCGGTAGGACCCTATGTGTATGAAAGCTACTTGAAGTCTATATTTGGAGATAGCTTAGGCGCGGATGAAGCTGAGTTTTTTGAACGCCTAATAGCAATAGCTTATCTCGAAAAGATCTATGCTAATCTTACTTTCAATGAGACCGAGAAGTTCAATATCTTAACCTACTTTCGTAGTAACGTGTATAAGTCTAATTTGATTCGGCTTTCCGATATCAACGCGAAGCAAGCCAATTCGTTGAATGTACATTATCTGCCCTTTGATGCTAAAAACTTGGATGTCTTTGATAGTATCATTTCAAAGTATAAGGGACAAGTGGTTTTGATAGATTATTGGGCGACTTGGTGCGGACCCTGCATCGCTTCATTTGAAGAGATCAAACCTCTCAAAGAAAAGTATAAAGATAACAAGGATGTCGTTTTTCTATATCTGACAGACGAAAGCTCAAACTATAATCTATGGAAAGGTTTTCTCGATAAATTATCAGGTGAGCACTACTATATTACGAAAGCACAGCTTAATGTAATCTTTGAAAAAAATAAGTTTAATGCTATTCCGCATTATATGTTGATTGACCGTACGGGGACGATAAAGCATTCTGAAACCTATCCTAAAGAAATTGCGAAAACTTTAACGGAGTGGATTGATAATTCGCTGTAGGCACTGGGAGTGAAGAGGGGGGGATCTTTCTAATGGATAACAAAAGCTCATAATTTATCAAAAAGTAAAATTTCGAAAAAATGGTAGAAATCCATCTTTTAATCGAAAGTTAGCTTTTTATATCAACACAGCCCATCTTAATTGTAATGTAATAAGAGCACGTTAATATTGTTCTGTTCCTTATATCTCTAATTAGGCAGTGTTTTTGATGTACTTTTCTTAACAAGTCAAATTAGCTCGGAAGATTCGATACTTAGCTATCGACTGAATGATTATTAATTTTCGACGCTATAAGAAATTAGATTGACGCTGCTTTACGCTGAGGATTTCTCTAATTTTGCTCGGAATTTTATAGTTTTGAATTTCGCTTGATTGGAGAGTAAATAATATCATAAAGATACAGTCAGTGAAGGGAATTTTGGTTAAGAAAAGAAATACCTACGAACGATGATACGGAAACAAATGATGGGCGAGAACTGCCTAAAATATATTCTTACAGGTGCCTTTTCCGCGATTTTACTTACAGGATTTGCGCAGGAAGAAGAGAAGCAAAAAGACCTAAAGCAACAAACTAATGAACAAGTTGGCGTAGGGCAGCCTCGTGTTATGGATTCCATTGAAGTCGTACGAGATTATCGTCCAATGTTAGCTGACGCAGTAAAGATTCGTCGAAGTCCCGACATGAAGATTAATCGGGTTGCTTTAGAAGATGAGTTGCGTGAAATTGCTGCAGGAATGTATTGTACAAGGAATCCTTACAAAGAACCCTATCATAGTCCATTGCCTGAAAGGTATCCGAACGCATCACGAGATAATATTGATAATAACCGGATTGGTATTTTAGCGTATCGTGCAGGTGAGTTCGAACGAGCAACTAGTATACTGAAGAAAGTGAAACCAAATGATGCTTTCTATCAGAGTTCAATTATCGCTTTTGGTTATATGGCGATGAAAGGCGGGGATAAACTATCTGCGCGGAATGCTTTTTACGATGCTTCAAGGATGAATTATGATCAAGATCTAAAGGCGGACGCGTTGTATAATTACGCAAAATCCTTATTGGACTTGGACTCCGTTCAAAATGCCGTTAAGCCTCTCAAAGAATATTTCGCAATAAAATATGCAGGCGTTGATCTAGAGTCTAAAAAAGCAGAAAGTACGGAAGATCGTATGGTTCAAGTCTTAACGGGAAGTAGCAATTTTCAAGCAGGCGTATATTTACTGGAGTCGTTCAACAATAGGAGTGAAAAAGAAAATGTTATCTATCAAAAGATAACTTATTACCGGGGAATGGAGTTCTATAATGAACGTGCCTTCGAAAACAGTATTTCTATGTTTATGCGATCCGAAAAATTTCCTTTTGATCAAGAAATGGCAGCATTAGCGATTTACTGGAAAGCGGAAGCCATGTATGAGGTACGTAAGTATAGAGAGGCGGTTGATAACTTTTCTAAGTTCTTAAGTCTACCTGTTGCCCGAAATACAAATTTATATAATTACGCAAACTATGCGCTAGCTTATGCTGCATTCCGTATCGACAGATATAGCGTAGCGGCTGACTATTTCGAACGTTTTCTAGCTTCTAAAGACGGAAGTATGGATGATAAGATTCGTTATGATGTTATGGCGCGTTTAGGTGATTCTTATCTATCAATGCGCAATTATGGACGTGCGAATGAGTATTATGATCAGTTGATTGCTAGTAAAGCACCAAATCAGGATTATGCCTTATTTCAACACGGAATTATACAAGGATTGCGAGGTGATAATGATGCTAAGCTCAATACGTTAAAAGCGGTAGTTGAGCGCTTTCCTGGATCTAACTATGCCGATGATGTGGCATTTGAGATTCCATACATCGCTTTTGTCAAAGGTGATTACGATACCGCAATTAAGGGATTGCAGAAGATGATTGAAAAATATCCGCGAAGTAGTTATGTGCCTAGAGCCTTGATGACTATAGGGCTTGTTCAATATAATTCAGACGATAACGAAGCAGCGATGGCAACCTTTCAGAAAGTCGTTAATGAATACTCAAAAACGAGTGAGGCTGCGCAGGCGATGCTATCTATCGAAAATATCTACTTAGATCAAGGGGATGCAACTGGATATATTCAATATGCGGTTGGAAATAACATTACTGAACTTAGTGTTTCTGAGCAGGATAACTTAGCCTTTCAAGCAGGGCGTACATTGTTCTCTCGCGGTCAATATGGTCCAGCTGTAGAAGCTGTTAATGCCTATTTTGATAAATTTCCAAAGCCTAGACAAGAGAAACATGCACGTTATATACGAGGTGTCAGTTTATACCATACAGGTCATCCCGATGAAGCCCTACACGATCTAAACATTATTCTAAACGATTGGACTAGCCCTTATACTGAAAACACCTTGTTGACGGTAGCAGCACTATACTTAAAGCTGAAAGAATATAATGAAGCTATTGTTCATCTTAAGAAGCTAGAGATCAATGCGGACTATAAAAAGAACTACGGCTTTGCTATTAAGAATCTGATGATTTGCTATTTTGAAATCGGTGATTACGCGCAGGTGGCGAAATATGCAGCTTTAATTAAGAGCTATGATCAAGCAACGGAAGAAGAAATTGCCACTGCCCATCTATACAGTGCTAAGGCGCTTCAAAAGGAAGGAAAAACAGAATCGGCAACAAAAGAACTAAACTTAGCAGCATTAAAAAGTAAATCTGCTGCGAGCGCTGAGGCGAGGTACCGCGTGGCTCAATTACAATATGACAGCAAGCAGTATGACAAAGCACAGAAGTCGGCCTTCGATGTAATCGAGAACATGGACGCACAGGATTACTGGGTCGCTAAAAGTTTTATCCTGGTCGCTGATACCTATGCGCGCAAAGGTGATACGCTGCAAGCAAAAAGCACACTGAAGAGTGTAATCGAGAATTATGAAGGTGACGATGATATTATTCCAACCGCAAAAGCGAGATTGCAGAAATTGAAATAGAATTAGAGAATTCTATCCCGGAAGCCATCACGGTTTCATTTATACTTCTAAACTTATTCTAAAAACAGAGCTCCCCAACTTTCATATGAAAGTTGGGGAGTTTTATTATTGAACTGCGATAGCAATTCGTTGAATTTGAAACGAAATCAACTTTTGGTTTAATATTTAACACATCTAATATTCATAGAAAACGGTTTTGTGGAATTCGTAGGTTGTACGTAATTGATAAACGCAGGGGAGCCAGCGACGAATCTTAAGTAGTTAATCCCATCAACACCTGAAGTATTTAATATTGTTGATGTCCAATATACGCCGACAACGCCTCTTTCGTCGAGGGGTAGTGAGATATAATTACTTGTTCCTACCTCGACTGAAGTTCCGAAAAAACCTTGCGCCGGGAACGTCAATTTAATACTCTTGTTCCTTTTGCTGGTTAATACTTTTGCAGCGGAATAGTTTGTATTGCTTTTTGTCCATGTACCTACATCTGTATGAACGGTAGCATCAATCAAACGTTGAAATTCTGTTCTCGTTGGCACTCGGTATCCGACTGGACAAGGGTCGTTGCTCGTCTTTACAGGTGCCAGTTCAGTGCCTAAATTCCAAGAATTATTTGGCTGTGAAGCTGGCTTCCAATTGGTATTAGTCACCGTAGCAGTGGGTGCAGCCACAACTAGCGAACTCCCAAATTGATAATAATTTCCAAAGATTTGAGAGGTTCCAGGGGCTTGGTCAGGAGTGACCGTATTTGCAACACTAAGGTTTCTTCGTGACCAAGTGACGCCATTGATTCGCACGTCATCGCCCACGTAACCATCTGTTGGAGTAATACTTAAAGTAAGATTATACTTAACACCCGGTTTAATCACTAAGCCGCTTAAAGCTGCTGCAGTCGATGTCTTGTTTAGAGGACCAATAGTGATGGACGATAATGTGAGTGTACCCGAAGTTGTTTCACTGTTTATTAGGATTGGAGCAGACGTTAAAATTGACGTGTTCAATCCGGAGAAAGAAAGTGTTGCATTTCCTGCAGTCCCTGTTCGGGTTAATGATCCATCAGCAAGTTTAAGGTTACTTGCAGTGTATTGTGGTGATAGATTTGCGTTGATTGCTGATATAGTATAACCAGTAACAGAAGCGTCGATAATAGTGGTTATCTGACTAAAACGATGTTTGAAAACTATGCTTAAATAGTTGGAGTTATTTCCGCTAACCGTTAGCTCTGTACTAAAATACATCAAATCATTACTAGATGTTACCCCATTAACAGAAGAGTTGTCTAGGGTCTTGTTACTAGCGTCGGCGAAGGTAACTGCAGGAAGGATTGATGTGCTATTCACACTATATGCAATAAAAGTATATTTTTTATCTCCATCTAGTTTAAGTGCAGCTGTGCTTGCCTCACTTCCATATGCATAATCTCTTTCTGTGACATATTTACGATCAGGACCGAATACCACGACTTTATATCGTGTTCCGGGAATTAATTGGTTGCGCTCAATCGTCGATGCCGCCTTTTCCGCGTTACCGCTTGTAGTCATTTGAGAACTCGATAGATTCGTCGAATTTTTTACTTCTTTTAATTCTGCAACAAGGATTAGGTCATCGCCCAATTGTGTTTCAGAAATGTTCGCCGTGTTGTGGACGCTTGTCTTGTTTGATCTGTCAACACTTGCCTTCGCTGAAGGCTCTAGTTTCTCGTCGCCATTAAAGACAGCGTCCTTAAGAGATACCGTAACGACTGCTTGGTCTCCACGACTTATTTCGTCGGTTTCTTTTCTTTGGCAGGATGTTCCCATTAGTACCACTAACATGATAGAAGCAATTTTTATCAAGTTTGAAGTGGATATTTTAATTTCTGAATAAAGCAAAAGGCTTTTCATGATAGCATGTGTGATTTTTTGGTCTGAAAATTAATAGTTTTTAAAATCTTGGATCGTAAAAAAAAGGAATCCATTAACAGCAGGGGAATCATAGGAGAAACTAGGTCTACCAATCGTAGTTCCCACTTACATCAGTCTCTTTCTCCCACTCATGATAGACTTCCTGAGAGTTGTTTGTAGGTGTGACTATGGCTGATCCAGCGGCTATTGATCCTTCTAGTTGAAGAAAATCCTCATGAATCATAGGGGGGGAATATCTCTTTTTTTTAAGAATAGTGTGAGTTGTGTTTTTCATTTTGAAATAGTTGGTTTCTTAAGGGTTAACATACGGATTGCTAGTCTCATAAAGACTTAACAAAGTTGCGAATTGACAAGAATATTTTTCGTTCTATAGTTGGTTTTTGTAGCGGGTTTGCTACATTGTATTTAATATTGGGTTAAGCAAATGATTGTGTAAATTAAAGTGTGTGTGCTTTTTGGAAATATACTTACTGAAATTCGCTTCTTTGTTAAGTTTGTTTGAAGGTGTACTATGTATCCTGCTTGAATATTTCGTTTAGATATATGTTCATTTGAAGTGCAACAGTATTGAAGGATTACGAAAATTTAAACCTAAATGCAGCATTCTTATTCCAATTTGCACCCTACATCATCAGAAAAGTTTCGTTATCTAATGAATCATATTAAATCAAAAAAGCCAGCTTTTCCTAAAGAAGTTGGCTTTTTAATGTATTTACTCCATCTGGAGAATGTTCTTCTTGTAATGCTGAGTTCACTTCAGATATCTTTTATAGAACTGGTCTTGCAAAGAACAATTCAGAGCGAAAGGTTTTAAACCTTCTATTTGCTGTTGGACTATTCTTTTGGATCGATTGAATACAAGCGGCTATTGGACCTTGGAGTGAATACTTAACGAATTAATAAGAGACTTCGATTGATTAAAACCTAAGGGCAGTTAGCGCAATGATATCCTTTTTTTATTTCTATTTCTTGAGGAAGTCCTAGAATCACCTATTAAAACTTTTTGCAGAACCAATTTACTAGTCTGATTTAGATTTTGAGATTAAAAAATACCCTCTATAGGGTATTTTATTGTGACTATACATGCTGTAAGTTTACAACGTAAATCGCAAATCTATTGAGCGGTAATTAAAAGTTCAATTTTGAGAATCATTTATGCCAAACTAATTAATTCTTTATGAAGCACAAAAGGTAGATTCTTTACGCGTATTTACGCTTTTAATCAGATCATAATCTTGTCTACAATTACAGCAAACCAAATTATCATAGTGTATGAGATTAAAGCAGGTTTTGAATGACTAAGGGTAGACTTGCAGAGTTCAAATAGTAAAAAAAACCAACCAATTTGAGGACTAATCACGATCCTCATAAAAATTAAAGGATTATTAAAAACAGTAATTAATTCATTAAACTAACCGAAGATGACTACTAATTTATCTATTAGGAAATTACTAATATTTCTTGTTGGACTATTATTCCTAATCAATCCAATTAAGGCGCAAGAATACACTCGAAAAAGCTTAAGTATTATGATGCTTCACTATGCAGATAGTAAGCCTTTTACGTCTGATTATTATGATAGATTGTATGTGCCAAAGCGTTTTGACCATAACTACATTGGTATAAATGCATTAGATATTAACAGCTATTTTTCGAATGCTGAATCAGTTACCGAAACTGATATTCGGAATATTATTTCCTCCCAACAAATTCCTAATAAGATATTGAGAAGCATTCTCGTTGATGAAACCAAAGGTTATATGACGACTCAGGTTATTGAGGACAGGGGCTTGTATAATGCCTCCGATGCTGATTATGCTACCGCACAAAGCTCCGCACGGGGGTTAAGTGTTCTGAAAGATGTAGGGGTTAAGTTGATGCAAAACATCTATTTTTTGGTGATCGTGCCTAAGGAAGTGAGTTCCATTTATATCGATCAAACTCAATCGAATGAATATACATTTAGCGGAACAGGCTATCTATTTCAACTTGATTTAAATGAAGCATATCTAGCGAATCAATTTTGGCAGGATTTCTATTTTGATAAACCTAATTCCGCGATGATGAACAAGTTGATGAGCTATGATTTTCCTTTGAAGAGTACGCCTAATTACTTTGGTGTGAAAGTTAGCGATGTCAATGTTGCTGATAAAGTGGGTTCGGGATTGATCAGTACGTTGAATACGTTATCTGGAAATAACAACAACTCAAATAACTATACAGTAACACGTAAATCTATTGACGAAATTAGAAGAGAAGCCATTGATAAGATCATTGAAGATTGTCTATACAGCATAACATCTGCCGAAGATTTCAATGTCAAAAGTTCTATATTTTCTACCAATCCTGTACGCGCTAAACTTGGAACAAAGGAAAGTTTGAAACCCAACGATCTATTTAGGGTTGTGGAACGTCGCGTAAACGAGAAGACCCAAGAAATTGAGCTTAAAAAGAGAGGATATGTACGAACTCAATGGGTTGCTTATAATGAAGGAACCGGTGCTGGACGTAGTGCTGCATCTTCTTTCTATAGAATAGCTACTCCTAAACTCGACAAAGGGATGTTACTAGAAGAAGCTAAGGATTCCGATCATAAGTGGACCATGGGATTTAGCTATAATCATGACTCTACATCTATTATGGGAGGCTATTACATGAATTTTGAAAAACTAACCAGCTCGCTTCCAGGATTTAGTTACACGATTGATGCAGGTGTAAATCCAAGCCTATACTCAAAAACAGTGGAATTGGATGGTACGGTAGTTCCCGGATATTTCAAAGGCTGGGCATTCAATACAGGATTGTCTTTACGTCAAAGCTTTACTTACAATTGGGTGGGATTAACCCCTGTTGCAGGAACATATCTGTCGTTCGTTGGACTTAATGATGGTACTGTAGTTAACTCCGAAGGGACTTTGTTAAACTCTAGCGAGATGTCGAGTTTATATGGTGCTAATTTAGGAATAACCTTAGGCCTGCTCGGAGGGGCGGATTTGACAATCAATTTAAACCATTACATCCAATTGAGAGCAGGTATTCGATATAATGCCGATTTCTCACCTCTATTTTTCGATTTAAATAGTTTGGGCTCAAGTGGAACAGATACCTCTGGGTCAGTTTGGAATGAAACCACGGGGACCTATGAGTCAACCGGTTCAAGTGGTGCAAGTAGTTCCAAAACTTTTGAATATACACCGAAATTTGGAAACAGATATTACACCGTGGGCATTCGTTTATTTAATCTATAGCCATGAAAAGGATTTCTATTTTATATAGTATTGTCATTTCTATCGCGCTAATTTCCAGTTGCATTAATCCTAAAAGTATCGTTAGACCAGCAGGGAGTGCTGAGAAACTAGAGGTACGGAAAACACATGAAGGTAGCGACGGGTTTGTCTATTTCGTCGCATTCGGGAAAGGCGCTAATAAGAAAGAATGCTTGTCCAATGCGAAGTATCTTTTGTTAAAAGAGGTCATTTATAAAGGAATTGACCAAGGGACAACTATGCGTCCTTTGGTGACTTCAGGAGAGTTCGCAAATGAATTTAGAGAGAACGAAAACCGCTATTTATCTAGGCTATTGGAAGATGAAACCCTGTTGAAACACGATAATACAGTGCTAGAGAAAATTGCTACAAATGAAGAGAAGAGAAAGTCCTTATATCAAATGTCATTTCAAATAGGGATATCGCCGTCTCAATTAAAAGAAAGCCTACAACGACTTAAATAATAAAAAAATGAATTTTAAATACTTCCTTGCGCTGATTGGCTTATGCATCAGTACGTTGGCAATAGGCCAGAAAAAAGATAAAAATGATCTCTTGGAAGATCAGTATGAGGTACAATTTGTCAGAACAGGGGTGGAGGGCACCACCTTATTTAAAGTGTTCTCTTATGGGAAAAATGAAAAACAATGCCTAGAAAATGCAAAAAGAAATGCAATTAAAGCCGTTATTTTCAATGGTATTCCAGGTTCTGATCTTCAAAAGCCACTAGCTTCAGATCCCAACGCTTCGGAAGTACATAAAGATTATTTTCAATCATTTTTTCAAGAAAATGGAAAATATCAACAATATGTAAGTCTTTCGACAGATGGTTCTATTAATGCGAATGATCGATTGCGCGTGGGGAAGCTTTTGAAAATTGGCTTTATTGTATCTGTTCAAAAGGCTTCACTACGGAGGGAACTTGAACAAGCAGGAGTGGTTAAATCATTAAGTCACGGATTTTAATTTGAGATTATGAGAACCTTATATATTTCTTTGCTCTTTTTATTTCTCGTTTTAGATGGTGCTGCCCAAGCAAAGAAACCTACTATTATGGTAGTTCCTTCTCGCCAATGGTGCTTCAGCAAGGGTTATTTTCAAGAAGTAGACAACTTTGGGACACTCGAAAAGGTGCCAGATTACCGTGAGGCATTAGATGATAATCCAGATTTATTGTTGGTAATCTCCAAAATAAACAATCTGTTTTCTGATCGTGGATTTCCATTAAAAGACCTGAGCCAAATGCTTTCTTCGATCAGTAGATCCAATGCGGAAGATATGGCTTTAAGTCTTGATCGGGAAGCGAGTGGAAAGGGAGCCATTGCTGAATCCCTATTTGATAAAGTTCGAAATACGGCGAAAGCTGATATATTAATTGAGCTTCAGTGGACGGTAAATTCAGCTGGCCCGCGTAGATCAATTACCTATATTATGCGAGGATTGGATGCTTATTCCGATAAACAAGTTGCGGGTGCTGAAGGCACCGGATCTCCTTCTGTGTCAGCCGAAACAGCGGTACTCTTAGAAGAGGCGGTATTACAGCATATCGATAATTTCAATGCTCGACTTACTGCACATTTTGATGATTTGTTTGTAAATGGACGAGAAATAAAAGTCGAGTTTAGAAAGGATAGCAATTGGCAATATGATTTCGAAAGTGAGTTTAATGGAGATGAGCTATCTTTTGCAATTGAGGACTGGGTAGCTGCAAATACTGTTAAAAATAGATTTTCTACCGACGAAGCGACGGATACTAAATTGGTATTTAATCAGGTGAGAATTGGCATGTTTGATGAAAATCAACGAGCTATGGATGCTCGAGCCTATGGAAGAAATATTCAACGATTTCTCAAATCTAAATTCAATATTGAATCAAAGATTGTCACTAAAGGATTGGGGTATGTTCAAATGATTTGTGGTCAAAAATAATCAAGATGAAAGCGACTATTTATATAATGGCATTTATCGCGTGTTGCTTCACATGTTTGCAACCGCTGAAGGCCCAAGATGAAATAAAATTTACGCCTGTATTTAGATCCTCTGATGTGACAGCGGCTTCTGCGAGCATTAACGTGCTCAAAAATAAGTTTAAGAATCAAACCATTAGAGAAGGCTATTTTTCAAAGAATGTAACTCGATTTTTGGTGATTATAAATCCTAATAAATTGGATGTTCAAACCTTAGCGGATAAGCAAGTCATCAAATTTAACTTGCAATTTGAAATTTATGACCTGCTCGCTGATCAAATTTTCCATAGCTTTTCAACTATCTTGGGAGGAGTTGGTAAAACGGAAGCTCAAGCTTTCGCGGTTGCAGTAGATCGGTTAAACCTCGCCAATAAAAATTATGATGTAGAATTTAAAGCAGCTATTAAGAAGATTAATGACTATTATGCTCAAAATTGCAGTCAGATATTAACTAGGGCCGAAAGCTTGCTGAATGCTGGTGAATATACACAAGCATTTGCTCAAATAGACTTAATTCCGAATATTCAGGATGGGGGATGCATTGACCGCTATAATAGCATCTTTGCTCGTCTTTGGAAAATCTATAATACCCACTATTGTGAAAATCAAATCAGTAAAGCCAACTTAATATGGTCCACGAATCCTACGATAGAAGGGGCACAGGAAGCCGGGCGATTTTTACAAGGAATCGATTTAAATGGTAATTGTAAAGACAGCTTTCAACAATTAGCAACGGGAATTCGTGAAAAGCTAATTAATGATCAATTCGATGAAAAGGAATGGAGACGTATGGTGCTATCTGGCATTGTTGAAATTGAGAAAAATAAATTGGAAGCTATTCGTGATATTACTTCATCCTATTATAATCGTCTGGCAGGGGATACCTACCTAATAATTCCCTGATTTTATTAGTGATTTCATACTCAAATTTTTATAGTAAAAGTCAGCGTCCTTCATTGGATAGCTGACTTTTCTTTTTAAGATTTTTCAAGGTGTTTACTTTATAATACATCGTGTTTTGTTCGGGAGATAACCCGAAAAAATTGGTAAATGATCGAAGCATTCTCGAAGGAATCTCGAAGGGTGTGTATCAAAAGTACAGTATTCTGTATTTTTTTTTAAAGAGGGTTTTATTCATTTAGACGGAGGAGTGCATGACATTAATATCTTAGTAGAAGCAAGTATATTTTAATTGGGCATATCTTGGTCAGGCATTCTATCTGTTTCTTTAAACTCGGGGATACTTGAGCGGGTACTAAAGCCAATAAGAAATTATAACGATGAATGTAATTTTAGGCGTTACGGTAAATTGGAAGGAAATATTTAGTAGATGAAATGAGTAATTGGAATAAAGGGGCTCAACCCTTATTCTATTTAAATAAATTAATGATAGTTTTTAGAGGTAGAAACATTCGATTTGACGTTTTCAAAGGCACAAATCCAAGTTTAGCATAGAATTTTGTGGCAATATCATTAATTGGATCGACAACGACTGCATGATTTCCAACAAGTGCGCTTATTTCCACGATTCGTTTTAACGCATCGATAAGTAATGCTTGCCCTAGTTTGTTTCCTTGGTAATCTTTATGAACTGCTAAACGACCTATTATGACTACAGGTATTTCTGAATACTTTAAAGACTTTGCTAAATCTTCTGGAATGTCTGAAAGGTTTATGCTATTCGAAGAAAGCGTATAATAGCCAATTACATCATTGCCTTTATCAGCAATAACATAACAAACAGCTAATCGCTTTTTGATGTAATGATTTGCATATAGTTTTAGGTAATTATCTAATTCATCAATCCCACAAGAGAAGTTTTTGCGGTTATGATTTTTTTCTAAAACTGTCGAAATTGGAATTGCAACTTAAAAGTGGAGACTTTTTATGCCACTAATAAACTAGTTGATTTATAAAATTTTTCCATTTCATTTGGTGTTTTATTACCTAATCCAGAATGGATTCTTTTTTGATGGTAAAATCCTTCGATGTATCTAAAGATTTCTAATCTCGCAGCTTCCCTGTTTGCAAATTTTCTGTGATAAACTAATTCACATTTTAGTGTTTTGAAGAAGCTTTCCGCGACTGCGTTATCCCAACAATTACCTTTCCTGCTCATACTTTGGATAATTTCATTTTTTCCTAATAAAGACTTAAACTCGTTTGCATGCATATTGAGCACCTCTATCTGAGTGGAAAATCAGACCCTGTTTTACATTCCTTTGGCAATAGCCATTTTAAGTGCTTTTAAAGTTGTATGCTCTGCCGTCATGTCATTACTGAACGACCAACCTATGATTTTTCTATCGGCAAGGTCGATAACAGTAGTAAGATACAGCCATCCTGATCCAGTCTTGATGTAGGTAATATCACCAACCCATTTTTGCGATAGGCCATCTGTAAAGAAATTTCTTCCAAGGAGATTCTCAGCAAGTTGAAACTGTGTTTGGAATCTGTCGTTATCTTAAATTTCTTCCGAATCTTGCTTCTTAGATTCAATTTTCTCATCAATCTGGCGACATAAGACGTGATATTTTATGATTTTTCTTATTCAGTTCTAAAGTAATTCGAGGACTGCCGTATATTTGGTCACTGTCCTGATGTTCTTGTTTTACCAGTATAGATAATTCCTCTGTTCTCTTATCTCTGTTGCTTTTTGGTCTAGAAATCCATTTGTAAAACGAACTACTGCTTGTATTTATAATCTTGCACATCTTTTCAACTGCGAATAGGTTCATATGCGATTTTATGAACTCATATTTTCTCAGTCGCCCTTGGAAAAGATGGCTACCGCCTTTTTAAGATTACGTTTTCTAATTCTGCTTCCTTTAAACGCTTTTTAACTCCCTAATCTCTTGCTCCTCTGGAGTTAATTTATCATTCTTTGGTAATAGTGTACCTCCATTATATCTAGGATCTACACGCCATTTACTTAATCTACTTGCATCTAGATCCAACTCTTTTGCTGCTTCCAAAACCGAGCCCTTTAGAGAGGACAACTCTACTGCCATTTTTTTAAATGACTCATCAAATATTCTTGCCATGTCTTAACAAATTTAATTCTATTTTATTTTAAATCTGTCTCCACTTAAAGGTAGCAACTCCACCCGACGAAGTGCAGGCCCCGATCAGAGTAAACGGCGAAGAACTTTCGGAAAAGCAACAGGAGGCTTTCCGCAATGGTGAAGTGGTGGAACTCAAAGACGGAACGAAAATCCAGCACTCGGCAACGGACAATAAGGGCATCCGTTCAGACCGTAAACGGCTTATCCTATCCGTGCTATTGGACGGTGGTATATCCTACTTGGTATTCCGTGGAATCAAGAACCTAAGAGGTAGGCTCGAACCACAAAGTGAGGGGTACAGCGAGGGGTACAACCGTGCATTGGCCGACATGATGATGACCGACAAAAAGCTAAGGGAAAAAGGGAACGAGAAAACCGTTCAAGACCTTGCGCAACATCTTCATGATAAACAAGAGAGCAGGGGCTATACCCGTACCCTTGCGAGGTAATGGTATTTCTCCAATTGAAAGCCGAAGTACGGAACTTCTTTGCTCCCTATATGGATATGGCCGAGGATAAAATTCTGTTTCCCTATACATTGGGGAATCAGGTCATAGACCAGGAACGTTGGAGCGAAAACGGTGTTCGTATTCCAGTAAGCAAAGGTGTATGGTTGGCGACGGACAGCTTACCTGTATCCGTCACCGACCTTTTCATCGGTCATTCGGCTGGCGATATAATGTGCTTCTGCCATCATTACCCCAATTGGATTGATCCACACCGTCCGAGTGCGTTTACTTCCTTGGGGTTATTGCCGACCAAAGAACAGTTTACTTGGCTAAAATCCCTTTTCACCAATGCCAAAATACATACGGTATTTGACGGGGGGATAAGTGGCCGCGTAGCCGATTGTAAAGTGGCAACGTGGCAGATCGGCAAGAGTGCAAGGTTTACCCTTGTTGATGAACATGGCGAATTTTATTGCAACAAAAAGAGATACCGTATTCCGGTCGGTAATTTTTCATTGAACCGTTTTGAAAAATTGTCGGGTATCCGTGCGGGTATCAGAACCCATAAACCCAAAGCACCATTTGAAACGTTCTACCAATCCTTTACGAACGGGCTAATCTGAACCAGCCCACCCGCACCCCTGATCCTTAATTGGGTCAGGGGTTTTGTTGTATTGTGAATTACAATTCTGTTGCGGCTTTTAAATCGACTCTTCAACAAAGTTTAGTTCTCCATCTAAAAAGCTTACAAGATTATTAAGAATCAGTAAGGAACATTGTAATAGCTCTCTATCTCTTCCATTATCTGCATTGAGAACTTTATTCCCATGAAAAAGGTTGTTTCTTATGGTACGAATATGTAAAGTTAAAACTTCCAATTGTTCAATATTTGTCTGTCTTTTATCTTGCCATAAGTATTTTCCATCCTTTTTAACCAATTTTTTTGGAGGATTAGAATTGATGTATTGAATTGCATTTTGAAGTTTTTCTGTAATCCCTTTATCCAGCCAAATTTTATAATCTATTTTCTTTTTACTCGTAAAACCATCCCAATGAACAGTGCCATCCGGTTTTATGAAATCGTCATATTTAAGGAGAAACTCAAATCGAGAAAAGTATAAAAAGAATTTTATAATTATTTCCTGATAGGATGGATCTAAATTCTCTTTGAATTTTTGATAAAGCTGATCTGTTGGTGTTATCATTTGATACTCTCTAAGTTTTTTTTCAATATAATTAAAGGTTTTGAAATAATGTAAGCGATAAAGAGAAATATCCGTATTTTGCAAGAAACGTAATTTATTACCTTATATTATATGTAATTTTAAAGACTGAAACACAAGCATATAACTTATTATTTCAGTAAAAACAGCCTTTACTGGTTTTTTGACACTTCTAAGTCTACATAATTAACCGAGCTTGTTTCTCCAAGAAGGGAATACTATGGACAAATGGGGTTCGAGGTAATAAGAAATTGAGAATGTATGAAATATTTAGAATGGAACAATATCATATCGGCATATTTTTTCAATCCTGCAAACGCAGGTAAGGATATTTATTTGTATTTAACCAAGAGTGATATTATCAGCATAGGTAGGCCATATTTCATAGAAGAAACAGAAGAAGATATTTGGATTGATTATATAGCTTCAATTAAGCGTGGCGTTCCGGGGTCAAGTGGAAATGTGATAGCAAAAGCAAAATTTGCTCACTCAAAAAATAACTTGCTAAATTCAAAACGTCAAGACGGGAGTCCGCTTGAAATTGACGGTGTACCTGTTGTTTATCCACCTTACATTGCTTACTTGGTTTTTATTGTGCTTCCGTTAATTGAAGGTGTTGATAGCAATAGCCAAAGAGCAAATAATTATTACAGAAGACTTGAAACCTTCCTGCAAAACAACCAAATAAACGAAAACATCGGGACAAATGATTTTCGCAACAATCAAATTAATCGTTTGTGGGAGGATTTAGCAAGCTGGGCAAACTTAAAAAATAACGGTGATTTTGGTTGTTTCAATGTTATCCCATTTACAAACGAAAATTGGGTCTATGTTGGAAAGGTTTTTTCGCAATGTGTATTACCACCAAAATTTTTAAATCGTTTACCGGAATTATTTGAATCTATGAGTTTAGTTCCCAATACCTTTTATGAAGACCATTTTTTGCGAGAAAAAATAAAAAACAGTAGGACGAATTTAATACCTAAAAGTACGTTAGGCTTTTTGAAGAAAGATGATGAATTGTCAAGCTCTATCATTCAAACTATACAACGACAATATAAAAAATGGACAGGTGAAACACACGAAGAAATAGAAGAAGGAGCAATAATACGAAAGAAAAGAAATTATACTGTGGCACCTTTATTTCTTCAATTTAAAGTAAATACCAATGACGAAGAGATTAAATTTTCGTACAGAATGTATTCTTCAAATGACTATCCCGAAGATTTAAAATTTGGAGAACACGAGAATTTGTATGAAATAAACGGTTGGTCAAAAACGTTACCTATTGAATTCAAAGAAAACCTTGAACTTAAGGACAATTTCAACAAATGGATTGCGAAGTTTTCTAACCGTGATGTGAGGCTATTCATAAGTGCTGGGACATTTCAGTTGAGCAATGATTATTGGATTGAAACGGACGTTCTCTCAAAAACAGAACGAATGTATCTGCTGTGCAAAAATGAGAAGCAAGAAATAATCAAAGAATGGGGAAGTACATTTGTCAACGGAGATTTCAAACAAGAAGATTTTGAAGGCTTGCCAGAAAACTATTCATTGTTTTGGTTTCGCAATCCTACACAAGGACTTTATGAAATTCCACTTCTTACATTATACACTGAAAAACGGATTGAATTAATTGGTGGACTAAAGGTGAATTTCAGAACGTATGTAAATGATTATTTGCCGGAAGTTGAAATTGTAAATGCGGACGGTAACGAAAAAGTTTATTTGCAATACAAAGAAACAGATGATAAAATTTTCCTTTCAAAAAAGCAGTCACTAAATAACCGTTGGTTATTACCCGAAAGAACAGCAATAGGTGCCGATTTCTATATAAAAGTAGAAAACGAGAACTTTTCGGGAAATGAACTTCCATACAACTTGATTTCATCAGACAACACGGCAATTCAAGTTGATGACTCTAAATTACCGAAAAGGGATTCCTTTGGCAGAAACATTACAACTGATGTGGAGCAATACTGTTTAGGTAGCAATATCGTTAATCCTAACAAGTCAAGTCAAAGATATTTCTGTCATTTAAGCTCAATGTTCACTTCCACTAAAAAGGAGGTTGCAACTAACATTTCAACTACCATACTCAATAATCATAACGGAAATAAACTTTGTAGCTTTCTTTCTCTAAAAGCTGAACTTACAACCGAAGAGTTTTTCAGAGCATTTGAGTTTTATTATTCGAAAGAGTTTTCGGAGCAACAAATAAACTCAAACTTTAATCTCACCAGACTTAAAAGAGCCTCATTGAATTATTATGATTTCATTGGATTACTTGATTATGATTATGAGACTAAAAATGTCATTTTAAGCCCGCCCCAATTTATTTTCATTCCGACAACACGAGGGAGAAAAGTTTTGCTAATAGGTGCAAGAGATTCTGCCTTGGTTGAAGCAATCGTAAATACTGCACCTAAGCACAATTTACAAGTTGAAATAACAAGGCAATTTGTTTCAAACGAGCGATTGCTTTTACCTGATGTAGTCACAGTTAAGGCATTTGAACAAACATCAACAGATAATTATGGAGAGAATTGCTTGAAAGCTTTTGCAGATGAATTGAGAATAAAGTTGTCAAATGATTATTTTCCGCAAGTTGCACTTCAAGATTTTTCAGCAAATATCATAGACTACGAGAGGACAGTGCAGCAGACCAATGAAAATGACTATGATTGGGCGAGGTATATTTTCAATCCTGAAACCTTAATTTTTGAAAAGAGCGAAACACCAACTTTTGACAAATCATTTTCGTTGATAAAATACAAATTGAATGAATATACTCATCAATTCAAACTTTGGAAAGACAATAAGAGCTATCAAATTGACATGAATTGGGGAAGGTTTATTGCATTGAAGCATTGCAATAAAAATGTGATTTTGTTTGATAGCACAAGTAAAAAAGTTGCTATTCCAATCGAAATGCCTTTGCCAAGATTATTGTCGGAAGCTATTATGTTGTTAAGTGGATTAGCCCCCGATTTCAAAGTGATAGATGGGAAGAAATACAGGATATATGAAAATGTAATTGGGATTTTCACTCAAAATTTGTTCAGATTAAAATTAGGCCAGACTCCAATAGATAAAACATTATGAAAGACCCAATAGGTTCGTTTGAAACCATAAAAGAGAATTTTATTCGTTATATAAAAACTGCGTTCAGAACAAAGTTTGAAGGCATTGAAAAGGAGCGTTATGACTTATTGAACTATGACAGAGTACTTTATCGTAAGCCTTGGATTGAGCCTTTGCCCGATTATGTCTCAAGTGGAAAAAAGATAAATGATTTAACACTTGAAGATTTAGGAAATGCGTTGAGTGATGCAGAAGTCAAAACATTTAAGGGGCTTGTAAATACGGGACTTGTTGGGGATTTCCCTTTACATTTGCACCAAGCGGAAATGTTGAAACAAACCTTGCTTGGAAATAATTGCATTATTACTTCCGGTACAGGTTCGGGAAAAACGGAATCATTCTTACTGCCACTATTCGCCCAGCTTTCAAAAGAACTTTCCAATTGGCAAGCCCCAAACCAAAAATCCACAAGTATAAATAATTGGTGGTGTGATAATGGTGGACTTTCTGCAAAGGAAATTGTCAACACTTCGAACTTCACTTTAAGCAATGTGGTAAGGCAACGCAACCACGAAACTAGGAAAGCCGGAGTAAGAGCATTGATACTCTACCCAATGAACGCTTTGGTAGAAGACCAAATGAGCCGTTTGCGAAAAGCATTGGATTCAGACGATACAAGAAATTGGTTAAGTGAAAATACTAATGGCAACGCAATTTATTTTGGAAGATATAACGGGAGTTCACCTGTTGCCGGAGAATTGAAAAAAGTAAAAGATGACGGAGCTTTTGTAATAAACACAAGGAAAGTAAATCAACTTAAAGGACAGTTACAACAGATAGAAACAGATTCAAACCGTGTAGCAGAATACATTCAAAAAACGGGAAAAATAGGAAGTGAGGCCAAGGATTTGAAATCATTTTTCCAACGTTTAGATGGTGCAGAAATGAGGTGCCGATTTGATATGCAAGTCACACCGCCCGACATTATGATTACCAACTATTCAATGTTGAGCATAATGTTAATGCGTGATATTGACAAAGGAATTTTTGATGAAACAAAACAATGGTTAGAAGAAAGCGAAAACAACATTTTTCACTTAATCATTGACGAGTTGCATTTATACAGAGGAACGCAAGGAACAGAAGTTGCGTATTTGCTCAAACTTGTTCTTAATCGTTTAGGCTTAAATCCTAATCACCCACAATTACGCATTCTTGCTTCCAGTGCTTCGTTGGAAGCAAAAGAAGAAACGAAAGAAGGAAAAGAAAGTAAACAGTTTTTGAAAGACTTTTTTGGGACAGAAAAACCGTTCAAAATCATTGAAGGAAAGAATAATGAAATTACAGCGTTTTCTGAAAATAGCAGAAAACTACCAATTACCCCTTTCAAAGAAATTGCAAAAAAGTTTTCGGAAGTAGAAGGAAACATAGCTGATGAAAATTTTATTTCAACTTGCGAAGCAACAGCAACGCAACTTGCAACAACGTTCAATTTATCACAAGACGGAAATGGAATTTCAAAATTACTATCGGTAATTACCAATCCAAACTTTCAATTGAAAGAACGTTTATTTTCGCCTTGTCAGGATTACAAAGCTGTTTGCTCAATACAAGCAAATGGCGATGATGCAAATGGAAAATATTTTGCTGAAACAATTTTTGAAAATACAGCTAACAAAGATGATTTAGAAAACGCTTTGCGTGGTTTATTGATTGCAAGAGCAATGTTAGACGAACCTGAATTCAAAATCATTGTAGACAAAATTCCTGATGACAGAAAGTTGCCACGTTTCAGATTTCACTATTTCTTTAGAAACATCGAAGGTATTTGGGCTTCTGTAAAACCTGATGACGTTGATGAAATATATTCTGATGGAGAACGCACAGTTGGAAAACTTTATTCTAATACACGAATAAATTCGGAAAACGGAAATCGTATTTTGGAACTACTTTATTGCGATAATTGCGGAACGACATTGTTTGGCGGAAGTCGATTAGTTACAGGTAATGGTACTTTTGAATTACTTCCAATCAGCCCAAACATTGAAGGCATTCCGGAAAAAACACCAGCAAAATTGGTAGAAAAAAGAAGTTATCAGGAATATGCTGTTTTTTGGGCTTGTGGTAATCAAATTTATGATCGTGACAATTATGATTTAAGCAAATTGGGCGGAACTACTGAAAGATATTGGAGACAACCTACATTAAGTACAGAAGAGCAAGGTAATTACAAGTCTGAATGGATTGAAGCATCATTGAATTGTATTTCTGGGGATATACATTTTACATACGACGAAGCAAACAAAAATTCTGAGCAATGGATTAAAGGTTATTATTTCACCATAACCCCCAATAACTCCAATCGTGATATTGCATCCCCTGATGCAAATGGAAACATCTCCACAATAGAAACACACAAAGCATTGCCAAGCGTCTGTCCAAGTTGTGGTATAAATCATTCAAAATTTAAGCAAGAATTAAGAAAGAGAAAAACATCGTCAATTCGTAGTTTTAGAACAGGTTTCGCCAAAACAACCCAAATGTTTGCAAAAGAGTTGATGTATCAACTTCCAAGCAACGAAGAGGAAAGAAAATTAGTTGTGTTCTCTGATAGTCGTGAAGATGCAGCACAAGTTGCAAACGGAATTGAACGAAATCACTTTACTGATTTAATGCGTGAAATTTTAGTAAATGAATTACATTCAAATTTGATGTTACGTTTTAATATTATAAAGGCTTTTGATAATAAAAATGAAGAAGAAAAAGAAAGGTTTTCAAATGACAATCAACGTCTTTTTGACGAAATGAACACTCTTGTTTACCACTCTAATTCTCCAAACCGACAAGAAAAAGAAAACGCTCTAGGAAAATTAAACGAAATACGGTCACTAACTCTCAATGTAAGAAGTTTAGTTGATATTACTAATTCAATAAATCTCGCACCGCTTGTAAGGCGTTTTGTTGAATTGGGAATAAATCCGGGAGGAAATGATATTTCTTTGCAAACAAGAATGCGGAATAATGACTTTGTTTCTTGGTTTAACCTTATTGATTTCACCAATTTCCAATGGGCAAACGGAGCAGATCAATCATACATAAACGATTTGAAAGAAGGTTCTTTTGACGGGCTCGCATCGATGTTCTTTGGTTCACTGTTCTATTCGTTTGAATCCTCTGCATTGGGTTATGTGTGTATAAATCCGGAATTAGAAGTTGTAGCAGACCAAGCGAGATCGGTTGCTTTAGCAAAAGATGAGTTTTTACAAATTGTAAATTCTACAATTAGGATTTTAGGGGACAAGTACAAACATAACAAAGTCGAAGATGCAAGTCCTTTCAACTTGACGCAATACAATGATTTTCCGGGGCAAATAAAAAAGTACATTCGTGCCGTTGCAAATAGGTTTTCAAAACAAGAAAACGAAATTGGTGATGCAGTATTCAATACACTTTCAATAAGCGGTTTGTTGACAGCTAATAAAGGAATTCAAATTGAAGAACTTTTCATCAAAGTTGCACAAGCAACCGATCAAGTGTGGACAACTACAAGAGGAAATAGGCCACATTTGCATTTTAGTGGAGGCATTTGCACTCATTCTGTGACAGCGTTACAAACGCCACATAGCAAAATTTGTGATGATATTTGGAAAGATAATTACCTTTCTTACAATGCAATTAAACAACAGCGTCCGCCAATTCGTTTGCATTGTGAAGAACTTACCGGACAAACAGACGACCAATTTGAAAGGCAACGGCATTTTAGAAATATCATTTTGCCAGATGAAGGCAATAGACAAGTAAAAGCAATTGATTTGTTGAGCGTAACGACAACACTTGAAGTTGGGGTTGATATTGGAGCATTACAAGCCGTGATGTTGGGAAATATGCCGCCTCAACGTTTCAATTATCAACAAAGAGTTGGTCGTGCAGGTCGTAGAGGGCAAGCCTATTCCGTGATTTTGACTTTTTGCAGAGGTAGAAGCCACGATGAATTTTATTTTGCAAACCCTCAAAAAATCACAGGTGATGCACCGCCAACACCTTTCTTGACAATGGGACAAGAGCGGATTTTTAAACGGTTGCTTGCAAAAGAAATTTTAAGGAGAGCATACGTTGAAAAAGATATTGATGTTAGTTCTGATGAAAAATCAAGTGTTCACGGAGAATTTGGCTCTACTGATAGTTGGGACACATACAGAATAGAAATTACAGATTGGATAAACAATAACAAAGTAGCGATTGAATCAACGGTTGATGCTTTGCTGACTGAACAACTAAAAGGGAAAAGAGAAGAATTTATCAATTGGGTTATAGATACAACAACCCAAAATGGATTGATTGGGAAAGCTCAAAGTATAAGAGACAACGAAGAAATTGCAACAAACGATATTTCTGAAAAGTTTGCCGAAGGCGGGATTTTACCAATGTTCGGAATGCCAACTACCGTTAAAAACTTGTATCACGGCATAAACAGAAAACTTGAACCACTTTCAATAGACCGAGCGCAAGCAATGGCTATTTATGAATTTGCACCGGGTGCACAGAAAACAAAAGACAAGGCAATTCATCAGGTTATTGGTTTTACAAGTGATTTTATCAATACGCGTAGAAACGGAAATCAAATTGTAACAAATGTTGAAACCAACAACTTACTTCCGTTTTCACTAAACCGTTGGTTTGTTCGTTGTAGGTCTTGCGGGTTTTTTGAAACATATTCGGAAGAACGAAAAGTAGAATTGGAAAACCAAAACCAATTTGATGTTTGTCCAAATTGTGGTGAAGACAACCCAAATAAATATCAACGACCTTTCATGCTGAAATCACCAAGAGGATACAGAACAAATCTTTCAGTAGGAAGCGATACGAAAGATGATTCGGAGTTTTTGCTTTCACGGCCACCAATTTTTGCAGAAAAAATCGGTTCAGCAAATACGGGAAAAATAAGTAATGCCTCAATTTCCATTTCAGATAACGATGTTACTTGGAGAGTAAATACAAATTCCGATAGGTTTTTCACAGGAAAACTTTACAACACAAACAACAAATTTCCTTTCAATCAAAACGGATTTTGGTTTAATAATCAATGGCTCTTGAATGATTTAGCCGTACCGACAAATGACAGCAATGGTTGTTCCATGTTTGTTCAACAAAACGCAACAAATACAGACGAGCAAATTGCGTTAGCAAGCAATAAAAATACAGAAATATTCAGAATAGCACCTTCGACTATTCCTTTGGAACTTGACTTGAATATGTTTTTTAGTGAAACAGATTTGCCTCACGTTAAAGCACAAAGCAACGGTGTTCGTTCAGGATATTATTCAGCCGCTTTTTTGCTTCAACGGATTTTGGCTGACAGACTTGATGTTGACCCAACCGAAATTGAAATTGCTGACATTTCAATGAAAGTGCTTGAAGACGGTACAAACAGAAGAATTGCAGAAATTATTTTGACTGATGAATTGCCAAATGGTTCGGGCTTTGTGAGATTTTTATACAACGATTTTCAAAACATTCTTTCGGAAGCAATGGAACCAAGTAATATGAATAGTTATTTAGGAAAAATTCATTCACAAATACATCAGACAAAATGTGATGATGCTTGTTACGATTGCTTGAAAGTATATAGGAATATGAATTATCACAGTTTGCTTGATTGGCGATTAGGTTTATCAATGCTCCGTGTGATGAATGATTCAACTTTCGTTTGCGGTGCTGATGGAAATTTCAACTTTGTCGAATTACAAGATTGGCTTGCTTTTGCAAAAGAGTTGAGAAATGGTTTTGCTCAGAGTTTTGGCTTCTCACATACAGCAGAAATAAAAGGTTTGCCAATTATCAAATTTGGAAGAAATCAAAGAAATGTGATAATGATTGTTCACCCATTTTGGAATATGAAAGATTTTAAAGAAGCAAATTGGTTGGCTGAAATCTATTATGAAATCACAGAACATACTGAAAGTAACGGAGGAAAAATTAGCATAATAGACTCATTCAACTTACATCGCAGACCGGGTTGGTGTTATGAAAAATTGATAGAGAGATGATGAATAGAATTGGAGAAATAAATTTCAAGGAAATCAAACGTATTTCGCCAAGCCAATTTTATTCAATGAAAAATTGTGCTTACAAATCTTTATTGGCAGAAGCGTTTGATAAGAAGCCTTTACTTCCACTTTCGCCTAATGCCTATTTCGGTACAGTATTGCACAAAATACTTGAATTGATTGCAAAAGGGGTTGTAAAAAATGAAGATGATTTTAATACGGAGTTTGATAAGCAATTGAAAATAGTTGAAGAGGATCTGCAGGAAAATAGTTTTGGATTTTTCGTTCCACTCCAAAAAAAGTTGAAAAATTTCGGCTTGAAAAAAATCCAGTTAAAAAGACATTTAAGAAACGAACCTAAACAACAAGCGAATTTAGGTGACATAAATTTTTATTCTGAAAGATGGTTTGAATCGGAGGATAAATTGATTGGAGGGAAAGTTGATTTAATAATTGAAAATAACGATAACATAGAAATTATAGACTTTAAAACCGGAGCGATTACAAAAGATTGTTTAGATGATGAGGGCGAATTATATTCTGATGTAAAAGAAGAATACAAAGAGCAACTTAAGCTTTATGCCTATTTGTATTTTGAAAACACGAATAGGTTTCCAACGAGTTTAAGCTTGGTGGATTTAGCGAATCAAAAGTTTATGGTTACGTTTTCCGAAGAAGAATGTAAAATAATATATGATGAAGCAAAAAATCTTTTAAAGACAACGAATAACTGTATAAGTACAAAATCATTTTCAGTTACTCCAACAGAAGTAAACTGCAAGTATTGTTTATATAGGCCAGCTTGTTCTTTTTTTATCAGAAAACTTGAAACTGATTTTTCATTTAATGATGTTTTCGGAGAAATTAAAGACGTGAAGAAATTTCAAAATGGGAATGTGAGTGTGTTTTTGCAAAATGGTACAAGGCAATTGACCATCAAAAACTTTAATTCTGAAAAATTTGACGAATTAAGCTATAAAAGAAAGAAAAAAATAAGTATTTACAATTTGCGAAAAGAGTCAACAGATTTTGTCTATTCTGTTACCGATACGACAATGATTTATGAACAAATTTAACGAACATAAAATCCCTGTTCTCTCCTTTTATTCCGGGGGAGGATTTATGGATATGGGCTTTGAGAAAGCTGGTTTTGAAATTGTTTGGACGAACGAGTTCGATAAAGTGTTTGCAAAACTTCATGCAGCTGGGATTACTTCATGGAGAAAATCTCGAGGAAATGGAATTAAAGCAGAAATTTTTAATACGAAGTCAATTACAGACGTAAAATCAAACGAAATAATCAAAGAAGCATTTCCTAATGGAAAACCAGAACATTTTGGAATAATTGGTGGTCCACCTTGCCAAGACTTTAGTATGAATGGTTCGCGAAAAGGTTTTGAGGGCGAGAGAGGTAAACTTACGATTGTTTTTTTTGATAAGATTTTGGAATTGAAACCTACCTTTTTCGTGATGGAAAATGTAACCGGTTTAACAAAAAGGAAAGAAACAAAGGAATTTTTGCAAGCGCTGTTGAAAAGAATCGAGAACGAATATTACGTCGACCATGAGAAGTTAAACTCATTGGATTTTGGTGTTCCTCAACACCGAGAAAGAATTTTTTTTGTTGGAATTAGAAAAGAATTTCTTGATAAAAAAAATGTTGAACGAAGCTCTTTCGGCAAGTGGTTCCCTTTTCCAATAAATGCAAAATATGAGAATGCTTTAACCAAATATAATTGGGGCAAACAAAGTGAATTTGGTGCGTCCGTGATTAAATCTAAAGATGTGCCAATTGAGTTGTGTGTTGAAAAATGTCTTGTGCCACAAAACCAGATAAATTTGACTCCTAACGCAAATGAATTTTTCAATTTGCACGTGAGCGAAGAGAAATTATGTGCAATTAACGAAGGTGAAACAAATAGACCCTCCTTTAAGCGTCTTCATCGTTTCAAATATAGCCCTACAACTTGTTACGGTAATAATGAAGTTCATTTACACCCTTACGAGCACAGACGTTTGTCTGTACGTGAAGCATTGAGGATACAAGGAGTGCCTGATGAATACGTTTTACCGGAGGAATTACCTTTGACAAAGAAATTCAAGATGATAGGAAACGGTGTCCCTGTTCCGCTTGCAGAGGCTGTTGCTGAGGCGGTATTGGAGTTTATTTATAAGAACATAATTAAAATGAAAGTGTAATCCTCCCTATTTTCGGACTGGCATCCAGGCGAGTTTTCAAATTTAAAAATAGTTGTTATCAATAGGTCAATCTTTTTTAAAGTTGACCTATTGATAACATGCCGCCGGCAGGGCATCGTATTCCATTGGTGTCTTTCCTCCCAATGACTCATGTGGTCTTCTGTAGTTGTAATCCTGAATCCATTCTTCTGCAAGTATCTGTACTTGCTGTGTATCTTCAAAGAGGTAGGCATCAAGGATACTTTCCCGAAACGTGCGGTTGAAACGTTCAATGTAACCGTTTTGCATCGGCCTGCCTGGTTGAATGTACTGTATATCTATTTCTTTGCCAGCACACCAATCTCGAAATTCCCTACTGATAAATTCAGGGCCGTTATCCGTACGGAAACGTGAAGGTTTTCCCTGCTCTTTTATGATGCGTTCCAATAGATAGGTTACTTTGTTTGCTGGCATACTGTGCGCAACCTCAATAGCGATGGCCTGTCTATTAAAATCATCAATGATATTCAGGGTCCTGAACTTGCGCTTATTGGTCAGTACATCGCTCATGAAGTCCAGAGACCATGTTTTAAGCGGCCTTTCTGGAATCGATAACGGTTGCTTTACCCGGGCTGGAAGTCGTCTCCTGACCTTTCTGCGACGGTTCATCCCCAAGAGTTGATACACCCTGCGGATTCGTTTGTAGTTCCACTTCAGTCCCTCGTGTCGGATACGTGAATAGTAAAGGTCCTGTCCTTCGGTTGGATACCGATCGGCCAGCTCTCGGAGCTTCGCTATCGTTTCGCTGTCGTCCTTCCTGTTCCTGTAATAATACATCGACTTGGGCAGGTTGACAACCTTGCAGGCCCTGCTGATGCTGATCTGGTGCATAGAAATAACATAAGCAGCCATATCCTTGCGCTGGCAGGGCCTCAGAACTTTTTTGAGAGTACGTCCTTGAGGATCTTGTGGTCCAGGACGAGGTCCGCATACATCTGCTTGAGACGGCGGTTCTCTTCCTCCAGTTCCTTCATGCGGCGCAGCTCTTGGCTGTCCATCCCGGAATACTTCTTCTTCCAAGTGTAAAAGGTGGCTTGGTGGACACCCAACTCCCTGCAGATGTCCGAAGTGCTTTTACCCGATTCATGTTGCTTGATCGCAGAAACGATTTGGCTCTCGCTGATTCTTGTCTTTTTCATTGTACTGTTCTAAGTTACGAATTTTCGCGTTTCAGACAGTCCGAATTTTCGGGAGGGTTACAAAAGCGATCGATCAAAGTTTTAGCAATATCTAACTTGAAACTCTTAGTGCATTTGACAACTGTAATATTAGAGAAGCATACACGAGAAGAAAATCGTTACAAATGTGTTACGGAATAAAATTTCGAAATTCCAAAAATTGTCCATATGTTGCTTCTGCAAGTCGGAAACGACGATTTTGCACCATGTAAAAAGGTACAGGCCGAAAGTCTCTTAATCTCCACCTCAATTCTAATTATTTTCATTCGGATTTAAATATGTTAAAAATCTTCATTAATCCTTTTTTTAAGGTTGATTCCCCATTAAAGGGAAATCAACCCAAGTGGAAGTTTATTCAAAATTAGACTTGCTTTTAAAAATTTTTTGTTCCGCTTTCTTCAATTTTTTAATTACTTTTCGTTGCACATCATCTATAATTTTCCAATCTTTTTCAATATAGATATCAGTTATTTTGTTGCCAGAGTCAACGTGATTTAGTGCAAGTGCAATATCATCCTTACTCATTCTACATTTGTTTCTAGCTACAGTAGCAAATGTATGTCTAGCCCAGTATAAAGTTATACCCTGAATGCCAGTAATAGTTCTCAACTGTTCCATTCCCTTGCAAAGAGCCCAATTTAGACAATATGTGTTAGCATACCTCGAAGAAAGTAATCCTACATATTTTTCTAGAAGTGAAGTCGCGACTTTGGAGACCTTAATGCTTATGAATGCATTGTCCTTTCTCTTCCTCTCTGTTTTAGATCGATTGTAATTAATACGTCCATTTTTGATATTTTTATCAGTTAGATTATATAAGTCAACTGCGTTAATTCCACATAGATAGAAAGAGAGCATATACAGTTCTTTGGCCAATTCAGCCCGACTGTCAACCTGAGTGATGCAATCACGAATTTTTAGAACTTCTTCAAGCGTATGATTTCTTTTGCGTGTTGGGGGAGGACTACCTACTTTATATTTCTTAAATGGGTAGTGCTTTACTCTGTATATTCCGATGTCCTCATTATTGTACTTCTCTCTGGCTGCATTGAAGAGTGTTCGTAAATCTCTCATGTGGTTGTGAAGACCGCTGTCAGATAGACCTTTTTTTATGGAGTATATTGGATTTCCCAACTGATTAAATCTTTTTAATTTCCTCTCTGATCTTAAATACTTCTCATAAGAAACTAACATGTTGGAATGAATTTCATTAATTGAAAATGACTCTCGTTTGAAATAGTCGACGAGACTGTTTCGGATAACCCGATGAGTAGCTGCTGTGCCATCTCGACCCTCGGATTTGAGTTTTTCAATATGCTGATCACAGAACTTTATGAAATTGATGTCTTCGTTCTTATTTAAGAGATGGTCTGCAAGTGAGTCAGCGGTAAAGTAGATTAATTTTTCTGCAAGTTCGCTTATTTCCTTGCGGTAATCTCTCAATTGTTTTTCAACTTGCTCTGCAATAAATGGATCTTTTATTTTGTAGTCTTTTGTAAGTTGCTTTTTCACTACAAAATGTGAGGTGTCAAGGTACTTTCTTTTTCCTTCGTGTAACAAGATTATCTTAACATTGTAAGAACCATCTACTTTTCTGTGGTGTTTGAACACCATTGCTTTTACGGTCGTTGCCATAATTTTTAAATTGCCACGTTTTCTTTGTAGCATAATTGTAGCATGAAAACGTGAAGTTTAACAAAAAACTATGTAAATCCCACCGTTTCGGAGAGCTCCGAAAAGTGAAGGACAAATGATTCAAAGATGCCCTTAGAAACGAAAAAAGTCGTTTTTTCTATTCAGAAAAACGACTTTTAGATTTGTGCGCCCACCTGGGCTCGAACCAGGGACCAAAAGATTATGAGTCTTCTACTCTAACCGACTGAGCTATAGGCGCGGTTTTATTTTGTCAAAAATATAGAACATTAATTCCGCTTTTGACGATGCAATTATCGATATTTGAGACGAGAAAACAAAATTTTTGTATGCAAAATATTAAAAATGTTATCCTAGATTATGGGAATGTGATCTTTATGATCGACTTTAATAAAGTACGCGAATCCTTTAGTGCATTGGGTATCACCAATGTGGATGATTTTTTTGGACATAAAGGGCAAGATGGACTTTTTGATGATTTTGATAAAGGCGAAATCACGGCGGCAGAGTTTAGAGAAGGCGTGAGGGAGAAAGCAAACCGTCCCGACTTAACAGATCAACAAATTGATGATGCATGGAACTCTTTACTTATTGGTGTTCCTCCGGGTAAACATGAGACGCTAGATGAACTTAAGAAACACAAGCGTATGTTTCTGCTTAGTAATAACAATGAGCTCCACTATGCTTACTGTATGCAGCATATTAAAGATACATATGGTGTTGAAAACAATGAGCATTTTTTCGAGAAGACTTATTATTCTCATCTTGCAGGTTTAAGAAAGCCAGACCTGGCAATTTTCGAATTGGTATTGAAAGAAAATAATCTGATTCCAGAGGAAACCTTGTTTATTGATGATAGTCCGCAGCACCTAGAAGGAGCAAAGCAGTTGGGGATTCATACCGCATTATGTACCCCAGAGCATCCATTGGAGGCAATCGTTGCTGAATATAAACTAGTCGAAAATTAATTTGCGGGAGTGCATTGTTTTCATTACTTTTGCACACCAAGAATTTTACGACGAAAGGAGGTATATAAAAGCTATGATTATTGTAAATGTTAAAGAAGGTGAATCTTTAGATAGAGCGTTAAAACGTTTCAAGAAGAAATTCGAGAAGACTGGTGTTTTAAGAGAACTACGTTCTCGTCAGGCTTACGAGAAGAAATCTGTAGCTCGTCGTATCCAAGTTAAGAAAGCTGTCTATAAGCAATCTTTAAATCAAGATATCGCGTAATTTAGCGGCGCCTTAAAAACGCCAATATAAGATATAAGTCCCATCACATTACGTGATGGGGCTTTTCTTTTTTGCTTCTTCTCGAGAATCACATGTATACACTAAAAATCAATCTTTCACTATCGATATTAGGGAAAAGTTGAAAACTGTGATTGAAATCATAACAAGATCTCTAGGATTCCGTAAATTTCAGTCTGTTTCAAATAGAATATATTTGATATGCAGCAATCCTATCAAAAGTATGATTGTTATCTCCTAGAAAATCGATAAAAAAGAACAGTATTGTATGAGTACCTATAATATTCCTAATCAACTACAAGGTCTGTCGGACGAAGAGGTTCAGAGTTCAAGAGAAAAATATGGATCGAACAAGATTGAAGTGACACATCGAGGTGCTTTCGAAATGCTGTTGGATATCTTGAAAGAGCCCATGTTGATCTTGCTTTTTGCCATTTCCATTATCTATGTTATTGTCGGTAACTACGCCGAGGCACTCTTTATGTTTGTTGCCATTGTCGCAGTTTCTGCTATTTCATTCTATCAAGACAATCGCAGTAAAAAGGCGTTAGAAGAGCTTGAGAAGTTAAACGAGCCCCTAAGTACGGTGATTCGTGGCGGAAAGATTATCAAACTTCCGACACATGAGATCGTTGTAGGTGATTTATGTATTACGGAAGAAGGGAAAATGATTAATGCTGATGGTCGTATAGTTCATAGTAATGACTTTTCTGTCAATGAAGCTTCCTTAACAGGGGAGAGCTTCTCTGTCTTTAAGAACCCGGAGAAAGGAAATAATCAGATTTATAGTGGGACGATCACAGTGTCCGGATTGGCGGTCTTTGAAGTGGAGCATATTGGCAAGCAAACAAAGATTGGACAAATTGGCGATTCCATTATGACCATCAAAGAAGAGAGCTCGCCTTTGCAAATCCAGATACGACAATTTGTAAAATGGATGGCTATTGCCGGAATCATCATTTTTATGATGGTCTGGGGATATAGCTATCTACAATCAGGTAATCTACTGTCTAGTTTGTTAAATGGGTTGACGATGGCTATGTCTGTTTTGCCGGAAGAGATCCCTGTAGCCTTTACAACCTTTATGGCATTAGGAGCATGGAAGCTCATGCGTGACGGGATTATAATTAAGCGGAGCAGCATTGTAGAGACGCTCGGAAGTACTACCGTAATTTGTACCGATAAGACAGGGACGATTACAGAGAATACCATGCATTTAAAGAAGCTCTACGATTATCAGTCTGATAAGACCTTTGACGAAGAGGCATTTCAAGATAGTGCGCTATCGACCTTGATCAATTACGCTATGTGGAGCAGTGAGCCCGTACCATTTGATCCGATGGAGAAAACGCTACATCAGGTATATGTAAACACGCAACAAGTAGATCAACGAAAGAATTATGAGTTATTTCATGAGTATCCCTTGGAAGGGAAGCCGCCCATGATGACGCATCTCTTTCAAGACATCAATAAGGATCGTATTGTAGCTGCAAAGGGAGCTCCTGAGGCGATACTTGCCGTTTCTAATTTATCAGATATTGAAAAAGAGAAGGTGAGGGGACTGATATCGGCATTTGGGAAAGAGGGTTACCGTGTGTTGGGAGTTGCTAAATCTACCTTCGAAGGTGATAATTTTCCGCTTAAACAGCAAGATTTCGAATTTGAATTCCTAGGACTTGTTGTTTTCTACGATCCACCCAAAAAAGGGATTAAAGAGGTTTTTAAGCATATCTACGAAGCTGGAATTAAAGTTAAGGTCATAACTGGTGACAACGCCGATACAACGGGGAGTATTGCTAAACAAGCTGGTATTATAAATACAGAAGTTGGAATCAACGGAAATGACTTAGCTGCATTTACAGAAGAGCAATTGATCGCTGTTGCTGATAAAACAGTCTTATTCACACGTATGTTTCCAGATGCAAAACTTGCTGTAGTCAACGCGCTAAAGAAAAACGGCGAAGTTGTTGCAATGCTGGGGGATGGCGTGAATGATGGACCTGCTCTCAAGGCTGCACATATTGGTGTAGCTATGGGAACCAAAGGGACTGAGATTGCAAAGGCCGCAGCGGCCTTAGTGATTACAAATGATGACTTAGATAAGCTCGTCGTTGCAATTGCTGCAGGGCGCCGAATTTATACCAATATCAAGAAAGCTATTCAATATATCATATCGATACATATCCCGATTATCCTAACGGTTTCGCTGCCTTTATTCTTGGGCTGGATATTTCCGAATATATTTACGCCAGTCCATGTCATTTTCATGGAACTTGTAATGGGGCCAACCTGTTCTATCGTATACGAAAATGAGCCCATGGAAAAAAATACCATGCAACAGGCTCCGCGTAAATTGACCGATACTTTTCTCAATCTGCGAGAGTTGACCATTAGTATTATTCAAGGGATTGTCATTACGATCGGCGTGTTGTTTTCCTATCAGTGGATGGTTCAGCAGGGCGGAAGCGAAGAACAAACGAGAGCCATGGTGTTTACCACTTTGATTTTCTCCAACGTTTTACTCAGTCTAGTCAATCGATCTTTCTACTTTAGCATATTTGAAAGCTTTAATAATAAAAACAAATTGTTCCCGGTAGTCATTGGGCTGACCTTATTATTGTTGTTTGCTATTCTTTTTATAGCTCCTATTGCAAACTTCTTCAAACTAACAAGTTTGAATATGACAGAGCTTGCTATGTCGGGCTTGATTGCATTACTTTCTGTGCTTTGGTTTGAGATCTACAAATGGTTCAGAAGGAAGAGATCTAAAGATTAGGATTTTCCAGAAGATAAAGAAGCTCACGATGATTGGGCTTTTTTTTATAACAGAAGATTTTTGCTTTCGCTATTCAAGATCGAGAATTGTAATCATTATCTCATTTATTAGTTTGTTGGTAATGCAACATTGTAGCATTAAATTAAAATATCTATCTTTAGTATTGATAAGACATCGGTATTGATCTCTCAATTGAGACATTCAATCCTTTATTGCTGTCTTATATAGAGCTGTTTACATATTGCAGTATCTTGAACATATAAGTACGATGCTATGGAAAATTTAGGAAAATATGATGTCATCATCATCGGTGGGAGCTATGCCGGGCTTTCGGCAGGAATGGCGCTTGGTCGATCCTTGCGTCAAGTGCTAATAATTGATAGCGGTAGTCCCTGTAATCAGCAAACGCCACACTCGCATAACTTCATAACGCAGGATGGTCAAAAGCCTAGTGTGATAGCAAGTATCGCTAAGGAACAAGTATTACAATATCCTACTGTTGAATATATTAATGCTTTTGCAACAAACGGTATTCGAAATGGAAAAAGTTTTGTAATTCAGACAGATCGAGGAGAACGGTTCGAATCTGACAAGCTACTGTTTGCTACAGGTATTAAAGATATTATGCCAGCGATAGGTGGCTTTGCTGAAGCATGGGCGAAATCAATTGTCCATTGCCCATATTGCCATGGGTATGAAATTAGAAATAAGAAGACCGGTATTCTATTAAATGGGGCAAAAGCTTTCCATATGGCATCCTTGCTGAATAATTTAACTGATCAAATTACTATTTTGACTGCAGGTGAACCTGATTTTACACAAGAGCAGCTTGCAAAATTCAAAAAGCATAATATAGCTATCGTTGAAAAGAAAGTAAAGGAGATTGAACAGCAGGATGGACAGATTGCTCAGGTGTTGTTTGAAGATAATAGTCGGTTAGCGCTAGATGCGCTCTACGCGGGTCTCCCTTTTGAACAGCATTCTGAAATACCTAAACAACTTGGCTGTGAAACCACCGAAGAGGGCTATATCAAAGTGGATGGCTTTCAGAAAACAACAGTTGATGGTGTTTTTGCATGTGGAGACAACAGTTCAATGATGCGATCGGTGTCAAATGCTGTAGCAACAGGAGGGGTAGCAGGAGCTATGCTGAACAAGGAATTGGTAGATGATCGTTTTTAACAAACGTCGTCTTGTTTTTCTTTATGAAATTCAAAAAAGAGGGTAATGGCAAGCCTAATGCTGCCATTACCCTAAGATATTAAGGATTTTGATCTGCTTCTGTAAGCGAGGTGTTTGAATTAATTTCCTTTTGAGGAATGCGTAGTAACCAACGTACATCGGATGGCTGTATTTCAACTAAGAAAGGGTTATTTCCGGTACGTTTAAACGTTTTTTGTAAGCGCTTATAATCAAAATAAACACCTCCGTTTTCACCGTAAAGCTCTCTACGACGCTCTTTAATAACCTCATCTAGGAGTTGACTTTTACTCAAAGCTGTAGAAAGCTTCACCGCCTGCGGGTCGCGTAGTTTCTGAAGCTCATACATTTTATCCACCGCTTTCTGAAACTCATTCTTGTGAATATAAGCTTCCGCCTCAATTAACAACAATTGCGCGGAACGTAGGATAATAATATCCCCCTCCATCACACCTGCAGTTCTAGACTTAAACTTGTTGGTATAATTTTGATACAGAGGGTAAGCGGGGCCATAGCCTGGATTTACTAACAATGATCTGCGTTCATCAGTAGCTGAATATAGATCATACAACTCCGATGTTGCGTAGATGTTCTTATAGTAACCATTGGTTTGATCCAAGAAAGAATAGATGGAGTAATAAGTCAATGATTGATCATTAGGAACTGGAAGTCCCCAAATCCATTCGCCATTTGATAGGTTGTTAAAACCTTGCTTATACTGGCTGTTTGTCATTAAAGGATATCCTGTCATGGCTTCTTTTGCATTGTTGATAACCTTATCCCATTGGGCAGGATCGGACATCGCCAACTCTTGATAAATCATTGCCGCAATACCCTGAGCAACATTTTTATTAATCTCATATTTCTCGTTACGGGTTGCGCTCAAATTTGCAACAGCGAACTCAATATCCGATACTACAAGATTGTAGACTTCTTTCAACGATGCTCTAGGATTTCCATATGTTTCTTTATTTGCCGGTTCTGTATAAATTGGAACACCTGGATTGTCCGGATTTTGAGCATAGGACTTTTGGTACACGCGTGCTAACCAAAAATAACTGTAGGCGCGAAGGGCTTTCGCTTCAGCGATTAACTGTTTCTTTTCGTCTTCACTAGCATCCGGTAGCTCCGGCACGTATTTGATAACCGCATTCGCATTGTTTATAACGGCGTAAAACATGTCCCAGATCTGTACGGTACGAGAGCCATTGGCATCGCGGTTATAGTAACCTTCTTTCCATGTCGCTTCGTTACCCCACCAATAGGTGCCCCCATAAATATCTAAAAAGTCATTACCCTTCATTTCAAAGTGAAACATACTGGTTTGAAGTCCACGATTGGTAAGGACACCAGCACCACCACTAGCACCACCATAACCATTGAAATCCTCACTGCGAAGTATCCAGTAGATGCCGGTCAAGGCTGAACGAGCGCCAGCTTTTGAAGAAAAGATAATGGTTTCTGTTAAGTCGCCATTTTTTGGACTAGGGTCTTCTAAGAAGTTTTTGCTACATGCGGTCGTTAAGACTGCCAAGCTGAAGACCATATATTTGAGATAGCTTATTTTTTTCATGTGATTCAAATTAGATTCCGACATTAATACCGAAAGAGATGAATTTATTCGCTGTTGTATTGTTGTTTGATGCTTGTGCATTTAAGCCTGCATCTGGATCCGCACCGCGTGGAGCATCAGGAAAGAATGTAAACGGATTCTGTGCTGAGAAATAAATGCGTGCCGATCTAAGTTTAGCTTTCTCCATCAAGGTCGGACTAAAGTTATATCCCACAGTAATGTTTCTTACGCGAACGAAGGTGTGATCATAAAAGAATCTCGTCGATGAACTATTTCCATAGTTTTGTTGAGTTATCAAAAGTGGAGTATTTCCATCACCTTTATTGCCTTCATCCATCCAGCTTTTTGCAACATCGACTGAAGCATTGCCTCCTAAACCACGAATACCGTTCATCAAGGATTGATAGTTGCTATCGTAATAGTCGCCACCGATACCGAAGGAAGCAAGAATCGAGAAATCAATATTCTTATATTTTAACATGGAACTTAAACCACCCGTGAAGTCTTGTAGTCGATTTCCCATGTGATAATAAGTTGCTTCGTTATAGTTCTTCGTAGAAACTTTATTGCCATTCGCGTCATCTTTATACCACATTGCTGCACCATCTGCAGGGTCAACTCCAATAAAATCTCTGATATAATAGTTATACCAGCTATTTCCAACAACTTGCTGAGTGCCTGGTGCGGCTTCAGTAATTGTATTATTTAATTTTGTAATGTTAAAAGACGTTGACCAGGTAAAATCTGCTCTTTTGATATTCGTTGTGCTAATATCAAATTCAAAACCATGGTTTTTAACTCCACCTACGTTGTCGGCGATTGAACCAACTCCAGAAGATGTAGGCATAGGACGTTCAAATAATAGATTGTTTGATCGGCGATCAAAGTATGTGAATGAACCTGTAATGCGATCGTTTAAGAATCCATAATCGATACCAACATCTAATTGACTAGTTTTTTCCCAAGATAACAATGGGTTGGATAGCGTATTGATAATACTACCACTAGCAGGACCGACATTGGCGCCAGCAGAGTAGGTGCCTAAATATGGGAAACTACCAGGTAATGCTTGATTTCCAGACGTACCATAAGAAATCTTTGGTTTAAGCATAGATAAGTAGGTCACATCTTTTAAGAAGTCTTCTTGATCAATATTCCAAGATGCTCCCACAGCATAGAACGTTCCCCAACGGTGATCTTTATGAAAGCGTGTTGAACCATCACGACGTAACGATCCTGTAAAATGGTACTTCTCGCCGTAGTCATAGCTCATACGCGCAAAGTAACTTTCTAAACGATTCTCATTTGTATTACCGTTAGAAGATTGCGTAGTTCCATAATCCAGTTCTGTCGGGTTAGAGAAAGTATAGCCTGTGCGCTCGCCAGACAAGAATTGCGCCTTGTATTTGTATGATTCCATACCTCCGACAATGTTCAAATGATGAACATCGTTAAAATGATTATCGTAGGTCAGGGTATTCGTGAAGTTTTGCGTCAGTAGATTTGTAATGCCGCGGTAAGAGTAGCCATTAGTTGTTGTTCCATCACCATAAAATGGATTCCAAAACTGATCTTGCTGAACGGAATTATAGTTCATGTTATACAAGGTTTTGAAACTTAATGTTCTATGGAATTTGATGTTTGCATAGGCTAGTCCTGTTGCCGTTGTACGACTATTGCTAATTGGGTTTAAGTCAGCAGTTGCTGCTACGTTTTGGCCCTCGCCAAATGTTCTTCTATAGCGACTGTCACGTAATTCGCCAAGTACAGCGGTGTTATTTCCGAAATCATAAATCAAATTGCCGTTTGCGTCTTTTATAAACTCGCCAGTTGTAAAGTCAACCAAATGCACTGGATAGATTGGCGCTATTCCACGCGCAAAATACATGGCATCGGACGCATAAGCAGTACCTTGAGATGGGTAATTCTGATCAGACTTCGCAAAAGTAGAATTTGCTCCGACTTCAAACCAATCGGTAATTTTACTACTCAGATTTACACGCCCCGTATAACGAATAAAGTTTGACTTCTTAACGATACCTTCATCTTTTAGATATCCACCACCAATAAAATAGTTGGTTTTATCCTCCGCATCAGCACCTGAAATGCTTGCATTGATATCTTGACGAATTCCATTATGAATCATTTCATCCATCCAGCTTTCGCTCCAACGTAATTTGGCATTCGAAAGAATTTTACCATTGGCGTCAAAAGGTTGTGCGATGTCAAAAGGGTTGTAACGAAGGTTGTTTAAGGTAAGTTTAGTTGCATAATCTTCAACCGTTGCAACTTGCTGTGTCGCTAATAAACTTGGGTCTACCTTGGCGTCGTTTCGGTAAGCAAGCCAAGTCAATTCATAGTACTGACGCTCATCTACAGTTTCGTATTCTTTAACTGCACGAGAAGAGACACCAGTGATCATATTAACATCGAAACGTGGTTTGCCTTTACCTTTTCTTGTGACGATGTTGATAATACCATTTGCTGCGCGAGAACCATAGATTGACGTCGAAGAGGCATCCTTTAAAACGGTCATCGATTCAATATCGGAAGGGTTAATACTATTTAAGCTTCCGTTGTAAGGTGCGCCGTCTAATAAGATCAAAGGAGCGCTACTTGCGTTGTAAGAACCAATTCCGCGGATACGTATCTGAGCATCTTCACCCGGCTGTCCTGTGGTACCGATTGCTAAAACTCCTGAGGCATTTCCTTGCAATACATCGCTAATGCTGGTGGATTGCAGATCTTTCATCTTATCTCGGTCGATAACTGAAGCTGATCCGGTAAATGCTTTTTTGTTCGTATTTCCGTAGCCAGTAACAATCACTTCGTCAATTTGCGCATCGTTTTTCTCCAATGCTAGTGAGAGTGTTGATTTACCGTCCCATTTAACAAATTGAAAAGCATAGCCAATAAACGTTGTTTCAATTTGATCCCCATTGTTTGCTTTGATGCTGAAATTTCCATTAGCATCTGTTTGTGTGCTTAGATTTTGCGTGGCATTTCGAACCGTTACCCCACTGATAGGGCTATTGTTCTGTTTGTCGAGAATTCGACCGTTAATGATTTTGCTTTGGCCAAAAGCATAATTGCCAGCAAAAACAGAAAGAACCACACAGGTTAGTAGTCTTTTGTTCATTTTGTTTGTTTTTAGGTGAACTTGAATTAGTGGTGTTTCATTGTCAGCCGATTTCAAATGGGAAACGAGGACAATGCTGCTAATCAAATAGCGTGTTAATAACTGTTGTTGTACTTGTTGTTTTCTTGGAATTTGGTATTTTGATGGTAATAATTACTGTAGTTTAATATTCATATCATAATCTAGTGGATATCTTTTTTAAATATCCTGTAGCTGCTGAAAATGGGCAGTTTCTCAGACAACCCTTTTAAAATTATTGTTTAAATCGATAGACTGATGAGCTTGAGCATAAAATGTAAACAACTGGACAAAATAGGTTTAGTGCTGCGGTGTGATTTAGGGAAATTTCAATAGAATGATTGTTTTATTGAAATATATTTAATGAATTAACACTAGTTGTTGGGGGGTGTTTTATGCTTTTTACGGATGTTGTTCGAGTCGAATAACAAGATATGTTTAATTTGGAGCATTATAAGTTTACATTTTTGTTGCAGTCGCGATTATCTTTGAGAATTGCTAGTCGACGATTATCCCAAATCTGTTTCCTAGTGTTAAAATATCTAAATTATGAAAATAATATATAGCCTATTAGGTTTTCTAGTGTTTTTCCTGATACAGACTAATGAACTGCATGCGCAGCAATTTAAAATTGACACCATTCAGTATCAAGGTGCAGATCATAACACTGTTAACTTGGTGATATTAGGAGACGGATATACGAAGGATGAATTGACTCACTTCTTAGAGGATGCACAACGTTTTTCGGACTTTTTCTTTAAAACAGAACCCTTCGCGCAATATAAAAATCTCTTCAACGTATTTGCCATAGAAACAATCTCTGCAGAGTCTGGAGCTGTGCATGAATGTACAGCGAAAGATTGTCCGCATGTTGAACATGGACGAACTGACTTACCTCCGCGATTTAATGAATTCCCACGCCGTATTGCTGTACCTGAGTCACATCCGAAGACTATATTTGGATCAAGTTTTGACAACTTTGGTATTCATCGATTGGTCATTCCACAGAATCAAAACAAGGTTCGTGAGGTATTGAACACACATGTACCCAATTATTCACAGGTCGTTATTCTGGTTAATTCACCATATTATGGAGGTTCGGGCGGGGAATTTGCAACAGCCACAGTAAACTTCGATAGCAATGATATCGCGGTTCATGAAATTGGACATTCCTTTACGAATTTAGCCGATGAGTATTGGGCGGGAAATATGTATGCTGTTGAGGGACCTAATCGTACACAAGTTGCTGATCCGGAAAAAGTTGCATGGAAGCATTGGATTGGGACGAATGGGGTTGGGGTTTACAGTTATGGGGGCAAAGGTTCTCGCGCTAACTGGTTTCGCCCGCACGAGTTCTGTAAGATGCAATACCTCGTGGCGCCGTTTTGTAATGTCTGTCAAGAAGCCATTGTGCATCGCGTGCATGAAATTGCAAATCCGATCGCTGGTACCAGACCAGATAGTGTGGTCGACGCAGAAAATAAAGAGAGTTATAAATTTGCCTTGAAACTCCTCAAACCTATACCGAATACGCTCAAGACAACCTGGTATTTAAATGAGGAAACCATTGCGCACAACTTAGATTCTATTAATATTAACTCCGGACGCTTTGCTAAAGGGCTGAATAAACTGCGTGTTGAAGTGCAGGATACGACGACCTTAGTGCGTCATCCGGAATATTTACAAAAGAAATACGAACATCATTGGTCTATTAATATTGCGGCGGACAGCCTACTAAAAGCGCCAATATCGACTTGGGGCGATACTTTAGAAACCTGTTACAACGGCTTTCAAGCACTCTCTGTTAAAAATCCAGAGGTGGGAGTGAGTTACCGTTGGTATGCAAAGCCCGATGGTAACTCAATTATAGGCGAAACGCATAATTACGTAACTCCAAGATTGAAGAAAGATCAGACTTATTATGTTTCCGCTATATATCAAGGGCAAGAATCAGCGCGTACTGCCATTCATGTCACGGTATTAAAGCCGATTATTATCAAGGAAAAAGTAAAGTTGAATGATAAAGATGGCGACTTAGTACTTACGATTGAGGGAAAATTGGATAAGCGATACAATTACCTATGGTTTGATGAAGCCGGGAAACGCTTATTGAACAAAGGCGGTCGAATTTCTAGTTCTATGCGGACAGACGATAATAAAGGAGAGTTACGCTTAGATGCTAATTTTGCAGGTACTAAGGTGTTTCTACAAAAAGTAGACGTAGAAACCACTTGTGTTAGTGAGCTTAAGGAAATCAAGATTAAATAATCCTCGAAAGGGCTCAATATCCTTGTCTTGAGGAATATAACCGTTCGAGAACTAGCAACTTTGATCAATGATTTTAGCTGTGTGAACTAGCGACTTGCATAGCATTACTCATTGATTTGAGAAAATCACCTGATTTACGGAAAGCCGTATTTCTTTGTGATGCTAATTGAATAAGTTTGATCCGAATCTTAAATAGGAATAGTAACGAACGGCTTTTGAGATAAAATAATTTTTCTTTCTAATGGGGTAAGTAGGTAAGGAGAGTCGCGACTCGAACTTATCTACTTTTATTATTTAAAGCGAGTATAAAAATGGGGATGTCTACTCTGTCTAATCTATTTTAAAAATAGAAATGGATCATACCGAAAGTTTGGGGGGTAAAGATTTTTAAGCATACAATTTCATCACTCTGTACAGGAAGAATGTTGTGTCCCTTACGCCACGGAAGACGCTTCTGAAAGCTTTGAGTTTTGCATTGAAGGATTCTGCGGAAGCATTGGTACTTCTATTGTCGAAGTAGTGTAGGATGTATTGATGATGCGCTGCAATGGATTTTGCCACGCTCTCAAAGGAAGCAATACCCGCATTCTCAACCTGATTGTTCCATAGGCCTAGCTTGGTAAATGCTACCTTTTTGTCCTTGCATTTGTTGAAGATGTCCCCTAAGGCAATTCCAAGATCATAAGCCTGTTTTAGCTTGGGGAACCGCAGGAATAATAATTCAGCACGATGTTTCTGGCTTTCCGACCATCGGCTTGGATGCTTGAACAATAGGTGTCTGGATCTAGCCAACAGCTGTTTGAGCGTATCACCATTTGGCAACAATTCCGGTTCATACGGGATCCCTCGCTTTCGTGATTCCATTATTTTCTTGCTTTCTGCATCCAAGACTTCCCAACGATACTTGATACGGAGTTCCTGCACGGCATCGAAAGCTAACTTTTGGACATGGAACCGATCGACCACACGTCTGGCATTTCTGAAACATCTACGGATTGCCTTGGCCATGTTGGGAGCCATATCCATGGTCACCTCCTTTACCTTATTCCTCGAGCGCAAGGGTATTCGCTCGAGAACAGCCATGATATCCTCAGCCTTGGTACCCTTTATAGTTGCTAAAATCGTTCCTTTACGCCCTTTTGCCGATTTACTGCTAACAATGGTATATAATTCACCGTTGCTGAAGCTGGTCTCATCAATGCTCAGGTGTTCCGATATGTTTTCAGGGAACAATGTCCAGCTCTCGGCATGAGGCTTTTGGTCCCAATCATGGAAATCACTGAGGTGGTTCTTGTATTGATCCTGTAGTTGTTTGCCGTCCATCTGGAAGAACAGACCTACCAATTGGGCGCTTACAGGGTAGCTATCCAAATATCTTCTTTAAAAAAAGCCCGAATTCCGTAGTCATTCGAGCGCCCTCACGCACTAGGTTCCAATCTCTTGTGATGATATCTCCGGTATCCAGTACCGTCCATCGACGACGGCGGATATGTAGCGTAACTTTCTGGCCTCGAATGGGAAAGTCTGAAATTTCAGTAGAAGGCATAAAACCCTTTGACTCCAACTTGCTGTGCTCATAGCCTGTCGGAGCAATATTAAGTTCATCTAAGTAAATATGGAGTTGATTGTCGACCTGATCGACTTCTAAAATCTGGAAGTATTCCAAAAGCCCTTCGGGCATCAATAAGGATAGTAATTTACGTTCGGCTTCTTGCAAGGGATATTTGTATTAAAGACGCTAAACTAAGAAATTTTTAACACTCCCCCCAAGAATTCAGCTTGATCCATAGAAATCACTAAGTCCAGCATAGGTCTTCATACTCACTACTAAATACTATATACTAAAAAAGCTCATCGAAAGATGAGCTTTTTATCCAAGTACCTAGGGCGGGAATCGAACCCGCACTCCCTTAACGGGAACAGGATTTTAAGTCCTGCGTGTCTACCAGTTCCACCACCTAGGCAACTGAGCGAAAGACGAGATTCGAACTCGCGACCCCAACCTTGGCAAGGTTGTGCTCTACCAACTGAGCTACTTTCGCTTGACGTGCTGCAAATATAGAGAGAAATGCGAAACTGCAAAAATAAATCTTAGTCTTTTCTTGCAACAGGCTTAAAATGTGCGTAATAATTTTATCACGAAAGGCATTTTCCTCGTTAAAAGTAGTTTCTAGAAGGAAAATTCCCTATTTTTGTCCATTATTATTAGCTTATGCGACTTAAACTTATTCCGATTCTTCTGTTATGTTTGTTTAGTTTGAAGACAAATGCGGAAACCTATCCAGAGGTAGTCTTTGATAACAGCCTTGTTAATGGAACTTATGCTCGAAGTTTGGTAGAGTATAACGGAAAGAGCTGGGTTGAAAATGTCAATAAACATTTGCTGGTGTCGGACACGCTATTCTTTACGCCTGGCAATGCTTTGTCATTACGTTATCTATCGCACCCAGAAGGGGATTGGAATGTAACGATTCGTTATAGCCGGCAGAAGTTTCATTACCGTTTAGCGAGTGATGATGTCTTGAATTTCAAGTTGTATGTAGGCTCTGGGCATACTAAGGCTGAACATCTGCCATCAATCTCTATAAAGCAAAGAGATAATCAATCGGTGAGTTTGGCGGTCCGCAACTATGTCGAGGGCTTTAAGAACGGAGCGTGGTTAAACGTTCGAATTCCGGTAAAAGATTTTGCTGGATTAAACTTGGAGGATCCAATCTCTGGAATAATCTTTCGCCAACTCAATGAGGCGAAGACCATGAATCAGCTGTTTTTAGATCAAATTGAATTCTTGCCAGCAAAGTATCCGACCGTGCCCCTAACTTCGGCGGCTGTGCTTGCAAAGGCAAATGCCCATGCGAATCATGTCGACTTACAATGGCAGGTGCCTTTGACACCGAGTATCCGCTATGTAAAGATTTATCGTTCGGAAAACAATAAGGACTTTGAGCCCATTGCAATTCGCCCAACCTATATGCAGCGATGTTTGGACTATGTGCCAGTACTTGATAAAAAGTATTATTATAAAATCGCTTGGTTAGATTTCAATTATAAAGAATCGCCATTATCGGCGGTTCAGGAAGTAGAACCCAAGCAGGTTAGCGATGAAGAGTTGTTCAATATCATCCAAATCGCACATATCAACTACTTTGTCGAGAATTACGATATCAATACAGGGATGCATATGCCGTTCCGAATGAAAGAAAAAGCTATCGTGTCAGTCAAAGAAACTGGGGGAGCAATCCTCAGCCTGATGGTTGGTGTTGAAAAAGGCTTTATTAGTCGTCCTTTATTTATCAGTCGTGTAAAGCGTATCGTTAATTTCCTTGCCAAAGCGCAGAATAAACACGGATTCTTCCCATCTTACTATGATGGTAGAAAGGGCATACCAGAGCACTTCGACCGTAGACCGCAATATGATATCGAGTCTTCTGCCGCTATTATGGAAGCTTTGCTTGTCGTTCGGCAGTATCTAAAAGGAGACGAGGAAACCGAAACAGAAATTAGAAGAGGCATTACCGATATATGGGAACGGATGGACTGGAAGGCAGTAACGCTTCCGAATGCCCCTCATATTCTACGCTCGAATCTTGATATGCTCGATGATTACTTTATCGCAGAGCCAATCGTTGGTGTCAATCAAGGATTAAATGCTTATATGCTTGCTATGGCATCAACCAGGTCGAATATTCCCATTTCTTCATTCGTAGACGCTATTGAACATAAATATGTTCCGATTCCTGAAGCGCCTGCCTTATTGGCGGTGGATTCAGCGACAGTCGATACCTTAAAGCAAAATTCTATGTTTCCCGATGGTAGTGATATCGTAACGCAAGACTCACTACAACGCGTATCAAATTTGCAAGATACCATGATGTATGGTGTGAGCTTGCCTTTTGGTGCACCAGAGGGTAATCTATTGGAGATGTATAGACCCTTTGTAACGATTAATCCGAAGTTAGCGAAGTTGAAAGATTACAACTTGGCAGAAGTAGTAGGCAAATATGCGAGTGTTGTTAAGCGTCGCGATAATGAGATTGGGGTAGGAACAAGCAATTCCGACATTTGGGGATTCCAGGAGCGCAGAGATAGCATTGGCACATTCCGAATTAATCCGGCAATCTCAGTTGCGAGTATATTCGTTGACAGTCAGGGCGCTAAGAAATCGCTACATGCACTATATCACGAATTTGGAGCTTTCTTATTTACAGAATATGGCTTCCGTTCGTGGGTTGATTTACGTAGTAATGATGTTTCCGACGAATATGTCGCGAGTAATCAAGCCAATGTCGCATTGCTGTTAGAAAATGCAAAGACTGGATTTATATGGAAACTATATCAACAGATTCCTGAAATTCAGGCCGTTGAACAAAGGCTATTTAAGAAGTAAAAAATTAGGGATAAAGTATTATATTTACGCAAACAACAAAGAAACCATAACATGAAACGCATCAATTTATTAGCATTAGTTTTACTTTCGAGCATAACATTCTTTTCTTGTAAACAACAATCATTGGTTGTCAATCCTGGCGCGGTTGTCAGTAAAGATGGAACAGACGACGGATTGAAAAATGTGAAGCGCGAGTTTAACGACGTGAAGCAAACTGATGAAGGAATTCTAGTTTCCATTTCCTCTGATTTATTGTTCCCAACGAACTCATCTTATTTGTCAGACAATGCCAAACAAGAATTGAGCAAATTGGTGAAAGTTTTAAAAGATCAAAAAGCTAAAGTTCGTGTTGATGGTCATACGGATGCAACAGGTACTGCGGAATACAACCAATGGTTATCAGATAAACGTGCTGCATCAGTGAAGAAATTTTTAGTTGATGCAGGAATTGCAGAATCTAGATTATCAATTAAAGGTTTAGGACAATCAAAGCCAATCGCTGATAACAAGACTCCAGAAGGACGTCAAAAAAATAGACGTGTGGAAGTTGTGATCTTAAAGTAAGATAAAACAATAGAAATTTTATAGCCACCCTAGAGGTGGCTTTTTTGTTTTTAAGGATACGATCACAACCGTTTTTTCGCTGAACAAAGGTGAATCGCTAGCAATTTTGCGCGAAAAGACAAAGGAAGTATATAATTACTTCGTTATTATTACGTTAAAAATAATGACGTTCATCTTATCGGATGATGTAGAAAATTGTTGATTTTAATGAGTAATTTTGTTAGTTCAGAGGGGAACACACTATGTATATTATTTTCGATACAGAAACGACGGGATTGCCAAAAAGATGGGATGCGCCAATAACGGATACAGACAACTGGCCGCGGTGTATTCAGATTGCTTGGCAGCTCCATGATGAGATGGGAAGGATGATTGAACATCAGGATTATTTGATTAAACCTGATGGCTTTAATATTCCATACGATTCGGAAAAAATACACGGTATCTCAACCGCACTAGCAGAAGAACAAGGGATTCCCCTAACCGATGTATTGGTCAAATTTAATGAGGCTTTAGCGAAAGCGAAGTTTGTTGTAGGGCAGAACATTGGTTTTGACATCAACGTGATGGGCTGTGAATTCCACCGATATTCGGTAGACAGTCCAATGGCGTCCATGCCAATCTTAGACACCTGTACGGAAGTTACCGCTGAATTATTAAAACTACCTGGGGGACGTGGAGGACGTTTCAAGCTTCCGAACTTAACCGAATTACATAGTTATTTATTTGGTGTTCCTTTTGCTGAGGCGCACAATGCGACTGCCGACGTTGAAGCGACAACACGTTGTTTCTTCGAATTGGTTCGTAGAAACGTTTTCAAAGCAGAAGAGTTACAAGTTGATACTGGCTACTTTGTCGATTTTAAACATCAACACCCGACAACGGTTGCCTCCGTTGGATTAAAGCACGTCAATCTAAAAGCTGCTTCGGATGCGATTCGCGCGAAGACAGAGCCCGCAATAACTCCAGTAGAAATTGATTCCGCGACGCTGGAAGCCTTGGCAAATGCTAATTTTGCACACCTCCATAATCATACTCAATTTTCCGTATTACAATCAACTATTTCAATCGATAGTCTCGTTCAGGCCGCGGCGAAGCAAAAGATGCCTGCCGTTGCAATGACCGATCATGGAAATATGATGGGGGCCTTCCACTTTGTGAATAAGGTCTTAGGCTATAACAAAGATCTCGAAGGGAAACAGAAGGAAGCTGAGGAAAAAGGGGAGGCTTTTGACGGACAAGCGATAAAACCTATCGTTGGTTGTGAATTCTTTATCTGCGAAAATCGAAAAGATAAATCTAGGAAAGACAATGGCTATCAAGTTGTATTTCTAGCAAAAAATAAAAATGGTTATCATAATTTAGCGAAGATGGCCTCTGCGGCCTATACCGAGGGCTTCTATTATGTGCCGCGAATTGATAGAGAGACTGTAGAACGCTATAAGGAAGATCTGATAGTTCTTTCTGGGAATTTACAAGGAGAAGTACCTAGTAAGTTGCTTAATATTGGAGAGCTGCAAGCAGAAGAAGCTTTGTTATGGTGGAAAGAGCGCTTTGGCGAGGATTTCTACATTGAAGTGATGCGACATGGTCAAGAAGATGAAAATCGCGTTAACGAAGCTATAATAGGCTTAGCACGCAAGCATGAGGTGAAACTGATCGCGACAAATAATACGTATTACGTAAACAAGGCCGACGCGCATGCGCATGATATTCTTTTGTGTGTGAAAGATGGGGAAAAGCTATCGACACCGAAAGGTCGCGGTCGAGGCTTTCGTTTCGGATTGCCTAACCAAGAATACTATTTCAAATCATCTGAAGAGATGAAGAAGGTATTTGGGGATCTTCCAGACGCTATTATCAATATTGATGAAATACTGGATAAGATCGAAACTTATGTATTAGCTCGCGAAGTATTACTTCCGAAGTTTGAGATCCCAGAGGAATTTCAACATGCAGAAGATGATGCAGATGGAGGTAAACGTGGTGAGAATGCTTATCTAAAAGATTTAACCTATAAAGGAGCCGCTAAGCGCTACGAAGATCTTACTGATGATATTCGGGAACGCTTAGATTTTGAGCTCGCTACGATTGAGAAAACAGGCTATCCTGGGTATTTCTTAATTGTACAAGATTTTATTGCCGCAGCAAGAGAGATGGGCGTATCGGTAGGCCCGGGCCGTGGTTCTGCTGCCGGATCAGCAGTAGCCTATTGTTTGGGGATTACTAATATCGACCCCATTAAGTACGATTTACTTTTCGAGCGTTTCTTAAATCCTGACCGTGTATCCATGCCCGATATCGATATTGACTTTGATGATGAAGGTCGTGGTCGTGTTATGCAATACGTAATTGATAAATATGGCGCTTCCCAAGTAGCCCAAATTATCACCTATGGTACGATGGCGGCAAAGTCGTCCATCAAGGATACCGCGCGCGTGTTAGACTTGCCTTTAGCAGATGCAAACGAAATCGCTAAATTGATCCCCAATTTAAAGCTTAGCAAGATCTTTAATATGGAAGATAAAGCTTTGAAAGAAGTTTTGCGTTCTGAAGAATTGGAAGCGGTCAATCGATTAAAAGGACTAGCTGATGGAGCGGGGCTCGAAGCCGAAACTATTAAGCAAGCCCGAGTACTAGAAGGCTCTATGCGTAACACAGGTATTCATGCTTGTGGGGTTATTATTACCCCAGATGATATCACGAACTTCGTACCTGTTTCTTTAGCTAAAGATTCGGATCTGTATGTAACACAGTATGATAACTCGGTCGTTGAGAGCGCCGGATTGCTGAAAATGGACTTCTTAGGGTTAAAGACTTTAACGCTTATCAAGGATACCGTACAGAACGTTAAATTACGACATGGCGTAGACTTAGATCCCGAAGCCTTTGATATTGAAGATACATTGACCTATGAGCTTTTCCAACGAGGAGAGACGATTGGGATCTTCCAATATGAGTCGCCGGGAATGCAGAAATACATGAAGGAGTTAAAGCCAACGGTTTTTGCCGATTTAATTGCGATGAACGCCTTATATCGACCAGGACCAATGGAGTATATTCCTTCCTTCGTCAAACGTAAACACGGCATCGAACCCATCACTTACGATATTGATGCTTGTGAAGAATACTTAGCCGAAACATACGGTATTACCGTTTACCAAGAGCAGGTAATGCTTTTATCACAAAAGTTAGCCGGATTCTCTAAAGGTGATGCCGACGTTCTGCGTAAAGCGATGGGTAAGAAACAAAAGGCCGTTCTCGATAAGATGAAGCCTAAGTTTGTTGACCAAGCTGCAGAGAAGGGACATAACCCTAAAGTCTTAGAGAAAATCTGGACCGACTGGGAAGCTTTTGCATCCTATGCCTTCAATAAATCTCACTCGACATGTTATGCTTGGGTAGCTTATCAAACGGCTTACCTGAAAGCGCATTACCCTGCTGAGTACATGGCTGCGGTTTTATCGAACAATATGAACGATATTAAGCAGGTTACCTTCTTTATGGAAGAGTGTAGGCGAATGGGCTTAACGGTTTTAGGACCAGATGTTAATGAATCACATTATAAGTTTACTGTAAACGAAGAAGGAGCAATCCGCTTTGGTATGGGGGCTGTGAAAGGAGTCGGGGCAGGCGCTGTAGAAACAATTGTGCAGAGTCGAGAAGGAGGGCACTATAAATCGTTATTTGACTTAGCGAAGCGTGTAGACTTGCGGATGATCAATAAGAAAGCATTTGAAAGTCTAGCTTACGGCGGCGGATTTGACTCCTTCACCGATACACATCGGGCACAATACTTTTACTCAGATTCTGATAATCCTAGTGGTATTGAGAAGGCTTTAAAATTTGCGCATAAATTCAGAGAGAATGAGAACTCAGCGCAAGTGAGTTTATTCGGTGCGGGTGGTGCTGTTGAGTTACCTGAACCGAGCATGCCTCCTTGTCCTCAATGGGGGCTTATCGAAAAGCTAAAATATGAAAAGGATGTCATCGGAATATATTTGACAAGTCATCCTTTGGATAATTATAAATTCGAGATTAAACACTTCTGTCCGAATAATGTAACTGATTTACAGTTAATCAATAAGGCTAAGGCATCTGAAGTAGATCAGGAGGTCTTGTTGGACTTTAATCGAATAAAAAATAAAGAGGTGGTTATCGGCGGGATCATTGCATTAGCAAATCATCGCGTCGCTAAATCAGGGAAGCCTTTCGGATCTTTTATCATCGAGGACTACTCTGATTCGTATGAGATTATGGTCTTTGGAGAAGATTATGTAAAGTTCAAAGGTTACTTACAAGAGGGTTACTTTGTTCAGATTCGCGGACTTGTTCAAGAGCGATTTAAGCAAGTTGGAAACTGGGGATTTGAATTGAAACATATTCAGTTGCTTTCTGATCTAAGAGAGAAGATGGCGAAGAGCTTTACCATTCAGTTTCCATTGCATTTACTGGATTCTGAGTTTATGACTTCGTTAAACCAATTGCTAGCATCAACGGTAGTTGAAGGGCAAGAAGCAAATTGTCAATTGAAATTCAAAATCATGGATGAACAAGATAAGCTAGCGATAGAAATGCCTGTGAAAAAACGCAAGATATTTATCACTAATGAGTTTTTAGACGGTTTAGAAGCGATGGAAGGCGTAAACTATAGATTAAATTGATAGGCGATAGAAAAAATGTTAGTACAGGATAAATAGCAATACGAGGGTAATCATTATCTTTGTTTATATTTAGAACTATAAATCATAAATTTATTAAATATGGCATTAGAAATTACAGACAGCAACTTCGAAGAGGTTGTTTTAAAATCAGATAAACCAGTGCTTATCGATTTTTGGGCAGAGTGGTGTGGTCCATGTCGTATGGTTGGTCCATTAGTGGACGAAATTGCTACTGAATATGAAGGTAAAGCAGTAGTAGGTAAGGTAAATGTGGACAATAACCCAGATATCTCTGTACGTTACGGTATCCGCAATATCCCCGCATTATTATTCTTCAAAAACGGAGAAATTGTTGATAAACAAATTGGTGCAGTGCCTAAATCAGTTTTAGCAGAGAAATTAGACAAACAATTATCATAGTTGTAATTGTATAAACCATAAAAAAGGTATCCAATTTGGATACCTTTTTTTTTCTGAAAGTTATTATTGTTTTTTTTAGTAATCCAATAAAATGTTAGACCAGTGATTATTCAAGGGTCTATTCTTTTTGTCCGGATAATTTTGTTTCTGTTTCTTGTGTATTATTATTTATGATGAAATGACTTGATTAATAAAAACAAGAGTATAATTTTTTCTACGAGCTCTAAAGGCATCAACTGTTGGTTCTTAACGTCTGATATCAGTTTTATTTCCGGGGAGTCTAACCACCAAAAAAAGGTCGATCTTTTATTTGTAAGACGTGTTTTTAAGGGTACTCAATTGTTTCTGTAATCTGTCAATTCTTTTAAGTCGTCTATTTTCAAGTATTTTCTTATCCTGTGGATGCAATTGATAGGCTTCATTGTCCCTCAGGACATGGTATGCTGCAATCAAGATCTTATGTGCGATGGCTATTGTAGCCTTCTTCTGACCTCTTCGTGCAGCGATTTGATGATGCTTGACCGCAAGTAATGGATTTGCCTTGGATCTAGAGGCCACCCATGCTGCCTCCACGAGCGTCGTCTTGAGATACTTGTTTCCACGTGTTATTTTCGAGGAGTACTTCTTTCCTGCACTCTCATTGTTGCCTGGGCAAACCCCAGCCCATGAAGAAAGGTTCTGATGTGTTGCAAATTGAGCCATGTCCGTACCGATTTCTGAAACGATTCCCAGTGCCACCCTGGAAGATACTCCAGGGATAGATTCCAGTAGTTCCAGCTCCTTGTGCATGATCCTTGCGTACTGTTCCATCTGAGCCTCTGATTGTGCTATTTGTAGATTGATATGATCGATGGATTGCAGTATTAGGTTCAACATGAAGCGGTGATGATCCGTGATCTTGCCAGTAAGTGCCTTAAGTAGCTCTGCGTGTTTCTTGACCAGCGAACCCTTGGCCATGCTTGCCAATAGCAAAGGATCGAGTTGACCTTTGGCCATCGCCCGGACCATTTCCATGGCGCTTACCCCAAATACGTCGCTGACTACGCTCCTCAGTTTGATGTTGGCGGATTCAAGGATGTTCTGTAACCGGTTCTTTTCTGCGGTCCGCATAGCGATAAGCTTACGTCTATGTCGGAAAAGTTCCCTGAGCTCCCGGATATGTTGTGGTGGGATGAAGCTCCCCTTCAGTAAACCGGAAAGAAGCAGTTTAGTGATCCATTCGCTATCCTTCTTGTCGGTCTTCTGTCCCGGAACATTTTTGATATGCCGGGCATTGACCAGTAGGATGTGAAAATAGTCTTCCAGAACCGCGTAAACCGGTCGCCAGTAAACCCCAGTGCTCTCCATGGCAACCTGTGTAATGGAATGGGCCTGGAGCCATTCCACTAAATTGTACAAGTCATCCGTAAAAGTTAAGAAGGTTTTTGTCTCTGTATCAAAATCACTACCTTTAATGGTAGCAACTACTGTGTCTTTGTGGACATCCAGTCCACAACCACGGTCAAGAATAAAGGGTAATCCGCTGACAGCCATAGGTCTTATATTTATTGGTACTAAGATACCGTTTTGGCTAAATGCCTATTGGGACTATGAGCCCGTGACTTTCATGGCTGTTGGTGATACCCGATGTATCATGAACGTTTTATTTGGATTTAATGCTGAGTCCATTGATATCGAAGACCTAAATTCGCCCATCGACTAGGCATAGGAACTGCACCCACTTCAACATACTTTTCATCGAATATATTCTGTACGTCAGCAAATACGGAAATGCGTTTCTTCTGATAGGCTAATCGCAAATCAGAAATGAAGTAGGCATTCGAAGAACTACGTTCCAGCCAACGATTGGCGGTAGTAATCGACCAATTTTGAATGCTGTAACTAAGGCTAGCCTGCAGTTGATGCTTTAAGCTTTCAATTCCGTATTTAATAATACTGTTGCTATAATCGTTAATTATAGAGGGATCTAGATAGGTGTAGGCGAAGTTAAACATTAGTGAATGTTGCTCGGCGAATACCGTTTTATAGCCGACATTCGCGTAGATCCCATGTGTTTTATTATTGCCTAAGTTTTGCGCTTGATAGGGCACATCCGTACTTTCGCGTAGCCAATCAATAAAGCGGCGGATATCTCGGTAGAAGTATCCGGCTTGGAAGCTAAACTTATTTCGGTAATACTGCAAGCCAAATTCATTTTGCCAAGCTGACTCACTTTTCAGGTCTGGATTACCGATGTTACCAGGGCGCTGATTAAGGTACAAATCAGTAAATGTTGGGATGCGTTGGCTCGTACCGCTATTAACTGATAGGCGTAGATGCTCTGTCGCTTGGTAGCCAATGTCGATACCGGGAAAAATCTCCCAATTATAGTCGGTATTGTAATTTACGTAGGCACCGACATTAATGTCAAAACGGTTGAATTTAGTCGTTCTAAACTCTGTGAAGAAGCCATAATTCTCTCTATTATGTTTTCCGATATTGGAGCTGCTAATATCTTCAAATCGAGCTTCAGCACCAATACCCAAATCGCCTAATGTCGTTTGGTAGCGGGCATGCAATTCGCCGGTAAGGCTCTGTGTATAATGTTTACTACGACCCTTACTAAGATCGTTTCGGAAGTATCGATAATCATCCTCATTGTAGCGATGACTAATTCTAGGACTTAAATACCATTTATTTAGCTGGTGATGCGATGAAATACTCGAAATAACTGTTTCTACGAGCTCTTCCGATTCTTTATCACCAGGTGCAGCATAGTAACCATTGGCACCAAACTCATTGTTGATGTAACCCGCCATCATTTGGATTTTATGGGAAGGTGCTAGCGTGATTTGGTTTTGATAATACAATTTCTCATTGTCGGCGCCACTATTATAGCGCTGCCCATTGCTATGCTCTTTTCCAAAGAACAACTGATGTTGATGGTTTTTGCGAACGAATGACCCGCCCACTTGTACCGCATTGCCGTAATAGATGCCATCTTTTCCAACTTCGGCTTCGACTTTCTTAAAGGATGAACCCGATTGGAGTTGAACAAAAACTGAATTAGCCGTTGCCTGCTTCGTCACGATATTCACCGCACCAGTTAGTCCATTGATACCGTAAATTCTAGAAACAGGACCGCGCAATACTTCTATTCGTTGTATTTCCGATAAGGGAACAGGCAGATTGAGCATGTGGTGTCCAGTCTGCGGATCCGAAAGTTTGACCCCATTGATTAAGATTAATGTCTGGTCAAAACTACCCCCGTCAATTCCGATGTCGGCTTGCGTACCAAAAGGTCCACGCTGCCGAATATCAACACCTGCGGCATAACGTAGCACCTCATTGATGCTCGTACTAGGAAGCTGTTGAATATCCTCTTGCGTTAGGATTTGAATATTTCTATTGCGCTTATCAAAGGGAATAGAAAGTCTATTCTCTTGGATTACGACTTCCTTCAATAGAGTCGTATCACTTTGTTGGGCGAATAAGAAGCTTGGACTGATGCTAAGCAATAAAAAAAGTTTTCTTGAAAACATGGAAAGAAAATTTCTCAAAGGTAGATAAAAACTCCAAACGACCAGCGTTTAATACCAATCTTCGTGACCTTTCTGAATAAATAAAGAAAAGCGCCAATCTTTATTTATTTTGTTTGCACCCGCTGTAAGCTCATTCATCATCGGTTGGCCGGCATCAATCCATGCAGAATACCACAAGGACGCCGTTGCCCGAATAGAGGCTTTTATTCGCCGCTCAAGCATGCCCTGCATCGCCTGATGATAATGTCTGCAAAACTCATCGCTGTAGTCTAATTGAAGTAAATAGTTCTTTACGATATAGCTTCTCTTCCGATATGCCGCTATTTGTTGACTTGTTTGCCATTCCAAATAAAAAACGGAGTCTAATAAAGCATGACTTGCTCTTACAGTTTCCCAAGCAAAATGGAGCACGTCGGACGTATACTCGGGTTTACCGACGATTAAATTATAGCTTGGAATGAACATCTCGGGTAGGCGGGTCTCCCACAAGGCGTGAATACCATGTTGATTGGTTTGTTGACCATTATAATTGCTGCTGGTATGCAATGGAACATGTGCATCCGCCATGTAATGTCCTAGATCGGATGCATGTTGAATAATCTTTGCGCTATTCTTTTGGGAAAAAGCATTTACAAGCTTTCTGTAAGTCAAATCAATCTGCCAGGGGATAATTCCTTGTTTTAAGAGGTCTCGCTGCAGGCTATGTTTATCCAATTTGTACCATGGGATGATCAAGGAATCATGGATATTGTTGTGATTGTCCAAGTGAATGTAGTGACGAGCACCTTCGTCGGGATCTACATAGACACGTTGGTCGGCCTGTACAGACTTCTTTTGGATTTCGTAAGCATATCGTTTGAAAAAAGGTGACATTTCGAGCGGAAGGCTATAGCTAGCGTGTTGATTAATAATACGATGTGTATAGAATCCCCAAGATTGTAAAGTCAACCCGAAAAATAAAATGAATACCAAACGAAAATATCGTTTCATAGCTTGGAAAAATGTCTATAGTAATATAGCTATGTTTAATAAAAGAATAATGAATTTAATGATAAGTTATTAATCGTTTTTCGTTACTTTGAGGTTCAATCAATCTGTGGATGAAAATTTTATATGCTGTACAGGGTACAGGAAATGGACATTTAACAAGGGCAATTGATATTATTCCCTGCCTACAAGCTCACGCACAAGTGGACGTCTTGGTAAGTGGTATCCAGGCGGATATCCAATTACCTTTTGAAGTCAAATATAGATATCATGGTTTAAGTTTTATCTTCGGTAAATCGGGAGGTGTCGATCTATGGAAAACATTTATGAGCTCTACTGTTCGTAAGTTTGTCAAAGAGGTCAACTCAGTGCCCGTTGAGGATTATGACTTGGTCATAAATGACTTCGAGCCGATCTCTGCTTGGGGCTGTTACTTCAAAGAAAAGCCCTGTATTGGTTTAAGCCATCAAATAGGCGCGTTTGATCCTGCCAGTCCTAAACCGGAAGAAACGGATATGTTGGGTAAGTTTATCATGAAAAACTATGCACCCTCAACCAGTGCCTATGGTTTCCACTTTAAATCCTATGCAAGCCATATATTCACGCCCGTCATTCGCCAGTCTGTCCGACAATTAGAGTCTATAGACAAAGGGCATTATACGGTATATTTGCCATCTTATGACGATGCACATCTTATTAAGCAACTCACGCGCTTCCCGGATGTAAAATGGGAAGTATTCTCCAAGCATAATAAGCGACCATTCCATCAAAAGAATGTCTCGATAAATCCGATTAATAGTGACGCTTTTGTCGCAAGTATGGCAAGTTCTTCTGGTGTTTTATGCGGTGCAGGCTTTGAAACTCCAGCCGAAGCCTTATATTTGGGAAAGAAACTATTGGTTATACCTATGAAAAACCAATATGAGCAGCACCTAAACGCCGCTTCTTTGGAAGAAATCGGTGTGCCTGTAATCAAATCGTTGAAAAAGAAATATGAATATGATATCGAGGCTTGGCTGAATGCGAAGTCACGCGTCAACGTCGATTATCCGGATTGTACTGCTGATATTGTTGAGAAAATCATCAAAAAACACAGCTAAACATGAAATACATTTTCGGACTTCTGTCCATCTTTTTTGCACTAAATACCTCCGCACAATCGCTAAAAACCGCAAACGACTCCTTAACCTATGCGTTAGGGCAGGATCTTGGAAAGCACTTAAAACGCTTAGACTTTCCGGTGAATCAAGCTGTATTGATGAAATCCATTAAACAAGCATTGGATGGTAAAGGACAAAAGTTCTCCGAATCTCAAGTTAATGATATAATCCAAACTGGTTTAACACGTTTGGGAGAAGAGAAAATTAGTAAAACCAAAGCAAAGTCTCAAGCGGTGCTTGATGAAAATAAAAAGAAAGCAGGCGTCATTGTGACCAAAGAAGGTTTACAGTACGAAGTGCTGCAAGAAGGAACAGGTTTACACCCTAAACTGCAGGATGAGGTTGTTGTTCATTACAAAGGAATGCTTGCCGACGGTACAGTATTCGACAGCTCTTATGATCGAAATGAACCTTTAACAGTTGGCGTTGATCGTGTCATTGATGGTTGGAGGATTGGGATCCCAACGATGAAGGTTGGTGGGAAGACTCGATTTGTTATTCCACATGACTTGGGGTATGGAGCACGAGAAAGTGGTCCAATTCCTGCATTTTCTACTTTAATCTTCGAAGTGGAGCTGTTAAAAATCCTAAGCGACGAACCCCATGAATCAATCTAAGCTCGCACATGCAGATCTATTAATTCCGGAAATATCTTTAGGGGCAATGTCACTAGATTATAAGGAGCCACAATTAGCTTCTAAGATCTTAGATCAGGCATTAGCCTTAGGAATAAACTATATCGATACGGCGGATTTATACGATCGCGGTGAGAATGAGCGGATGATTGGAAATTTAACCAAGGCAAATCGCAAGAATTGGCTATTGGCTTCCAAAGTTGGTAATTTATGGCGTCAGGATGGATCCGGATGGGATTGGGTTCCATCAAAGCAATATATTATCCAAGCCGTGGAGCAAAGCTTAAAGAATTTGCAAACTGATTATTTGGATCTGTATCAACTTCACGGAGGTACCAATGAAGATCCCATGGCGGAAATTGTGGAGGCCTTTGAACTGTTGAAGGCACAAGGCAAGATTCGTGCATATGGCATATCATCTATCCGTCCGAATGTTTTCCAGAATTATGCAAAAGGGAGTCAGATTTCCAGTAATCTGATGCAATATAGTTTACTTGATCGTCGTCCGGAAGAATATTTGGATTTCTTCGATAAATCGCAAGTGTCGGTTTTTGTTCGTGGTGCCTTAGCACAAGGATTGCTGGTAGATAAGTCTGCCAAGTCGTATTTAGGATTTGAAGCTACGGCGATAGCGCGCCTACAAATTGCTTTACAAGATGTATCGAATGATTTACAAGTGCCAAAACTCGCATTAGCCTTGAAGTATCCATTACTGCATAGAGCTGTAAAATCAATTGTGGTAGGGATTCGAACAGCGCAGCAAATGGATGATTTGGAACAGGCTATACAGAAATTAGCGGATATTCAGCTTTCTGACTATGAGGATTTATTAAATCTATTGCCTACAAACCGCTATACAGATCATAGGCAATAAATCACTTTATTTTTATCCGTTGAAATACTTACGCTTGATAGCTTCTAAATCTTCAGGTGTATCAATCGCATCGTTGACATGATTAGAAATGGCTGTTTTAATGCTATAGCCATTATCAATCCAACGAAGCTGTTCTAAGGACTCTATCTTTTCTAAATTCGATACCGGCAGTTGAGTTAATTCCTTTAAAATTCCAGTACGATAGCCGTAGATACCTATGTGGTTATAGTAATCCGCATGATTTAGCCAGTCTTTGATATCCTTTCCGCGGTAATAAGGGATTGCCTGACGCGAAAAGTAAATTGCTTCCTGTTTCGTGTTTAGGACCACTTTTGGCTTATTCACGTTGTCAAGATCGTTAAATTCCGTAATCTTACGTATCAACGTCGCAATCTGAACCTCTTGGTTTTCAAAACAGGATACCAATAAATCGATTTGCTGTGGATCGATAAAAGGTTCGTCGCCTTGTATATTGATGACCGTTTCAAATCCGGTAATATTCTGTACGACTTCCGCACAGCGATCTGTTCCTGACTGATGTTCTTTACTCGTCATTACGACGTTGCCAGCAAAGCTTTTTACATGATCGAAAATACGTTGATCGTCGGTTGCTACCACGACCTCACTAAGACTACTCGCGTGTTTGACTTGGTTATAAACACGTTGAATCATTGTCATTCCGCCAATGTCGACCAAAGGTTTCCCAGGGAATCGCGTAGAATCGTAGCGTGCAGGTATTACTCCAATTACTTTCATATTCAAAAATAGACATTAGATATTGGAATTAAAAAGGTAGGGAAACATGCCTGAAGATTTTTGATTCAAAAGTCGATTAATTAATGATTTACCAAAGGTAAAAGTTAGCGTTCGGTATGTTTCATATCGACTTTTTAATAGCCTTGCTATATAGCAAGTTCGTACCTCGTTCGATGGGAGTCGAATCGCGATAAGCGAATGGATGGAACCGTAGTGTTCTGAAAACAAAAAAAAGCCAGAATTGATATTCTGGCTTTTTAATAGGTAATCAGGCAATGCTTTTTTGCAACAAACTGCTATACCTTATATATTTTTAGATTAAAATAAACCGAATAGTTCGGCTTCAATCTTTTGGATAATTGTTCCAAGATCCTCTTGATTATTTGCGAAATCTAAGTTGTCTTTATCTAAGATAAGTAGCTTTCCTTCTTTGTAATTTCCTATCCATTTTTCGTATTTATCATTCAATTTGGACAGATAATCAAGGCGAATGCCAGATTCATAATCTCTTCCACGTTTTTGGATGTTGTTGACTAGGGTAGGGACAGAAGCTTTTAAATAAACTAATAAGTCTGGTGGCTTGATGTAATGAATAATAGATTGAAAGATGTCGCTATAGTTTTCGAAATCTCTAGCACTCATCAATCCCATATCATATAAGTTTTCTGCGAAGATATAAGCGTCTTCATAAATCGTTCTATCTTGAATCATATTGATTTGACGATTTTGAAGATCCACGATATGACGGAATCTGCTATTCAAAAAGAAGATTTGTAGGTTGAATGCCCAGCGTTTCATATCGCTGTAAAAATCTTCTAAATAGGGGTTGTTTTCTACGGCTTCGAATTGTGGCTCGAAGTTTAAGTGTTTGGCAAGTCTTTCTGTTAAAGTTGTTTTACCGGCACCAATATTTCCAACAATTGCTATATGCATAATATCTATTAAAACAGTCTTTTTAGACCAATGATTTCACGAACTTCTTTAATGGTTTTTTGCGCGCTTGCCGATGCTTTTTCAGCACCTAGCTTAACGACTTTCTTAATGTACTCATCATCTTTCGAGATGCTATCGATTCTTGAGCGTACGTCTGCAGTAGCTAAGACCATGTCTTCTGCCAGTTGTTTTTTGAAGTCGCCGTAACGTATTTCACATTTGTTGTATAAGGAATCAAAATGTTCTACTGTATCTGCTGTAGAAACGACATTCATTAAGTCAAATAGATTCTGTACGGCTTCAGGTTTTGCTTGGTTCATTTCGGTAGGACCGGCATCTGTCACTGCACGCATAATCTTCTTGCGAATTGCATCCTCCGTGTCAGATAGGTAGATACAGTCGGCATCGCCATTAGATTTACCCATTTTCCCTTGTCCAGATAAGCCTGGTACTTTTACCAATTTATCCGTATACGTAAATGCAAATGCTTCTTTGAAATAGTCTACATCATACAATCGGTTAAAGCGATTACCAAAAGTTCTGGTCATTTCTAGGTGTTGCTCTTGATCTTTACCTACAGGGACTTTAACACCATGGTGGATTAAAATATCACAAGCCATTAAAACAGGGTAGGTCAATAATCCTGCGTTGACGTTATTAGGGTTTGCACGAACCTTGTCTTTGAAAGAAGTGGCTCTTTCTAATTCGCCAAGGTATGCGTTCATATTCATGTATAAGTAAAGTTCAGCGACCTCAGGAACGTCCGATTGAACGTAGATCGTTGATTTTTCAGGATCTAATCCTGCAGCTAAATATTCGACAACGACATTGCGAACCATGCTATTTAGGTCCTGCGGGGTAGGGTGTGTCGTTAAAGAGTGTAAATCAGCAATAAAAAAGAAACAGTTATATTCATCCTGCATCTTCACGAAATTGCTCAACGCTCCATAGTAATTTCCTAAGTGTAATTTTCCGGTACTTCTAATACCACTAACAACAGTTTCCATATGGCTGCAAAGTTACGGAAAAAAATACTAGTTTTTCTTAGGCGGTACCGCATAAAAACGTCGGAAAACGAAATTCTTAACCGATGGTGGAAGGGCCTTCCGCTTGGCGTCTAATAGATATGTGGATTTTCCAATAAGTCACATACATAGCCCAGTACTTCGGCCTCCGAAGAGCCGTCTTCTAACATCGAGAAGGTTAAGTAGGCTGCGTATATCTCCGGACTAAAGAGGATGTGTTTGTCTGAAACAATAGTGTCGATAATGCCTTCGCGAACATCAATACCTAGATGTTCTAATTCGTTATGGAGATTCGTGGAGATGGTTTCATGTTCTTCACCTGAAGCGAAACCGACAATGATATGGAGTACGAGTTTATCGAATAATTCGGGCTGCATATTTTTAAACTTATTCGCATAGAGCTCAGCGTCAAAACGACTTTTTGCACTTGAGACAATTTTGTCCCAAATTAGGTATTCTGTTTTCGTTTGCATGGTTTAAAGTTTATAAATTGTTAAGGTAAATTTAATTAATATTATCTTAATTTCCAATGGCTAAAGGCGCTAATTGTTAAGAAATTATGCAAACAATATGGGGCGCTGAAAGGTTTTATAAGAAAAAGCATTTTAAACGATAGAATACGATGGAAGATCACAAGAACAAGAAAAATGTAGATGGTGAAAAAGGAGATTTTGAGCCTAAGGATTTAGCTTATAATGCCGACGACGCGAGCTTTGAACTGGATGTGAATGATAATGATCCGGATTGGGATCATCCTTCGGATTACGATACGATTAGTGAGGGTGCGGAAACGGATGACTCAAGTTACGATTCATCAAATCCATTTGTTGGCGATGAGTATGCCGATTTAGATGAACTGCGCGAAGATAGTTTATCGGATAATCATATGCATATCGCGGGGGAGTCGAGTTTGCGGATTTCGAAAGAAGACGAGGAACTCGCTCGTGATGAAGAGGATAATCGGGATGACTTGGATGAAGAGGGTTATCCGATTAATGATAGGGAATAATTTTGAATTATCTAAGCCTGCTATTTGCTTCTTTGCGTATTGAAACTCTATATTTATAGTCTAATAAATATGTCAAATGCAAATAGATTTAAAAGGTAAAACAGCCTTGGTTGGGGGCGCATCGGCGGGAATAGGGAAGGCTATTGCGCAAGAGCTTGCTAAATGTGGTGCTACTGTTTTTATAATGGCTAGAAACGAAGACAAGCTGAAGAAAGTACTGTCGGAATTGGATGCGAAAGCAGGGCAGGTTCATGGTTACCTTGTTTCAGATTTCATGAATTATGAACAGCACAAAGCTACTTTAAATACCTTTTTCAAGTCTCAGGCGATCGATATTTTAGTGAATAATACGAATGGCCCTGCAGCGGGTTCTGTATTATCGAAAGAAGAAGAGGATTATCAGGGCGCTTTTGAGCTTTTGTTTCAAACGGCAGTTTATACGAGTAATTTGGCTTTGAATCATATGAAGAAGCAAGGTTATGGTCGTATCATCAATGTGTCGTCGATGACGGTTAAGGAGCCTCAGGACAATCTAGTACTTTCGAATACGATGCGCACGGCTTTGGTGAGCTGGAGTAAATCGTTAGCAAATGCCGTAGGGAAGGATGGAATTACGGTAAATTCGGTATTGACGGGTTATTTTGCGACCGATCGTTTATATAGTTTGATGGAGAAACAAGCGGAACAAGAGGGCTTGGATATCGCTATTATCGAGAAACGTAGACGAGAGAGTATACCTTTGAAAAGATTAGGCAAACCAGAAGAATATGGTTACCTCGTTGCATTCTTAGCTTCTCCTTATGCTTCTTTTCTGACTGGAGCTTCCATTCCATTGGATGGCGGTATTTCCAACTTAATATTCTAATACAATTGGAAGCCTATTCGGCTTCCAATTGCGCTTTATAATTCTTCTTGTGCTCTTCAATCTCTGGTTCCATCTCTGGATATTGAATATCTGGATAGCTAGAGAGTACTTCATAGATAATCTGTGCGACTAGATATCGGCTGATCGGCTTGCTATCGGAAGGGATAACATACCAAGGGGCATCTTTTTTACTGGTGTTTTGGATGGCTTCCTCATAGCAGACCATATATTTATCCCATAGTTTTCGCTCTTCCAAATCGCCAGGCGAGAACTTCCAGTTTTTTTCATCCTCTTCTAAACGACTTAATAGTCGTTCTTTCTGCTCATCCTTGCTGAGGTTTAAGAAGAATTTTAGGACGATTGTTCCATTTTCAACGATTCTTTTCTCGAAGTTGTTGATTTGTTCATAGCGCATTTTCCAAAAATCCTTTGGTAGATCCTTCGGATTGTTGATATGTGGAATACGCTCATTCAAGAGATATTCTGGATGTACTCGGGTGACTAAGACATTCTCATAATGTGTGCGGTTGAATACAGCGAATTTGCCTTTCTCGGGAAGTTTGATCTCGTGACGCCATAAGTAATCATGCTCCAATTCCTGAGAATTTGGGGTTTTAAAGCTCTCTACAACAACTCCGCGAACATTAAATTCTTTAAAAACTTCGCGTATCAAGGAATCTTTGCCGGAGGTATCCATCCCCTGTAAGCAGATTAAAACGCTGTATTTATCGTGCGCATACATTTTATCTTGTATCTCGGCGATTTTCTTACGTAGTTTCTTTAGCTCGGCTTTGGCATCATCCGGATTGATTTCATCGCGTATATCTGTAGGATGTTCCTTGAGTTTAAAGCTGCTTTTTGCAGTTAATAGCTTCGAGTAGTTGGTCATAGCGTGTTTTTTAGTATTAGCAATTTACTAATTTTTATCATTCTTATTTGCAGGCTAAACGATTTTCAGTAGTCCTTTGTTTCGTATGGAATTAAGTATTTCTTTCTTGTTTGATTTATTTTGATCATAATTTGAATTATGACTTATTTTAATCATATTTGTAATTATGACTTATTTTAATCATAATCTAATATTTGATTAAATTTGGTCATATAAGGTAATTGCTTATCTTTAGATTTATAAATGATCTAAAGCGTAACTACCGACGATAAACGATTCTATTATGGCATATCATTTAGTGATCACGGGTGATATTATTCATTCTCGGAAATACGAGAGTGGGGAATGGCTTCCGCAGTTGGAAAAAGCCCTAAAACAATATACCACCGATTTTGATGTCTTTCGAGGGGACAGCTTTCAAGCGGAACTACCGCTCGACAAGCTTTTTTCATGTGTTTTCTATCTAAAGTCTGTTATTCGACAAAAGGAAGGCATGGACGTACGTATGGGAATTGGTATTGGAGCAATCAGCTATCGCGATTCGAACATTAAGAAAGCAAGCGGAGAGGCCTTTATCAATTCGGGGAAAGCATTAGATTCCTTATCGAAAGAAAGCTTGGCATTTATTTCGCCTTGGCTGGACTTGGATGAACAAATGAATCTGATATTGACGTTGAGCACGCGCTTAGTTGATCAATGGACGGTGAATATGGCCGAAGCTGTTCAAATGGTGATGGATTATCCGGATAAAAATCAAACTGAGATTACCCAACTTTTGAAACGGACACATCAGAGCCAAGTCAGTAGAGAACTCAATAAGGCCAATTATAACAAACTCGATCAAGTCATTCAATATTGTACCAAACAACTAGCAATCTATGTTAACAAGCCTGCTTAAGATGTTTATAGCCCATCTGCTTGGCGATTTCGTCTTGCAGCCAAAGTCTTGGGTGGAGAAAAGAAAAACACAGATACAATATCTTTTCTATCATGTTGGGGTACATGCTGCCTTGCTCATTTTATTTTTTATTCAAGACCTTGCAGGCAATTGGCAGAATATCGTGTTCCTAGTTGCTGCACATTTGGCAATCGATAGCATCAAAATCGGCGTAGAAAGCCGATGGTCTATCAATCCGATACGCCTTTTTGTGATTGATCAAATCTTGCACATCGCGAGTATCGTCGCCATCTATTTCTATTGGACGCCATCGGCCCTAACAGATTTTATTGCACAGGTTGACTGGAATAAAGTATGCTTGATCATCATTGCGCTGATTCTAGTGATATTTGCTATTCCTATCGTTATCCGCGTATTTTTTAGCAAATGGCAAAAAGAAGATGCCTTTCATACAAAGCGTGCAGAAACTTTATTTGATGCGGGAACCGTAATCGGTATTATGGAAAGGCTAATGATTTTAGGCTTTGTTCTACTTGGGCTCAATGAAGGGATTGGTTTTCTCTTGGCAGCCAAATCTATCTTTCGATTTGGTGACTTAACGAACGCACGCGACACCAAATTTACAGAATACGTTATGATAGGCACTTTACTGAGCTTCGGACTCGGTATGCTCGTTGCCTTCGGATTAAAATACTGCTTAAGCATACTATAATAACATCATACATGAATATTATCTCTCAACTTTCAAAGAAAATCACACTCGCTTGTATAGGCTTCATCATGAGCAGCCAACTAATAGCGCAGTCTGCTGATTTCGATCAGAAACTTCAAGCCGTAGCCAATAAGTATGAAGCTGTAGGACTCGCAATCGTCGTCGTGAAAGATGGTGCGCCAGTCTATAATAATGCAATAGGTTATAAGAATTTGGATACGAAAGCGCCTTTAACGACCGACAATTTGTTCCGTATTGCTTCGATTTCCAAATCCTTTAGCTCAACGGCTATTATGCAATTGGTTGAAAAGGGCAAAATATCCCTATCAGATGATTTTAGTGATCTCGTAGGTTTTAAGGTGCGCAATCCTAAATTTCCAAATACCAAGATTACCCTTGAGATGGTATTATCACATCGCTCGAGTATCAACGATAGCAATGGATACTTTGAATTAGATGTGATTAATCCAGAGAAGAATGCCAATTGGGCGAAGTCTTATAATGACTATGAGCCTGGAAAGGGCTACCAATATTGTAATCTAAACTTTAATATGGTGGGCGCTGTATTGGAACGATTGACCAATATTCGTTTCGATCAATATATTAAACAGCAAATCTTATCGCCAATAGGTTTGGAAGCAGGCTATTGCGTTGACTCCTTGGATCAGTCTCGATTTGCAACACTCTACGATAAACAAGACGGCGTTTTTAAAGCCCAAACATCAGCATATAACCCGCGTTCAGAAGAGATTCGTAATTATAAGATGGGGATTAGTACGCCCGTATTCTCGCCAACCGGGGGGATGAAGATCTCGGCAAATGATTTAGCGAAGTATATGATGATGCATATGAATTATGGGCAATCAGGAACGACAAAGATCATAAGTAAGAAAAGCTCGAAACGAATGCAAAAGGGATTGTCGAGTAAAGAGAACTATGGTTTGGCTTTATTGGAGAATTTTAAGCTAATACCAGGGGAGCATATGATTGGACATACGGGTTCCGCCTATGGTTTATACAGCAACATGTTTTTTGAGCCAAAGAAGAAATTTGGATTTATTGTGATTACCAATGGCTGTGTTCCAACAATGGATGCGGATGATGATATTTTATTATCTAAAGAAGTTATCCGATTGTTATACAGTGAATTCGTAAAAAAATAAGTAAACTTGAATAGAATCTCCCGCTTAACTAAAGAGGAGATTCAACTAAAGATATGGTTTAAAAAATTACGTAGAGGGATGTTTCCTTGAAAATTTAACTACTTTTGTAACTAATTATTCAACTTTGAAAGATTAATAAAAGATGATTATTCAACCAAGAACAAGAGGATTTATTTGCTTGACAGCACATCCTGAAGGAGCTGCTCAACATATTAAAGATCAAATCGAGTATGTAAAATCAAAAGGTAAAATTGCTGACGGCCCGAAAAAGGTATTAGTAATTGGTGCTTCTACGGGATTTGGTATCGCCTCTCGTATTTCTGCTGCCTTTGGTTCGGATGCTGCAACCATCGGTGTGTTTTTTGAAAAACCAGCTACTGAGGGTAAATTAGGAACTGCTGGTTGGTATAATACGGCTGCTTTTGAGAAAGAAGCACATGCAGCAGGCTTATACGCAAAGAGTATCAACGGAGATGCCTTCTCTGATGATATTAAAAAGCAAACAATTGATTTAATTAAACAAGATTTAGGACAAGTAGATCTTATTGTTTATTCATTGGCTTCACCACGTCGTACACACCCTAAAACAGGTGTACAATACGCTTCAGTATTGAAACCAATTGATCAAGCATTTACAAACAAAACAGTTGACTTCCATACAGGCGTCGTAACGGATATTACGATACAACCGGTAGAAAATCAAGAGGATATCGATAATACCGTTGCAGTAATGGGCGGTGAAGATTGGAAGTTCTGGATTGAAGACTTGAAGGCTGCAGGTGTATTAGCAGAAGGTGTAAAAACTGTTGCTTATTCTTATATCGGCCCTGAGCTTACTTATCCTATCTATCGTAACGGTACAATTGGTCGTGCGAAAGATAATTTAGAAGCGACTGTTCCAACGCTAAACGAACTGTTGAAAGACTTAAATGGTGTTTCATATGTTTCTGTAAATAAAGCATTAGTAACTCAATCAAGTTCAGCAATTCCTGTGGTTCCTCTTTATATCTCATTATTATACAAAGTAATGAAAGCAAAAGGTATTCATGAAGGTACTATCGAGCAAATGCAACGCTTATTTGCTGAACGTTTGTACAACGGTTCTGACTTACAATTAGATGAAAAAGGAAGAATTCGTGTGGACGATTTAGAAATGCGTGAAGACGTTCAAAAAGAGGTTGCCGCATTATGGGAACAAGCAACGACAGAAAACTTAGAAGAAATTTCTGATATCGCTGGATACCGTAATGACTTTTTCCAATTATTCGGATTTAATTTCGATGAAATTGATTATGAGAAAGATACGAATGAAGTTGTGCCTGTTCCAAGTATCGGATAAGGAATAATTTTCATTTCCAAAACATAATAAAGCGTCAGATTGTTATTAATCTGACGCTTTTTCTTTTTTCATGCGAAGAAACAATCTTATCTTTGTACGACAAAAGACACTAACTAACCAAGGTATGCTCAACTCTTCTTCCGCTGTTCAACAGACGTCTGTCGTCTCTGATGTTATACAAAGCTTCGGCTATCTTGTTGTAACAGATTTGGATTTGAAAATCGTTGCCATTAGTGAAAACTGCTCCGACTGGCTTCGCGAGCAAGCAAGTGATCTTTTTGACTTCCCTATATCTTATTTAATCGAGCATTATTTCGATTGGTATACCGTCGACGTCCAAGAGGCGATTCGTCAGGTTGTGGCTAAAGAAAATGATCGTCACTTATTGGAGATTCGGGTACTCGAGAGGAGCTGTTATTTGAGTATATACAGAACTGACGACCGTGTTTATTTTGAGTTTGAAATTAAAGTTTCTGATCTACAGGTTTATTTCCCAAAATTTGAGTCTTTCTCTAAGATCCTACAAACGAATACAAAGGGCATCTGGCAACATCTAAGCGATTATATGTCGAATGTGCTGGGTTATGATCGGATTACAGTTTATCAGTTTCTAGATGGCGGCTATGGAAAGATTATTGCAGAAACGCGAAAGAATGACAATTTAGAGAGCATTTTGGGCTTGTACCAGTCTGATTTTGATGTGCTAACACATGCTCGAAAGGTGCACCTTCAGAACTTATGCCGTCTAACGCATGATATCGAAGAGGAGCCTGTTCCGCTAATTTCAAAAGACGGTGAAGTTATCGACTTACAGTATACCAATATTCGTACGCTGTCGAAAGTGCATCGCGATCATTTGAAGAAGGTGGGGATAGGGTGTAACCTAAGTTTTTCGATCTTAATCAATGATAAAATTTGGGGACTTATTTTTTGTCAGAATACAAAGCCTACGCGTATCAATCTAATTAAGCGCGAAGCTTTCGTCTATATGATTCAATGGGCATCTACACGCTTCGCCGATGAGCAATTGATATTAGAGCGCGAGTTTACAGAACGCATTCGTAATATCGAACTTCTCCTAAAAGAGAAGTTGATGCTGAAAAAAGACATGCTGGAAGTCTTAGGATCTTTTAGCAAAATTCTATGTCAGTTTGTTGATGCCGATGGGATGTTAATTGCCTATGATGATCAGATCTTCTTTCACGGGCTGACTATGGGTAAGGAGAAACTGAAGCAATTGAGAGCCTTGATTCTGCGAGAAACAGATCAATATATCTATACCGACCATGAATTCACATGGAAATATGGAGAAGAACTGGGCATTGACTTTGGTAGATTTGCTGGGCTTGCTAAGGTCGATATTGAATCTAACCGTAAATTTACGCTGTACTTTTTCCGAAAAGAACAGGTCGTCAAGCGTACTTATATGGATGCACCGACACGATTGCTGATGCATCAGAAACCGAATGAAACATTCGAACCAGAATGGCATGATCATTTTGATGTATGGCATCATACTATTGTTGGTACTTCGGCGCAATGGAGTGACCGCGATTTGTACTTTCTAACGCGCTTGAGAAAGTTGATTAAGACAAGTATGAATCAAATGTCTTTGGAAATTAGTACGTTGAATGATGAGGTTGTGCATTTGAACAAGGCTTTGGATGCTTATGCCTATACGGTAAGTCATGATGTGAAGAACCCTTTATCAGCGATTAATCTTTCTGTACAGATGTTGAAGCAGCGACCAGATATGCCTACAGAGCTGCGTGAAAAGATGCTTCATAATATGAAAGAAGCGGTAGATATTATATCGGAATTGTTGGTCGCTATTCATATGTTCTCCAAAATCAAATCCTTTAATTATCAAACGGAATTGGTTGATATGACGGGTTCAATAGATCAGATTACAACCTTCTGTAAGATGCGCTATGATGCTGATCTGACGACTGTTTCAATTAGTGAATTAATTCCGGTGTACGGACATAAAACGCTAGTATATCAACTGTTTCAAAATTTAATTGGGAATGCAATTAAGTACTCTGCCCGAAGGGACAACCCAGTCGTTGAGATTTTCTCTGAGAGTGGTTCGGAGTTTACGAGATACTATATTCGCGATAATGGTATTGGGATCGCTGACGAGGACTTAAAGTCTATCTACGATACATTTAAGCGCCTTGATAATGCGACAGAATTTGAAGGTACGGGTTTAGGTCTTACGATTGTTAAGAGCATCGCTGATAAACTTGACCTTCAGATTAAAGTAGATAGTCAAATAGGAGTAGGGACTGAATTCCAAGTGTTATTTCCTGTAGAGCAGTAGTTCTTATGGTGTCTTATCACTTTTCTACTTGATGTTCATCAGTAGTGTCTGTATTCCATTGTCTTAACTTTGTATGGGAATTGATGACGATCGTTAAGATCTAGTCGCTGCAAATGTAAAGGTAATGGAGCAATTATTGAAGATTTCTTACAAGCAATGGTTTATCATTGCTCTCGTCGATTTTCTTATCGTAGCTGTATATGGTGCACTAATGCGCTATAAATTCCTTGTTCCGATTCCTTGGCTTGATCACAAGAATCTCCTGCATGCACATTCGCATTTTGCTTTTACCGCTTGGGTATCAATGACCTTAATGATATTGTTGCCGATGATGTTAAATGCGCAACGGGCGACAGATTCGGTTCCTAAACCCTACAGTATCTTACTTTATTTAAATCTGCTGACATCGGTAGGGATGCTGGTTGCCTTTACACTTCAGGGGTATGCCTTGTTCTCTATTATTTTATCTAGCTGCTCTTTGTTGGTTTCATTTGCTTTTATTCGCAAGTTTTGGAAGGATTTGAAGGCAGCCGCACTTAGGTCTACGATTAAACATTGGTATTATATTTCTTTAATCAGTTCGGCCGTATCAGCCTTGGGGACTTTTTACTTGATTTACTTGAAAGCATCGCATCAAGACGATCCTTTGCAGCACCAAGCAGCGATCTATTTTTATTTGCACTTCCAATATAATGGTTGGTTTTTCTTTGCTTGCCTTGCTTTATTCTATCATTTCTTATGTAATTTAAAACCTCAATTTTCAATTCCGAAAGCCGTTCAATATATCTTCTCTGCTACGCTTATACCGACTTATTTCCTTACCATCGTTTGGTGGAAAGGATTTCCTGAAATCTTGTTTTATCTGCTCATCCTGAGCGTAGTAACGCAAGTATGTTGCTGGCTTTATGTGTGGAAGAATAGCATCGCCGTTCTAAAAGTACTCGCTGGTACACCTACTACATTGGTTTCGGTTCTTTGGATAGCAGTTGCAATTGGAGTTAGTCTGAAGTTTCTGTTGCAAGGCTGCTCAATTATTCCTGCGCTCAGTTCCTTGGTGTATGGCTTTCGACCGATGGCTATTGCTTATTTGCACCTTGTGCTTTTGGTTAATATCTCTCTGTTTTTAATTGGATTTGCTTTTAAGCATGAGTTTTTAAGGACGACGAGACTAGCGTTTATTGCCATCCTTGCACTATTGATTGGGGTCTGCCTAAATGAGGTTTTGCTCGGTTTGCAAGGGATAGGTGGATGGCTACATTGGAACTTCAAATATTCGCATGAGTTTTTATTCTTGGCATCTGTTTTAATTTCATTTAGTATCTTCTTGCTATTGATATCGCAATGTTTTAAGTCTCAGCCAAACGCTGACGGGGTCAAATAGAATAATCGCCGAAGTTTTAAGCGAAAAGCTCGCTTAAAAAAATTATATTTGCGAATTAATTTGAAGGCATAATAACCTATATGAAGCATATACGCAATTTTTGTATTATCGCGCACATTGACCATGGCAAAAGTACCTTGGCAGACAGATTGTTAGAGTTTACCAAAACCATTACGCAACGTGAAGCACAAGCTCAGTTGTTAGATAACATGGATTTGGAAAGAGAGAGAGGTATTACCATAAAAAGTCACGCCATCCAAATGGAATATATGCGAGATGGACAGAATTATGTGTTAAACTTAATTGATACACCAGGCCACGTGGATTTCTCGTATGAGGTATCCCGTTCAATCGCAGCCTGTGAGGGAGCATTATTAATCGTCGATGCATCCCAAGGTATTCAAGCGCAAACAATCTCTAACTTATATTTGGCGCTGGAACATGATTTAGAAATCATTCCTATTCTTAATAAAATGGACCTTCCTGGTGCAATGCCAGAAGAAGTGAAAGATCAGATTGTTGAACTTATTGGTGGTAAACGTGAAGATATTATTCCTGCTTCTGGAAAGACAGGGCTTGGAATTCCAAATATCTTAGACGCTATTATCGACCGTATACCAGCACCTGTTGGTGATCCTACCGCTCCTTTACAAGCTTTAATCTTTGACTCGGTATTTAACTCATTCCGCGGGATTATGGCTTATTTCAAAGTCGAGAACGGTGAGATTAGAAAAGGTGATCGTGTTAAGTTCGTGGCGACTGGAAAAGAATACTTCGCTGATGAAGTAGGTACATTGAAGTTAAATCAAGTACCAAAGGAGGTTATTAAGACTGGAGACGTAGGTTATATCATATCCGGAATTAAAGAAGCGCGTGAAGTGAAGGTAGGAGATACCATTACGCATCGCGAACGTCCATGTGAATCTGCTATTCAAGGATTTGAAGAGGTAAAACCAATGGTATTTGCGGGTATTTACCCTGTAGATACTGAGGATTACGAGGAATTGAGAGAGTCCATGCACCGCCTTCAATTGAATGATGCTTCGCTTGTCTTTGAACCAGAATCATCGGCCGCATTAGGCTTTGGATTCCGTTGTGGTTTCTTAGGTATGCTACACATGGAGATTATTCAGGAGCGTTTAGAACGTGAGTTTGATATGACGGTAATCACAACCGTACCCAACGTATCTTACCGTGCGTATTTAACAAAAGACAACGAAGAGGTTGTTGTACATAACCCTTCCGATCTTCCTGATCCAAGTAAATTAGATTCAATCGAAGAGCCCTATATCAAGGCGAATATTATTACAAAGGCAGAGTTCGTAGGACCTGTTATGTCATTATGTATTCAAAAGCGTGGTACGATTATCAATCAATCGTATTTGACTTCTGATCGTGTTGAATTGGTGTTCGAAATGCCTATGGGCGAGATTGTCTTCGATTTCTACGATAAATTGAAAACGATTTCAAAAGGATATGCATCATTTGACTATCATCAAATTGGCTATCGTGTATCTGATTTAGTGAAATTAGATATTCGCTTAAACGATGAGCCTGTGGATGCGCTTTCATCTTTGATTCACCGTAGTAATGCTTACGATTTTGGTAAGAAAATCTGTGAGAAATTGAAAGAGCTATTACCTCGTCAACAATTTGAGATTCGTATCCAAGCCTCTATTGGTGCTAAGATTATCGCTCGTGAGACGATATCTGCATTACGTAAAGATGTAACTGCAAAATGTTATGGTGGTGATATCTCACGTAAACGTAAGCTCTTAGAGAAGCAAAAGAAAGGTAAAAAACGTATGCGTCAGGTAGGTAACGTGGAGATTCCACAGTCTGCATTTATGGCGGTATTGAAATTAGACTAAAACTTAAATCAACCTATTTATAACATGAAGTTACTTGACGGAAAAGAAGTTTCTGCAAAACTTAAAGAAGATATCAAAAGAGAAGCCGCTGAATTGACAGCAAAGCTTGGTCGTAAACCACATTTAGTGGCAATCTTAGTTGGCAATGATGGAGGAAGTGAGACCTACGTTGCGAGCAAGATGAGAAACTGTGAACAAGTAGGATTCGATTCTACGAATGTTCATTATGACGCTGATATTTCTGAGGAGGCTTTGTTAGCAAAGATCGCAGAAATCAATCAAGATGAAAACATCGATGGTTTAATTGTTCAATTACCATTGCCAAAGCATATTGATCCAGAAAAAGTAACCGAAGCAATCGATTATAAAAAAGATGTGGATGGTTTTCATCCGATCAATTTAGGTCGTATGCAGAGAAATTTACCATGTTTTATTCCTGCGACTCCTTATGGTATTATGTTAATGTTAGAGCATTACGGAATTGATACTGCAGGTAAGAAAGCTGTTGTTGTCGGACGTAGTAATATTGTCGGCTCACCAATGAGCATCTTATTAGCTCGTAATAGTCAACCAGGAAACTGTACAGTAACCTTGACGCATAGCCGTACAAAAAATCTTCAAGAAGAAGTCCTTCAAGGCGATATCATTGTAGCGGCGATTGGTAAGAAGAATTTTGTCACTGCGGACATGGTTAAGGAAGGTGCGATAGTGATCGACGTAGGTATCAACCGCGAGACGTCTACAGAAACAAAATCGGGCTTTAAATTATACGGAGACGTAGATTTTGAAGCTGTAGCGCCGAAAGCGTCATGGATTACACCTGTACCTGGAGGCGTAGGGCTGATGACGATTATTGGTCTATTAAAAAATACATTAGAAGCAGCAAAAGGTACAGTATATACAAAGTAAATTTTTTGGTACAAATATTGTATATTGAGCTAATTGTAAAATGTTAACCAAAACGCAAATTAAAAAATGAAAAAAATTGCATTATTAGCAGCCGTTGCATGCGCGATCACATTCTCAGCATGTAACAATACTTCATCAGTTGATAAAAACAATGATGGCGATACAACAGTGGGTGAAAAATTAGATCATTCATTAGAGACAGCAGAAGATCATGCTGGTCACCTTCATGCAGAAGCTGATCAAGCTTTAGTAGACGCAGAAGCAAAAGCTAAACAAGCGCAAGCTGATTTAGATGCTGCTATTAAAAGCGGAGACAAAAAAGCACAAGAAGCAGCTCAAAAAACTTTAGATGAAGCAAACGCTGCTTGGGAAAAAACTAAAGCTGCAGCAAAAGAAGCTGGTCAAAAAGTTGAAAACGGTGTAAACAACGCTGTTGATGCAACGAAAGACGCAGCAAACAAAACTGGTGAAGCAATTGACAATGCAGCTAAGAAAACAGCTGATAAAGTTGAAGAAGGAACCAAAGCTGCAGAAAGAAAGCTTGACAATGTTAAAGAAGCTTTGAAAAACTAAACTAATTTAATTAATTATAATTAATTGGTTATTAGGTTTTTAATTGAAGCGCCAAATTCATTTGGCGCTTTGTTTTTTGTTTAAATTTTACAAGATATGATAGAGAAAAAGCTGCTGATTGACTTATGTGTTGAGAAAACGAAGAATCGCGTCAATGAAATTCAAGTCGCTATAGACGCGGCTAATGATGCGATTGTTAACGACACGAAGAGTAGTATGGGGGATAAGTACGAGACTTCGCGTGAGATGGCTCAACAGGAGCTCTCTCGTCTGCAGAATCAGTTAAACCAAGCCAATAAGGATCTTGATATTCTATTAAATCTTCCAGAGGGTAAAAACAAATTGGTTGGCATGGGAAGCCTAGTGATGACGGATCAATTCAACTACTTAGTAGCAACATCGATAGGGCCTATGAAAATCGAAAATGAAATATTGATGGTCGTTTCTCGACTGTCGCCGATTGGTGAAGTCTTGTTTGGAAAGGAAGTTGATGACGAGATACATTTCAACGGTAAACGATTCAAAATAAAAGCTATTAAATAATACAAAAAAAGGATTCTATTTAGAATCCTTTTTTATTGCCTTTCAATACCTGTTGTTACAATAATTCCTATAAAATCCCCTTAAAATAAAACCATAAATACTTTTATTTTTTAAAACATTTTCAACTTGTTTTTTGTTTAGATTTAGGTAGTGTTAACTAACGTAAATAAGTCATTTATGAATCTTAAAAAAATCTTATCTGTATTAGTGGTTGCCGTTACTTTATTAACGGGAACTATCGCTTGTAAATCGAAGATTTCAGACGCCGATTTGAAAGCCAAAGTAGAGACTGCAGTTCAGTCTAATCCAAATGTAATCGTAGAAGTTAAAGACGGCGTTGTGACCTTAAATGGTACCGTTTCTTCTGACGATGAGAAAGCGAAATTAGAGTCAGCAGCGAAAGCAGCAGACGCAAAAGGAGTGAAGTCTGTGGTTAATAACCTAGTCGTTAACTCGATTCCATTAGAGCCTATTCAAGTGAATACTAATGATGCGGATCTTCAAGGCAAGGTTGCTACATTCACCAAAGATTTCCCAACAGTGAAAACAACAGTTGTAGACGGTGTAATTACTGTGACTGGAGAATTAGAACAAGCGCGTATACAAGCGTTGAAAATGGGATTGGATGCCTTAAATCCTAAGAAAGTAGATATGTCAGGTATAAAGATTAAATAGATTATTATGAGTTTACAAGACAAATATAAAGTACTGATTGATACGGCAAATTCTTCAGGAATCGACGGATTGCAAGTAGCAGAATTAGATGGTGTACTTCAAATTCGTGGTACAGCGCCAAATGCTGATGTGAAAAACAAGTTATGGGATGTCTATAACCAGATTGATCCAAATTTCTTAACAGGCGATGTCGTTATGAATGTCGATGTTTCAACTGCAGTTACAGGACAGCAAGTTCGTGTGATTACAGAAAGTAGTAACTTGAACATTCGTAAAGGTCCAGGTACTGATCAACCGATTGTAGGTAAGGCTGCTAAAGATGAGATTATCACTCTAATTAGCCGTGCTAATGATCAATGGTGGTTAGTAAGAACTAAAGACAATGAAGAAGGATATTGCTATGCGCAGTATCTAGAACCTGTTTCTTAAACGGTCCAACATAAAAAAAAGGAGCTCCATGAGCTCCTTTTTTTTTATGCTTTTTCTATTTTCATTAAATCCTGTATCGCTACAGAAGCTAAGGCACCTCCAAAAGCTGCCGGAAGATACGACATCGTACCGTATGCAGACTTCTTGAAATTACTGCCATCCGTGTATAATAGGGATTCCTTGTCTGGTAATTCCGTTGAGAAAACGACTTTAACCCCTTTGCGAATACCATGTTTCTTTAACTTCTTGCGGATATGTTGTGCTAATTTGCAATTATAGGTTGTGCCAATATCGGCAATACGAACCTTTGTAGGGTCTAATTTCCCTCCAGCGCCCATCGAGCTAACGAATGGAATTTTAGCATCTAATGCCAAGCGGATAAAGAATAGCTTCGGTGTAATACTATCAATTGCTTCAATACAATAGTCAGGAGCATATTCCAATAAAGCAGGAATAGTCTCTGGTAGCACAAAATCCTGTACTACATTTAATTCTAATTCGGGGTTAATGGCTAGCAAGCGCTCGCGCATGATTTCGGCTTTCGCTTGACCGTGATTCGTCGCCAAGGCTGGTAATTGTCTGTTTCTATTGGTTGGATCAACCGTATCGCCGTCGATGATCGTCATTTTACCGACTCCCGAACGACAGATAAACTCCGCAGCAAAGGAACCAACGCCCCCTAAGCCCAAAACCATCACATGTGAATTAGCTAACTTTTCTAGTGCTTCTCGTCCCACCAACGCCTCGGTGCGAGAAAGCCAAGATAAATCCTTCATTGATCTTTAAGTTGATTTAAATACGCTATTAAAATTAGTCGAAATCTGATCCTCTACCTGTATTGTAGACAATTTTCGAACTCGGCAAAAATAAGCATAAATATCTGAGATTTTCGTTGGTTTATCGTCAGTTTCTAAGAAAAAACGATCCAAAGGGATATGCTGAATGACATCATCCAATTTGCCTTTTAAGATCGCTGTACCTAAGGAAAGGTAGTAGTTTTTATTCTTTAACAGTTGCTCAGCAAGGGGCCAGTTTCGATCAAATCCATGAAATATAACCGGAACCTTAACCTCTTTTCGTAAAAGCGAAATGAAAACCTCATGATAGGCGCGAACACAATGAATGATGAGCGGCTTTTTAAGCGCGTTAGCGAGCGTTATTTGTTTTTCGAATACCCGAATCTGTTTATTCCACTCCGTGCTTGTCAGCTTATCTAAACCGCATTCTCCGATAGCAAGAACCTGAGGCTTGCCAGCGTACTGTTCGAGCGCTGCCCATTGTGCCTCCTCATCTAAATCAATATACCAAGGATGTATACCTGCGGAACAGGCCTGTTCATAGAGGTAATCTTTCGATACGATACAATTTGGAAGCACAAAATCTTCCGGAGCATTGGTCGAAATGGAATGCGAGTGAATATTAATCAGCATGAATACGTGTAATTTTCCGGACGGAAGTTAAGCAATTAATCGACAAGATAGCAAGCTTCGAACTCCAGAACGACAATTCCCGAAGTCGTATCAATCTTAAATCGCTTTCTAGACTGATCATTGTCAAAACTCTTCTCGATTTCTGGAACGACTTCGCTAATCTCTAGAATAACAGGATAACCTTCTTTCGGAATCTCCGAACGCGAATAATAGGTTACATGCTCAAATCTAAGCTTCTTTTGTTGCGCATGACTCGGTTCCTCAGCGTCCAATAGCAGGGTGACATCCAGAGTCTGTGTTCGTGAATCTTCTTCTGTTTTGATAATTTCAGCGTCAAGTAATGAATCAATATCTATCGTCATAAATTTGTATATATAGTCCTATATACCTAATAACAGCTGAATATAGATTTCGTTTTAAATATTAATTATTGCTGAACTCGAATTTATGTCGTTGCAAATGCTCCAAAATTTCTTTCCATAGGAACTTCGGTTTATCGCTCATTGCAACCTTCTTTATACTCTTGATAAAGGGATGACTGTGTCCTGTCGAATTTGATGAATTCAATCCATAGGGCTTCTTGTTAAACATATTGTCTCCTTCCTTTCAATTTGTTTACAAATGGTTATTAAGCAGGCTTTTGTGGATTAAGCCACGCTATTCTAATTAAATTTATCGAATTAAAATGGAAATATGAAATAGCAGGCAGAATAAAATGATAGGAATTGTTAGCCGAGCAGGAGTGACGAAACCTAAAGAACGCTTTTTCCACAAGGGTTTTTTATTGCTTGCTGATTGGTTATATTCGTGACAAATTTTTCAGCATTGTTAAAAATAGCGCATCATAAAGCATACATACACCCATTAGCTTCGACTCATCGATTTCCGATGATTAAGTATGAGCTCATTCCTGAACAATTGCTATATGAAGGTCTTGTACAAACTCATAACTTTTTCGAACCACAATTAGTTGATAGAGAACTAATCTATTTGGCACATGATAAAGCTTATGTTGACGCATTGTTAGACCTGCAGCTCGACCCAATGATGATCCGAAGAATTGGATTTCCAATGTCGCAAACCTTAGTAGATCGCGAACGTTATCTAATCGATGGTACAATTAAAGCCTGTGACGCAGCGATGCAATATGGGGTCGCTTTCAATACGGCTGGAGGAACACATCATGCAGGGAGGGACTTCGGAGAGGGCTTTTGTTTGTTGAACGATCAAGCAGTTGCTGCTGCTTATTTGTATCATCAGAAGCTCGCAAAGAAAATCTTAATCATTGACCTCGACGTGCATCAAGGAAATGGAACAGCACATATTTTTGAAAATCATCCTGATATCATCACTTTTTCTATTCATGGAGAAAAGAATTTCCCCTTTAAGAAGGAGAAGTCCCATATCGATATTGGATTATCCGAAGGAATAGAAGACGATGCCTACCTAGACTTATTAGCGCAAGAACTCGAACGCGTATTCCAACAAATACAACCAGATTTTGTATTTTACCAAGCTGGTGTTGATGTACTCGCTACGGACAAACTCGGAAAGTTCAAATTAACACAAGAAGGCTGCAAAAATAGAGATGAGTTAGTCTTTCAAGCCTGTAAAGCAAATCATACACCAGTAGAAGTTAGTATGGGCGGAGGTTATTCTGTGCAAATTAAAGATATCGTTAATGCACATGTAAACACATACCGCACTGCTATTCATATTTACGATTTATAAAACAAACATGTTATTTCACCAAGACGCAAACTTCGAAAACCTTATTATCCATCATGTTGGAAATAAAAGCCAAGACGAGTATTTCACTTTATCAGACGTTGAAGTCGATGTCGCTTCAGACGAAGTGCTGACAAGTTTGTTAATGCAATACTTTATGAAACCTTTCGGTAAACAAGCTGAAGTCTATCGCTTTTACCATCCCAATGATGATTTGGAATTTAATGAGGTATACAGTTATTCTAAGCGTTTCTTTGAAGGGCAGTTATCCTTTATTGAATACTCCAAATCCGTAACGAAATACCTGTTCGAGGTATCCGAACACCCCAAGATTAAATCCGGTGAAGTCTATGTTGTAGCGCTGGAGAATGTGCAATTAGAAGGGGAAGATCATCGCGCGATAGGTATCTTTAAATCAGAGAATAAAGAAGCTTATCTTAAAGTGTATCCTCAGGCGGATGGCCTAGGTGTAAATTATGAGGAGCAGGCTATTAACATTAATAAACTTGATAAAGGCGTAGTTATCGTCAATACCGAGTCTGAGGAAGGATTTAAAGTGTTATGCTTAGATCAAACCAACGGGTCAGAGGCTGTATATTGGAAAGATGACTTCTTGAAGCTTCGCGTTCGTAACGATAATTTCCAACAGACAGGAAATCTGATGAAGGTCTATAAGAACTTTGTGAATGATAAATTGGAGGAAGTTTTTGAATTGGACAAAGCCGATAAGATTGATCTGTTAAATCGCTCGATGAATTATTTCAAAACCAAAGAGGAGTTTAACGAAGAAGAATTCAATACCGAAGTGATTGCTAATCCAGATGCCGCATCGCTCTTCAAAGACTATAAAACAGCTTTTGAGAAAGAATTTGATAGCCCATTCCAATCCAACTTTGATATCGCTGGCAATGCCGTTAAAAAGATGGCCTCGAGTTATAAGTCTGTTATTAAGCTGGATAAGAACTTCCATATCTATGTCCACGGAAAACGTGAGTATCTTGAAAAAGGATACGATGAAGATAAGGGAATGAACTACTACAAACTATTTTTTGAGAACGAAGCTGAATAGCAGATGTCGGAGCGCAAACCACTGAAGTCGATTTATTGTTGGATAGGTAGCTGCATAGCCCTGATCCTAGGCTTGAATTGGTTTGTTTCTAATCCTGAACGCGTCGAAGAGCTTTATAGCCGCGCATTCTACCCGATATATCAATATTTGCCAAAGGTCTTGTTTGGATATCTGCCCTTTAGTATTGGCGATATCATCTATTTGCTCATTGTGCTCGGCTTAGTCTATCTTGTCGTAGCTGCGCTAATCGCGCTATTTAGAAAACAATTCGCATATGCATTCCGTAAACTATTGATCCTTGTAGGAAGTTTACTATCGCTTTATCTATTCTTTCACTTGGCATGGGCAGTGAATTATTACCGTGTTCCGGTCAGTAAGCAGCTGAATCTAGAGGTCGACACCGTATTGTTAGAAGATCATATTCGCATTCTGGAGGAGCAGATTCAGCAGGCAAATGCTATAAGGGAAAATTTGAATATTGATGAGCGAGACCTAAAACTCGTTAATCAAGAAGTCGAATCCCTATTGCGAGTCGATTCCCTGTTTCCAATGCTGAGTAAAACGCAAATTCACGTAAAGTATCCTGTAAGTTCAAAATTGATATCTTACTTTGGTACATCTGGTTATCTAAATCCTTTTACGAATGAATCCCATGTCAATAAAGACATGCCGAATACTTCCTATCCCTTCACAGTTTGTCATGAATTGGCACATCAAATGGGGATTGGTCTAGAAGATGAATGTAATTTCATTGCCTACGTGAAGCTGCGCAATCATGAAGATCCATGGTTTCGGTATGCTGCCTACTACGAAAGCATACAATACCTTTTAAGGACACTTTACCTGGTAGATGAGGTGCAGTTTCAAAAATACAAAGACATGCTCTCTGCAAGCGTAAAAACCGATTTAAAAGCAGATCAAAGTTATTGGGAAAATTACACGGGTTGGTTGACGGATTTGTCAGGTCTATTTTATGATCAGTATCTGAAACATAATAATCAGCGCGAGGGGATGGCACGCTATGGTCTCGTTAGTCGATTGATTTTAGCTTACGAAAAAAAAGCGGGTCATTAACCCGCTTGAAATATTGTTAAACTGAGAAACTCTCCCCACATGCACATGTTCTTGTTGCATTAGGGTTGTGAAATTCAAAGCCTTTACCGTCTAAACCGTCTGAATAATCAAGTTCTGTACCGGCTAAATACAAGTAAGACTTGATATCTAAGCAGATCTTTACGCCATTATCCTCGAAAAACTGATCACCTTTCTTCTCTTCGTTGTCGAAATTCAATTTATACGAGAGACCAGAGCATCCTCCACTTTCTACTGCAACACGAACGAAGTAATTGCTATCGTAGTTCTCTTGTTGCATGATATTGCTAATACGTTCTTTTGCTTTATCTGTAATGGTAACCATATTGTTCTCCTTCCAATTATTTCACAAAGATAATCAAAACAAATTCCAAATATTTGCTAAATCATCTGAGTTCTGTCAAATTAGACCTTCTTTATACATTTGCCAAATTGGAGATTCTGCTCGAATCTGCTCTACAGCACGTTTTATTTGTGGAATTACCAAGTCGATATCTTCCTTACGGGTGTATTTGCTGAAGCTAAAACGACTGCTGCAGTAGGCGTCCTCATCGGTTAATCCCATAGCTTTGAGCACATGCGATGGATCGCGCGAGCCCGACACACAGGCTGATCCGGACGAAAAGGCCATTTCTGGTAGTTTGGTCATTAAAACAGTCGAGCGAACATGTTTAATGAGGACATTGCTTGTATTTGGAATGCGGCTGGATTGTGCAGCGTGTATACTGCTTTCGGGAATAGCTTCTAAAAGTTGGGCTTCAAAATAATCCCGAACGCTCTCAATATTCTTTTCCCAGTCGAACTGCCTAACCGCGGCCCCCATACCTACAATCTGAGGAACTGCATACGTTCCGCCTCGGAAACCATGCTCTTGATTGCCGCCTGCAATCAAGCTTGGAATCTGAGTAGGCTTGCTTTTACGACGAACATAAAGCCCGCCGATACCTTTAGGACCATGAAATTTATGTGCACTAAAACTTAATATATCGATTGGAATTCTTTCTAAATCAATGGGTAATTTACCAATATGTTGTGTGGCATCGCAAAAATATAATAGATCGTGCTCCTGGCAAATACGGGCGATTTCTGCAATGGGATGCAATACACCAGTTTCATTATTTGCAGACATTAGGCAAACCAATATGCTGTCCTTTCGAATAGAGTTCTCTAACTCTTCCAGACTTATTTGCCCATCTGTATCAACATCCAGGTAGCTAATTTCTACCCCTTGTTTGGCCAAAGCTTCGCAAACTGTTAGCACGGCTTTGTGCTCGGTCTTACAAGTGATGATATGTTTTCCTTTCGATGCGTAGGTATGTACAATCCCCTTTAGAACTGTATTAATACTTTCTGTTGCGCCCGAGCTGAAGTAGATTTCTTTCGGTGTAGCGTTCAGCAGGTTCGCCAGTTCCGCGCGTGCTTGCTCAATAGCCGAATTTGCGGTTCTACCAAGCTTGTGCTGCACGCTGGAGGCATTCCCGTAGGATTCCTGTAGGTAGGGTAGCATCGCTTGCAGTACCTGCTCATCCATCCTTGTCGTCGCGTTGTTATCGAAGTATTGAAAGCTCATACGTTAAAGATATTTAAAAAAATGCCATTTAGATGTGTCGAAAGCAGTATTTTCTTACTTTTGAAAAAAAATTACACTCACATATGAATTGGTTTTCTGTTGAAAGAAGTTTAGAAAAGCTAGTAGACTCGGTAGTAATTGCTCTTCCTAATATTGCGGTTGGGTTTTTTATTCTGTTTGTCGGCCGCTATGTTATCAAGTTTGTACTCAAATTTATTGATAGTAGGTTTGAAAAGCGAAATGTCGATCGATCTATTCGTTCATTTCTGAAAAGTATTATCAAATTTACCCTCTACGGATTATTGTTACTAACGGTAGCCAGTACGATGGGTATTCAAACAACCTCGTTTATCGCAGCTTTATCGGCCTTTGGTTTAGCAGTTGGTATGGCATTGCAAGGAAGTCTTTCCAACTTTGCCGGAGGCGTCTTAATCCTATTATTCCGTCCGTTTGATGTGGGGGATTATATCTCCAGTGGGGCAGGTGCAAGCGGTTCGGTCGAGCGTATTGACCTATTGTATACCTCTTTGATTGACGATGATGGTATTCGTGTTTTCACGCCTAATGGTCCATTAGCGAACTCGGTGATTAAGAACTTTACAAAAATTGCTTCTCGAAGAATGCAATTTACCCTTGTTGTATCTTACGATACCAATATCAAAGTAGCTAGAGAAGCAGTGCTAACGGTTTTGAATAATGAGTCTCGTATTTTAGATAAGCCGAAGGCAGAAGTGATCGTAGGCGATTTAAAAGAATCTGGAATTCAGTTGATTGTTCGTGCTTGGGCGAAACGCGAAGAATTTTGGGCGACTAAAAATGATATTGCGGAAGCTGTGAAGATTGTTTTAGATGGCAAGAATGTGGTATTTCCTCAAAACGTCGTGAAGGTCATCGGTAATGAAGATGATGCAGAAAACACAGTCGCTTAATCGAGCGACTGCGTTAAAACATAATATCGGTAAGCTACAACGGCCTGTTGTAGCTTACTTAGTTTAGCGGGGTCTAGCTTGGTATAACTCGGCAACACCGCTTTATTGATCTTATTCAAAAGTTTAAAAAATCCTTTTTTCATTTCGTTTTAGTATACGCAGCTATATAATGCTACGGCTAATAAGGCTCCAATAATTGGGCCTAAAACCGGAACCCAGGCATAGCCTGCGTCAAAACCAGCTTTATTCTTTATCGGAAGAATCGCATGGATAATACGAGGACCTAAATCTCTCGCTGGATTGATGGCGTAACCTGTTGTTCCACCTAAGGATAGACCAATCACCCAAACTAAAAAGGCAACCGGTATAGCACCTATGGTTCCTAATCCGATAACGGAATCATCTGACATTTTTGCATCTGTAAAATGAAGAATCGTAAATATTAACACGAAGGTGCCCACAATCTCGGAAACTAAGTTGATAGGGAGGTTACGAATGGCAGGAGCTGTACAAAATACCGCCTGCTTAGCTCCGGCATCATCGGTTGCATCAAAATGATCCTTATACATCAACCAGACAACAAAAGCGCCAGTCATCGCTCCTAGAAATTGGGCGGCGATATAGGTTAAAGTTGTGATTAAATCGAGCTTGCCTAAAGCAAGATTCGCAATACTGACCGCACAGTTTAAGTGCGCCCCACTATAGGGACCGGCAATCGTAACGCCAACAAAGACAGCAAGTGCCCAAGCCGTCGTAATGACAATCCAACCACCATTATTTCCTTTGGTGCCTTTCAGCACCACATTGGCAACCACAGCTCCTCCAAGAAGGATCATGACGGCCGTTCCTAAGTATTCTGCTACAAATGGACTCATAAAATAGGTTTAGCTATGATTTATTTTTATTCTGGATTCTCTGACCAATAGCGGACGGCCTTCACGGCACGATTCCACTCCTTCAAGTTATTCGCTAGCTTGGCTGTTTTTGAAGGACTAATTAATTTGTCCTCTTTCCAAAGGCCTTCAATCTCCGCCACATCTTTCCAAAAACCTACCGCTAAGCCTGCTAAGAAGGCAGCACCCATGGCTGTTGTTTCTGTAACTTTTGGGCGCACAACAGAAGTTTTAAGAATATCCGCTTGAAATTGCATCAAGAAGTTGTTTTGTGTCGCGCCTCCATCAACGCGAAGCTCTTTGATCTTCGTCGAAGAATCCGACTCCATCGCTTTCAAAATGTCATAAGTTTGATAGGCAATGCTCTCTAAGGCAGCACGTGCGATATGTGCATCTGAAGTTCCTCTAGAGATACCAAATATGGTTCCGCGGGCATTCGCATCCCAATGTGGCGCGCCAAGTCCAGCGAATGCAGGAACTAAATAAACGCCATCGGTGCTATCTACACTCGTTGCCAAAGCCTCAATATCGCTCGATTTCTTGATGATTTTTAGCTCATCACGAAGCCACTGCACTACAGCACCACCAATAAATACCGATCCCTCTAAAGCATAAACAACCTCTTTGCCGATTTTCCAACCAATCGTTGTCACCAACTTATTTTTCGAATAAACGGGTTTATTCCCTACGTTCATCAATAAGAAGCAGCCTGTGCCGTAGGTGTTTTTTGCCATACCTTTCTTCAGACACATTTGTCCAAACAAAGCCGCTTGTTGATCGCCAGCAATACCTGCAATTGGTATCTGTCGGCTCCCTAAGTCGCCGGAAGTCTCACCATATATTTCTGAGGAGCTTTTGACTTCAGGGAGTACAGAAGCAGGGATATCAAAAAGTGCAAGCAATTCCTCGTCCCAACTTAAAGTATTGATGTTGTATAACATGGTGCGGGAGGCATTAGAAACATCCGTTACATGCGTTTTACCATCCGTTAAGTTCCATATTAACCAGGTGTCAATGGTTCCGAAGGCTAATTCACCACGTTCTGCAAGCTTTCGGGCACCCTTCACATGATCTAAGATCCATTTAATTTTCGTCGCTGAAAAATAGGAATCAATCAATAATCCGGTTTTTTGCTGTACAGATTCTAGATGCCCATCTTTAACCAGCTGCGCACAATAGTCAGCCGTCCGGCGATCTTGCCAAACAATAGCATTGTAAATTGGCTCGCCTGTACGACGATTCCAAACGACGGTTGTTTCCCGTTGGTTGGTAATGCCGATACCTTTGATTGTATCGAGCTTCGTTTTTGATTTAGCCAACACTTCGGTTAATACCGCTAATTGACTCGACCAAATCTCCTGTGGATCATGCTCCACCCAACCCGATTTAGGGTATATCTGTTGAAATTCTTTCTGTGAAATATTGACGATTTCTCCCTTTTTATTAAAGAGAATTGCGCGAGAGCTCGTCGTACCTTGGTCTAGTGCAATAATATATTCTTTCATTCAAAATAAATTTATAAGTGGTTATCTTACAATAGGTAATTATTTGCTAGTTTATTAAATGATTCAACTTCCTCTTTTTCCCATTCTGCCGACTTCTGAAGCTCCGAAGCCATAATTCTGGCAACTGTAGGAGCGGCTTGCACAGCGGCTCTCGCATCCAAAAGTAAAAGGCGACATCGGCGTGCCAGAAAATCTTCGACCTTACGAATCATTTCATGACGGCATGCCCAAACGACTTCCGCTTGGGTATATTCATAGCCTTCTACGAGAGGGGTTTTTAATTCCTCATGTTCTTGCATCAAGGATTGAATCTGAAGGTAATCTACTCCATAGAAGGTCCAGTGTCCAGCTTGAACCTGATGTGTAGATCCATGTATCGGTAAGTTTGTGGTTTTACATGCGATATGCGCAAGCCCGCCTGCAGTAATTGCAGCGTCGACAGTATCCTGAGCCATCTTCCTGTAGGTGGTCCATTTACCACCAGTGATGGTGATCAATTTGGATTCACTTACGATCAGCTTGTGATCACGAGAAATCTCTTTCGTACTGCCACTATCGTTGTCCTTTGGAGCCGCTAAAGGTCGCAAGCCAGCGTAGATACTCAAAATATCGGCACGCGTAGGATAGGGGTTTAAATAGTCCTTGGCCGTTGCTAAGATAAACTCTATCTCTTCTTCCAAAGGTCTAGGCTCTATTTGATGCTCCTGAATCGGAATATCAGTAGTTCCTAAGAGCACCTTATTATGCCATGGAACGCCAAATAATACGCGTCCATCGGAGGTTTCTGGAATCATCAACGCATCACGTCCAGCGAGAAATTTCTGATCAATAACAATATGTGAACCTTGGCTAGGACGCACTAAGTTCTTATGTGTTGCTGTATCTAGTTTGAGGATATCGTCGACAAAAATACCAGTAGCATTGATCACCGTCTTTGAATGAACAGTATAGCTGCTACCATCTTCGGTATCACGAATTGTTAATCCATTTACCTTGCCCTGTTGATCTTTGTCGATTGCTATGGCTTCCATATAATTCAACACAGTAGCGCCATGCGAAATAGCTGTCTGCGCTAAATTGATTGCAAGACGGGCATCATCGAATTGTCCATCGTAATACAGAATCCCGCCCGTTAATCCATCTTCCTTAATATGTGGTAGCTTTTCTTTAACCTCCGCTTTCGAAAGTAAGACTGACTTGCCAATGCGAAGACTGCCGGCTAACCAGTCATAAAGCTTTAATCCAATAAGGTATTTTAATTTATCGAAAGTAGAGTATAGGGGGATCACAAAAGATTGTGCGGAAGAAACATGTGGCGCATTTTTAAAGAGAAGTCCTCTTTCTTTTAATGCCCCAATTACTAGCTTAATATCGCCGTTTGCTAGGTAGCGAACTCCACCATGTACTAGTTTGGTACTTTTACTGGAGGTTCCTTTAGCGAAATCGTACTTTTCAATTAAGAGTACCTTGAAACCTCGGCTTGCCGCATCTACAGCCGTACCGAGTCCAGTGGCGCCGCCACCGATAATCACAAAATCCCATAATGTTGTTTGCTTTAACTTTTCAAGTTGGTTTATTCTTGCAGTGTCGAATTGCATGAGATTGATTTTTATCTAAATGTAAGCATTTTCAAACGTATATCTCTAGGCAATTCTGAAAAAGATGGATTTGATTTTTTCTGATTTGCGATTCTCTTAGACAATGGATTTAAGCTGAACCCTACCTTAAGCCTAGATTAGCCCTAGCTTAGCCGAATGAAGGGTATTTTGAAGGTATGAGCTGAGTTTGAGGCCGATCGCAGATGTTGATTTTTTCGGATTTACAATGCCGGGTTTATCGCTTCCGAAATTCTTTTTAGAGCAGGTAAAAATTTGCCTAAAATGAGCCAAAAAACACATACCTTAGATGAGATCTCGGGTTAAATTCTCGGAACTTGATGAATATCATTTGTTTAACAAAACGGCGGATTTATTCGTAATATTTTATTTACGCAACCGATTGTTTTAATAAATTTTATATTCATCGATTCATATTGACTTAAAATAATATTGTTTTGGCAATTTTGAATAAGTCAAAAATGAAAACTTTTTATAATCTTGTAACTTAATCTATTTATAAAGTTTTTATGATTGGATAACTATTAACCTAAATACAAAATCGACCAAGTTAAAGAGACAATATTAGGCGTATAGTGTTCTAACTATGGAACCATAAACATTATGAAAGAAAACAATAATTCTTCAAGACGCGATTTTATTAAGAAATCGTTGATCGGGGCAGCAGCCTTTACCATTGTACCAAGATTCGTACTTGGAAAAGGATATTTGGCCCCAAGTGACCATTTAACCAAGGGTGTTATTGGTGTAGGATCTATGGGCCGTGGCCACTTTGCTTACGCTGGAACTAAGACTGTCGCTATTTGTGATGTGGATTCACGTCATTTGGCATTAGCGCAGAAAGCGCTTGGAGGCGGAGTTAAAGAGCACCATGATTTCAGAGATTTAATCAATAATCCAGAAGTAGATATTGTACATATTGCTACACCTCCGCACTGGCATGGTTTAATGGCTGTTGAGGCTGCACGCTCGGGTAAGGATATCTGGTGTGAAAAGCCAATGACAAGAACTATTGGTGAAGGTAAGAAAGTGAAAGAAGCTGTTGCACAGCATGGCAATATTTTCCGTTTGAATACATGGTTCCGTTTCGATTCGAATTTCTATGGAATGAATGTTCCAGTGAAAAAGATCAAGAAATTGGTGGATACTGGGATGTTAGGATGGCCGTTAAAAGTTACTATCTCGAAACATACAGGATTTGACTGGAAATTCTACTGGGTAGGAAAAGAAAACTTACCAGTTCAAGAAGTGCCAAAAGAATTAGATTATGAAATGTGGTTAGGCCCTGCGCCGTATAAACCATATAGCGCACATCGTACACACTTAACCTTTAGAGGTTATTGGGATTACGATGGTGGTGGTCTTGGTGATATGGGACAACACTATTTAGATCCTGTTCAATATTTCTTAGGAAAAGACAATGAGAGTCCAGTATCGGTTGAGGTGGACGCTCCACAACAACACTCAGATGCTGTAGGTACTTGGCGTAAGATTACTTATACCTATGCTGATGGCTGTCAGATTATATTAGATGGTGCCGGAACAGAAGAAGGTAAAGCTTATGTGGAAGGTCCACAAGGTAAACTATACCGTGGATTTGTATCCGATATTCCAGATTTGGAGCGTAAGTTAGCGCAATATCCGGACCCAGCACCACAAGTTACAGATTTCGTGGAAGCGGTTCGTACGCGTCAAAAATTTGCCTTGAATGAGCAAAACGGTTATTACTCATGTACGCTAGTGAACCTAGGTTTAGCAGCATTACGTTTAAACAGAAACTTGAAATTCGATTCTGCGAAGCAAGAGTTTGTGAATGATGATGCAGCAAACAGATTAATCAATCAACCAATGAGAGGTCCTTGGACATTTTAATTCCCTAGAAAAATCATGAAAAAAGTATTTAATACGATAACCGCTTTACTATTTATACAAGTTGCTGCCTACGCGCAACAACCGGCGAATAGAACCTCAGCGACTAAGATTGCTGATGTGCTCGCTCAACAGCCTGCTGCTGAGCAGTCTAAGTTTCTTTCTGCAATGAAAGAGCTTGAAGGATTCACTTCTGATGATGTTTCTAAGCTATTATTAGGATTGCAACCTCAAGGGGGCAATAATGCGCCAATTGAGTATGCTACAAATTCATATGCCTTCTATGTGATGCAACCGGGCTTCGAAAGCCAACGAGCAACTTATGTTCAAGGTTTATTATCTGCATTAGATAATTTAAAAGACGCTAATAATAAGGGTTATATTTTCGAATTGTTGAAATTCTGTGCTAAGAATGATGCGATTGCGAAAGTTGCGCCTTACTTAGCAGACGAGTATTTAGCAGAGAAAGCTGCTCGTGTGTTGAATGCGATTCGTACACCAGAAGCTGCAGCCGCTTTAAATAGCGCATTGAGCTCAGCTGCTACGGAGAAAACTGCAACCGCAATTATTGCTGCTTTAGGTGATTTAAAAGCTAGCGAATCGGAAGCAAAAATTATTGAGTTAATTTCTAAATACCCTTCGGAGAATTTCCAATGGAATGGTTTGACAGCGTTGAGTAAAATCGGTGGTACGCAATCTTCTTCGGTATTTTTAGATAAAGCGCAAGCATTAAACTATCGCTACGATAAAACAAATGCTTCTAGTTTAGCGATCAACTACGCAAAGCAATTAGCAAAGAAGGATGAGGCTGCGGCAAGTAAATTTGCGACTACCTTATTCAATAACGCTGGAAAAGCAAAAGCGTCGGCAGTTCAAGTAGGTGCTTTAGAAGTGTTAACTGCAATCAATCCGCAAAGCCAAAAGAAACAGTTGGTTAAACTAGCTGCATCGGATAATAAGGTTTTACGTAATGTGGCCTTAGGCTTGTTAGCAGACAATGCTTCCGCAGCAGACTATGTACAATTAGCGAGCTCTATCCGTAAATTGGACGGCGATGCACAAGAAAGTGTATTGAACTTTTTAGCAACAAATGATGCGACAGGCGCTGTTTCTGTAATTGAAAAGGGATTCCCTAAATTGAAGGATGCTGAAGCGAAAGTTGCGGCATACAATGCTTTATCGGTATTGACCAAAGGAACAAATGTACCTTTCTTATTGAAGCATCTTCCAAGTGCTTCGGACAGCGAGTTAAAGACCATTACATCAATGTTGTTATCATCAAAAGATGCAGGGACAATTGATTTGGTAAACGCTGCTTTGCCGAATGCGAATACAAAAACACAATTGGCCTTATTAGATGTATTGGCACAGCGTATGAATCCGAGTTCTGCGGCAGTGGTATTGCCATTGACAAAATCATCGGATAAAGCAGTTCGTGCTGCAGCCTTCAAAGCATTGCCAAATGTGGTAAACAGTGCTGATTTTGAAAACGTGATTACATTAGTGAATGATGCCGAAGGAGCAGACCTAGCAAGTGCACAGCAAGCGGGAATTCTAGCATTGCAAGCGAGTGCTGATAAAGATGCGAAGGTACAGCGCTTAGCGGCGAATATATCTCGTTCTTCAGCGCCTTCAGCTGCGAAGTACTTCCCGATTTTTGCGGGAGTAGGTGGTGCTGATGCCTTAAAAGCGGTTGAGAATTATGTTTCAAATCCAGGATTAAAAGGTGCTGCGATTGATGCTTTGTCTAAATGGAACAATGAAGAGGCTTTACCAAGCTTAATCAAATTAGCGAGAACGGAAAAAGATGCGAATTTATTCAATACCATCTTTACTGGATTAATCAAACAAGTTAACGCAAGTTCGCAATCTGCAGAACAAAAGACTTTGACTCTACGTGATGCTTTCGCCTTAGCGCAGAATGCAAAGCAAAAGCAAGCAGCTTTAGGTAGTCTACAAAGTACAGGTACTTACCAAGCAATGATGTTTGCGAAAGGATACATGAATGATGCAGATCTGAAAGGTACGGCTTCCAACGTGGCGATGAATATCGCGATGGATAATAAAGAATTTGTAGGTGCTGATGTACGTGCAATTTTAAATCAAGCTGCTGATAACTTATCAGGAAGCGAAAGCTCCTATCTAAGAGAGGCGGTTGTTCGTCACTTATCGGAGATGCCTGCTGAACAAGGGTATGTTTCTATCTTCAACGGTAAAGACTTAACTGGCTGGAAAGGCTTAGTAGAGAATCCTATTAAGCGTGCTGCGATGTCAAAAGCGGAATTAGAGAAAAAACAAGTAGCAGCGGATCAAAAAATGCGCGAAAGCTGGCAAGCAATTGATGGCGATTTAGTTTTCTCTGGTCATGGCGATAATATTGCTACGGTTAAGAAATATGGCGATTTCGAGATGTTGGTTGACTGGAAATTGGATCCTCAAGGTAAAGAGCCTGATGCAGGAGTTTACTTAAGAGGTACACCACAAGTTCAAATTTGGGATATCTCTCGTACGAATGTCGGTGCACAAGTAGGTTCTGGCGGTTTATACAACAACAGCAAGAATGCTAAAGATCCATCGAAAGTAGCTGATAACGCTTTAGGCGAATGGAATACATTCAAAATCAAAATGGTTGGTGAGAAGGTTTCTGTTTGGTTAAATGGAGAATTAGTAGTTGACAACGTAACGTTAGAAAACTACTGGGATCGTAATCAATCAATCTTCCCAACAGAACAATTGGAATTGCAAGCACATGGTTCACGTGTTTGGTATCGCGATATCTACGTGAAAGAGATTCCACGTCTTGAAGTATTTAAATTGAGCGATACTGAGAAGAAAGAGGGATTTGACATGTTATTCGATGGTACAAACACGGACAAATGGACAAGCTCTGCAGCTTACGAGATTACCAAAGAAGGCTATATTCGCTCAAACCCAGATGCGAAATTCGGTAAGAATATCTATACCAAAGAGGAGTATGGAGATTTCGTTTATCGCTTTGAATTCAAATTAACACCTGGTGCAAATAATGGTATCGGAATTCGCACGCCTATTGATGGGGATGCGGCTTATGCTGGTATGGAAGTCCAAGTGTTAGATGATAATGCTGACGTTTATAAAGATTTGAAGGAATATCAATACCATGGTTCGGTATATGGAATTATCGCTGCAAAGCGTGGTTCTTTAAAACCACTTGGCGAATGGAATACGGAAGAGATTCGTGTTCAAGGAAACAAGATTAAAGTAACCGTAAATGGTCAAGTAATCGTGGATGGCGACTTAAAAGAAGCGACTAAAAATGGTCCTGCTGATAAAAAGAACCACCCTGGTGTACAAAATAAATCTGGACATATTGGCTTCTTAGGCCATGGTACAGAGGTATTCTTCAGAAATATCAGAATAAAGAAATTGTAAGTAAAATAGGCTTTATTTGCAGTAGAGGCGGTTGAAAAAACCGCCTCTTTTTTTTGATATATTTCCATAATTGCTTATATTTAAGGTTACAAAACAAACCAATTGTCCATCATGAGTTACAATAAGATACAACTGTTGTTAATCTCAGTCTTCGCCCTAATGTGCTCGATTTATTTCTTCCTCGGCAAGGAAGTGATCCATAAAATTATCGGTGCGATATGCCTGCTGATATTAATCGGCCTCAATGCTTACTATTACATGAATTCAACAAGCTGGCTGAATCGGAAGCGGAGAAGCTAGGGGCTAGTAGTTGGTAGTTAGTATTTAGATATTAGACATTAGATTTTAGACATTAGATGGGAGATATTAGATGGGAGATGTTAGATGGGAGATATTAGACATTAGACATTAGACAATATATGAGAGATATTAGACATTAGATTTTAGACGTTAGATGGGAAATGTTCGATATCTGACATCAGATTTTAGACAAATACATAACTTCTGTCCGATAAACGAAAAATATTTACACTAAAAAAGAGCCTATTTAGGCTCTTTTCTGTTTAATGACAATAAAATTTGACGTCATACGTCTAATATCTAAAATCTCATATCTAATGTCTAAAATCTAATATCTAAATACTAACTACTAACATCTCCTCTACGCTACATCTCTCAAATCTACAGCTACCACTCTAGAGACCCCTTGTTCCACCATGGTTACACCATAGATGATATCGGTGCTAGCGATGGTACGTTTATTATGGGAAACAACAATAAATTGGGATTGATTAGAGAACTCGCGGATGATATTATTGAACTTGTCGATGTTTGTGTCATCCAATGGAGCGTCTACCTCATCGAAGATACAGAATGGTGCAGGTTTCAATAAGTATAGTGAGAATAGCAATGCAGTTGAGGTCAATGTTTTCTCACCTCCGGAAAGCTGATTTATAGACAAAGGACGTTTTCCTTTCGGCCTAGCGATAATATCAATATCAGATTCCAATGGATTGTTTGGATCGCTGAGTACAATATCGCAGGAGTCTTCCTCATTAAATAGGGAACGGAATACCTTAACAAAATTCTCACGTACTGTGGTGAACGCGTACATAAACTTATCGTTTGCCGATTGATCGATTTCGGAAATCGTGCTTAGTAGAGATGCTTTGGCATCCATCAAGTCGGTTTTCTCTTTATCGATAAATCCATGTCTGTCATACATCTCGTCGTAGGCTTCTTTAGCCATTGGGTTGATGCTACCGTAGTCGTCGAGTTGTTTTTTCAACTTATTACACTTCGTTGTCAGTTCCTCGAAAGGTAGTCTATCTTCTGGAATTTCTTGTTCTAATAGTTCTTGAAGTTCTATGTTGAATTCTACAGAAAGACGCTCTTTCAATGCATTCAGATCAATCTGTAAGGATGTCTTTTTGTCTTTATACTCATTGATGATGGTATCAGCGATGTCCTTATTGCGGCGAAGTTGCGTAATGTTTTCTTCTAAATCGTTGATGATCTTACGGCTAGCGTAGAACTCTTCTTCGATTTCCTGGAGTCCTTGTTCGAGCAGTACTTTTTGCTCGTACATAGCCGCCAAATCGATTTCGTCTTTATCTTCGGTATTAACAGATTCTTTAATTTCTATTTTCACCTGATCGAATTCTGTCGTATTTTTTTCAATACGTTCCAGTAGACTATCTTTCTGATGTTCGCGGTATTCCAAATCTTTCAGTAGGGTAGAGACCTTACTTTGTTGTTGATGGAACTTAATATTCGTATTATTATAAATTGCAGATCGTTCCGTCAAGATTTCAGAGATATCTTGAAATTGTTGCTGTAGATAAACCAATTCCTGTTGGTTGGTTGCCGCTTTGATTTTCAAGTCTTGCAATTCAGGCTCGGCTTTGTCTAGTTCTACGAGAATGGAAGCGATCTTCGTTTCGATATCGAGCTTTCGGTTCTGGCTGTTATTGATGAAAGTCTGATATTGTTCTTGTTTCGTTTTCACAGAAACCAATTCATTCGTTAATCGGTTCAATTGCACGCGTTGCTCTTCGATAAACATACGCTGTGAACCACCTTTTAATCGAATTAGTTTTTCATTTTCGATGCGTAAGCTCTCTTGTAGCTCAGTAATCCGTAGATTTAGTGTTTTAATCTCTTTTGCGAGGATTTCTAGGTTCTTTGCACGACCAATACGCTTTCCTTCGAATAGTCCCACAGAACCTCCGGAAAGACCTAATTTGGTCTTCGAGAATTTACCATCCTTGTGTAAGATGGTTACGTTATCTTTCGGTAAATCGGATTCTAAGCTGATATCATCTTCAGATTTCAGGAGATAAACGCCATCTAAAAGAATTGCGCATAGCGTTTTAAACTTATCATCGACTGAAATTACATCCATCGCCGGTATGAGACGGGAGTCGTTTTGTTCGTTAGAGGCTAGCGAGGGTAGTTGTTTTACGGCTTCTAGAATAAAGAAATTGGCTCTTCCGCGGGATGAATCGCTTAAAAGGTTGATTGCCTTAACGGCGTCATCTTTAAGGTCAACAACGTAATGGTTCATGATTGGCTCCAAGAAGTTCTCAATCGCCACACGATAGTCCTCTTTACAGAATAGGATATCGGAAAATAAAGGGTATTGTTTTTTCCAGCCGGCATTCTTTCTTAGGAAACGAATAGATTCCGGGAAACCTTCTAAGTTATCAACTAATGATTTTGTCAGGTTGTATTCGTTTTGCTTAGCATCGACTACACGAGACTCTTGATTGAGTTCGCTGGTGTTTTGACGGATATTGTCCTCGGTTTCTTGGATCTGCAATTGTAATTGCTCTTCCGTATGTAATGCTTGGTCGAATTGCTCTTGTTGAATATTTACGCGTTCTTCCAATTCAGTTACCACGAGGGTGAATTGGTTCAACTCGGTTTCTTTTGCAATGGCATCATTCGATGTACGATGAGATTCTTGCTCTAAAGCATCTTTTTGAATACCTAAGACCGCGATATCCTTTTCTAAACGGTAGATGTTATTTTGCGTCTCGGCATTCTCTTTTGTAAAAGTATCTAACTTTCCTTTTGCAGATTGCTGTTGTCCGCGCAGTTCCTCAACCTCTTGTTTGTTGTTGTCAAGGTCTTGTTTAATTTCTTCGAGTTTATTCTGCTCCTCAAATAGCTCCTCGTTCAAGCGCTTAACACTGTATTCAATCTGCGTAAGCTGTTGCTTATCGATTGCAATATCATTGTTCAAGCGAGTTTCTTTCTCTTGCAAGTGCACCATTTTGGCATTCTTGAGCTTCTCATCGGATTCAAAGGCACGAATCTTATTGATGTACTCATGGGTTATCTTCTGTTGTGCAGATAGGTTTTTCTCCTTCGTAAGAATATCGTTCTTCTGAGTCGAAAGTTGCGTTTCTTTGGATGCTATTTGCTCAACAGTTCCCTGAAGCTGTTCTTTTTGTTGGTCTTCTTGTTCTTGAATACGTTCGAGGTCCGTCTGGAAATTCTCCAAGCGATAATACGCTAAACCAATGCTGGCTTCGCGGTATTCCTCTTTCATAACAAAATACTTGTCCGCTTTCTTGGCTTGATTTTCTAAGGATTTTAAGTTCTTATTGATTTCAAACATCAAGTCATCTACACGGGATAGATCGGCTTCTGTGTCTTTAAGCTTGGCTAAGGTTTGTTTCTTACGTACCTTATATTTAGATATACCCGATGCTTCTTCAAATAAATTGCGGCGCGAATTGTCCTTATTAGCGATGATTTCGTCAATCATCTTTAATTCGATGATGGAGTAGGTGTCAGCACCAACACCTGTATCTAAGAATAAATCTGTAATGTCCTTGAGTCGGCATTTTACATCATTCAAGCGATATTCACTTTCGCCAGTACGGAATAGTTTACGCGTTACAGTTACCGTTGTAAATTCCGTTGGTAAAATGTTCTTTGTATTATCGAAGGTTAATGATACTTCGGCGAGATTTGCAGCTTTACGATTCTTGGTGCCATTGAAGATAATGTTTTCCATTTTCTCGGAACGTAACGTTCGCGTGCTCTGTTCACCCAATACCCAGCGTATTGCATCAACAACATTAGATTTACCACATCCGTTTGGTCCTACAATAGCTGTTACCCCTTCATTGAAGTTGATAACTACCTTATCGCCAAAACTCTTAAATCCTTTAATTTCTAACTTCGTTAACTGCATTTAAGTTGTTTTCCGTATAAAAAATATCTTGCGAAAATAGTGAATTTCAGGCACGATTAAAAGCCTCCGCATCGCCGGCTTGCTAAGAGTTGAGTATTTCCTTGAAATAAATAAAGCATGGCGATTGATCCGATTGAATCTTGAATATGCCTTTGCCGCCACGTAGATAGGCCGCGATTGCTGTTACCGCCCAGGCATCTGCCTCTACAGCTGGCCATTGTGCTTGAGTTAGCAGGCCGAAATTAAATACATCTCCGTAGTTTTTGATGACTTCCAATTCCTCAAGTGCTTGTTCATCAATTTGATCAGATGACCAATACCAGTGCCATTCCTTTGTGCTATCATCGATATGTCCCACAATCTGATAACTAACTGCGAGCACTAAGTTTTCATTTTTAAAGAAACGAAGGATGTTGGTATCGGGATCTACGGAATAATGTTCAAAGTCACCGAATTGGTATTCCTCGGTGAGTACCTCATGTTGGTCACTTATAAATTCGTGTGCTTTTTTGTGTAACACGCGGAAAGATTCGTCGACGGTAGGTTTAGTTAGGCTCATGTTTATTTGCTTACAATAGGGTAAAAATAAGAAAAGCCCATAAAATATGGGCCTTCCTAATTATGGATGTATTGTAAAGCTGCCTAATTGATTAGAAATAACCGATATATAATGGTTTTCCTGTGTCACCTTTAGTTCCCATAAGGGCAAAAGTGTAATAATATCCATTCTTCAACAGGATGTTTTCGCGTGTAACAAGTACTGCTCCTTCTTCATCGAGAACGCTGATGGTAAAAGTACCAGAGGTTACTGGGCGGAATATCTGTGTTTCTGTAACGGTATTTTTGGTTTCTTGTACGCGGTCTTTAAATGCAGCGACCTCTTGGTCCCCAATTTTCAGAGTTACTTTGCCTATTCCGTTTCCAAGTTGGATAAAACGTACTGCTGCTTTCTCAGCATCATTATTGATTGGTAAATCTGTTGTTCTGATAAACTTTGGTTTTCCTGCAGTACCATATACATATCCTGTATATACCGTAGAATCTGCGTAGGACATCGTTGTGTCGATCACCGCCTTATTATCCATTTTCCCAAGGACTTCCAATTTTCTATTTCCTGGGTATGCTCTAAAATAAGTCAATCCTTTGAAGTCGCCATTGTATTGAGAAATGCTATTCCCATCCATGCGATAATAGATACCTGTTTCGTCAGGGTATGCATTCAATAAGGTTACTAATGCTTGTGGCGTTGGTTGCGCATCATCTTTTAAGCAACTGCTTAAAGTAAAGATGGCGAGTACGATCACGATTAAAAAATGCTTCTTTTTCATGTTTTTCAAATTATGCTCCTGTCTTTCATTTTTTTGAACGTTCAAACAGATAAACGCAAGCATTATTCGATACGCTACAGCCGTATTAAAATAAAGTTAAATCGATTTGCGGTCAACAATAGATTTGCTGTCCTTAATCGCCCTTAGGAATGCTTCAACACCCATTTTATGGATGCTAAGGATTTCTGATTGATAGATTGGAATCAGTTGTATTAATTGAATTCCCTTAGATTTTTTGCTATCAAATATCGGACTGCTGTCGTTTAAGAAGTCTATTTCGCCAACAATAAATGCATCCATCTTGGAATCTGGACTGATTGGCTGTCCAATTTTAATGATTTCGTCGGTTTTAAATGGACAATCTGTACGTAACTGATTGGCTAGATAGCCTACAATATGAATCCAATTGCTTTCCTGAGATTCGACTTGCAAGCATAGCTCGACTTCTCGAATGCGCTCTGGATGTGTTGCAAAGGATACGCCATAAGAGAAAGCGCTGATCAGTTTGTTTTCCGCGTCGGGGAACGCGAGGGTATAGACAAATGGTAATTTCTTCTGTGCACTCTTTTCACGAAACACCTGAGCCTTTCCGTGCATACGTTTTTCAATCTCTTGTCGATAGCGTTCGATCGGGGATTTTAGGAAGTCAGGTTTCGCAAAAGCCATTTCGTTTCAGTCTATTTTGACGCAAAAATAGTGTTTTATGTAATAATTGCAGTTTTAGCTGTCAAAATGACTTAAAAAATACAATGGAATACCTATTGATGTAGACATAGAAAGAATATTAAAAAACGAAAAATCATATATAGCATATGCAAGAAGAAAAAGGTACAATTTCCATTCACACCGAGAATATCTTTCCGGTTATAAAGAAATTTTTATACTCAGATAATGAGATCTTTTTACGCGAGTTAGTTTCCAATGCCGTTGATGCGTCTCAAAAAATTAAGCGTTTAGGTTCATTAGGACAATTCGCAGGCGAGGTTGGCGACTTAACTGTAGACGTTAAGTTTGATGAAGCGGCAAAGACGATTACTATCTCGGATTCAGGGATTGGTATGACGGCGGATGAGATTAAGAAATATATCAATCAGATTGCTTTCTCTGGAGCGACAGAGTTTATGGAGAAATTCAAAGAAGCAAATGATGCCAATGAGATTATCGGTCGCTTTGGTTTAGGTTTTTACTCCGCATTTATGGTTGCCGATCGTGTTGAGATTGATTCTTTATCATTCCAAGAAGGTGCAAAAGCAGCACATTGGACTTGCGACGGAAGTACTAGTTATGAAATCTCTGCGGGTACCAGAACAACTCGTGGTACAGACGTTGTCCTTCATATTAATGAGGATTCCAAGGAGTTCTTAAATAAAGCAAAGATTCAAGAGATTCTAGAGAAATACGCGAAATTCCTTCCGATTCCTATTCGTTTTGGTACAAAATCTACTTCAGAACCTGATGGAGAAGACGAAGAAGGTAAACCAAAATATAAGACTGTAGAGGTTGATAATATCATCAACAATACGAATCCAGCATGGACAAAATCTCCTTCGGAGTTAACCGATCAAGATTATTTGGACTTCTATCGCGAACTTTATCCATATGCGATGGATGAGCCATTATTCTGGATTCATTTGAATGTAGATTATCCGTTCAACCTAACAGGTATTCTGTATTTCCCTAAGGTGAAGAATGAGTTGGAAATCCAACGTAATAAAATCAAGTTATATTCTAGACAAGTCTTTATTACTGATGAGGTTAAAGATATCGTTCCAGAATTCTTGATGTTGTTACATGGTGTTATTGATTCGCCAGATATTCCATTAAATGTTTCGCGCTCGTTCTTACAAGCGGATAGTAACGTAAAGAAAATTAACAATTACATCACGAAGAAGGTAGCGGATAAATTGCAAGAGATCTTCAAAGCTGACCGCAAAGGTTATGAAGAGAAATGGAATGATATCGGTTTGTTCATTAAGTACGGTATGTTAAGCGATGAGAAATTCGCTGAAAAAGCTATCGATATCTGTTTATTGCAGGATACAAACGAGAATTCATATACGATTAAGGAATATTACGAGAAGGTAAAGGATATTCAAGTTGATAAGAACGGAAATATCATCTACTTATATACGAATGATAAAGCGCAACAAGATGGTTTTATCGCTCCAGCCTTGGCAAAAGGTTATGATGTACTCAACTTAGATGGTCAATTAGATACGCACTTCACAAGCTTCTTAGAGCAAAAAGGAGGAGAGAAGGTGCAATTGAAACGTGTTGACGCGGATGTGATTGAAAAGCTTATCGAGAAGGATGAGAAAATTGAGTTGACACTTTCCGAAGAAGAAAGCAAGAAAGCGAATACAGTTTTTGAGAAAGCGATTTCTAGAAGCGATATGAAGGTAGAAGTGGATGCTTTAAATGCGAACGATTTACCGGTTTCTGTTACACTAGATGAGTTTATGCGTCGTATGAAAGATATGGCGAAAACAGGTGGTGGTATGGGCTTCTATGGTAACCTGCCAGATAACTATAAAGTGACAGTTAATGGGAACCATCCTTTAGTAAAACGTATTGTTGATTCTTCGGAAGAAGAAGGCGAGAAGCTTGCAAAACAAGCATTTGATTTAGCTTTATTATCTAGAGGCTTGTTAACAGGTGCTGACTTAACGGCATTTGTTAAACGTAGCGTAGAGATGATCTAAGCGTAAGCAAAAGAAGATCATCATAAAGGATACGAATCCTTTAAGGTATACCGAAAAGTCCAGCTATTTTAAATAGCTGGACTTTCTTTATTTAGATACTTGTCATTATGTATTAACATATTTTAACGGGTGGCTCATTAAACTTCTATTCTCGAATTCTATCTTATCCATACAACAACAGTTTTATGCTAACCTGCAGGGTTAATCATTTTAACAGCATTTAACAGTTGTCGATTAAACTATTGAGTTTAAAAAATATCAAAAGAATATAAGTTGAACATTTAAAATAAGTTCCTATGAAAAAGATATTAAGCATGGCAGTATTTATGGCAGGATTAACAGGCCTTACATATGCGCAGAGTACAAATACAGAAGTAGATAAAAGAGATAGTAATAAACGTGAAATACGTCAAGAGCGTAAAGGTCGTATGCACATGAGAAATCATGCGGGCATGTCAAATAAAACGGCTGAGGAAATTGCGCAAGCAAAGACTGAACGTCTTGACAAAGAGCTGAAGTTCTCTGATCAGCAAAAGAAAGATGTGTATGCATATCATCTAACAAAAGCTCAGGAATGGAAAGCAAAAGCAGAAGCTCGCAAAGCAGAACGCGAAGCTCGTATGCAAGAGATGAAAGCAGATCGTCAAGAGTTTGAGAACTTATTGACTGCTGAACAAAAAGAGGTTTATAAGAATAAGTTGGCTGAGAAAAAACAACGTTTTGATAAGGGTTCAAGAAGAGATCAAGGTAGAGAACCCCGCAAAGGTGGAAAAGGAAACTTTAAACCAGTCGAAACTACCGAGCAGACAACTGATCAAGTATAGTTCATAAAGGTTAAGTTTTAAAGGTTATATATATTAGTTAGTGGTTATATGTTTAATTGATGAAGGTCTCGCAGTGATGCGGGACCTTTCATATTTTCAGCGCTATTAGTTTGCGTATTGTGTTACTTTACTTCCTTTATCATGGTCTTTAACAATATTGATCGAACTTGGAATACGCTCTTTAAGTTCTTCAACATGGGATATAATGCCGACGACTCTGTTTTCTTGGTGAAGGTATTGTAATGTATCGAACACGGTATTGATGCTTTCAGCATCCTGCGTACCGAAACCTTCATCAATAAAGAAGAAGTTACGGTCTGCCTTATTCAGTGATTGTATGTTTTCAGCCAGCGCTAATGCAAGGCATAGCGATGCTTGAAACGACTGTCCACCAGAGAGGGTTTTCACCGAACGTCGATGTCCGTCATTAAGGAAATCAACAACTTCAAACTCATTGTTTTCGTTTATTGTAAGACTTAACTGATTCCTTGTCAATCGATGGAAACGATGATTCGCCATCTCGCACATTTGTCGCAAATGTATACTTGAAATATAATTTACAAAGCCATTCCCTTTAAATAGGTTTTCTAAGGTCTTTAAATTGTTCGCACGATTCGAGAGTTGTTCATACTCTTCCAAGAGCTTTTCTTTCTTACCAAATTCAATCGTTAAGAATGACAGTTCTTTCTCCAAAGCACCTGTTAAGGCTAATTGCAGCTCCAATTCCTCTTTTTTCAAATTGAATAAATCCGCCGTTGTTTCTAGCTCTTCATCACTAAAGGCTTTATTCGCTAAGAATTCTTTTAATGCGTTAATCTGCGTTTCCAAGACTTCCATGCGAATATAAAATTGCTGGATTTCTTGGCGCATTTGCTCTACAGGAAGTGGGCGTCGAATAATCTGTTGCACCTCAGTAATATCATTCAATTGAAACTCTTTCAATAACTTCGCAAGTTGCTCTTGACGTGCTTTAATCTGCTGGTTGTAAATACTCAACTGCTCCTTCGAGCTATTGTATTGACCAACGATTTCCGCGAGTTTCGTTTTAAACGTATTAATCTTCTGTGTAAGTTGCAGGTACGTACTTTCAATATAAATTATGCGGTTGTCTAAATTGAGTTTCTCATGTTTTAGCTCATCCAAAGGACGGTCTTTAAACTCTTCCCATTGGAATTGCTGTAATAAACTCTTACTATGATTACTCAATCCTTGTACAACGGCAATTTCATTGCGAATGCTGTCGAGCTCTTTTTCAAAACGCGCAATACTTGTTTGCGTTCTTTGCAAATCCTCACGCTGCTGTTTGATCTGTTGCTCTAGATCAGCTTGCAATGCCTCGCTGTGTTTCAACTTCTGTTTTTGCGCTTCAAATGCACCGCTATCTTCTGTTGAATAGCCATCCCATTGGAATGTTCCTAAATGACTCGCTAGCTGACTTTCGTACTGGTCAAGCGATTGTCCTAATTGTATGGTATTGCCTCGCTTTCCTTGAACTGACATGTTTGCTTTAGTCAGCTGCTCTTTGATCGATAGGGTTTGCAGACGTCGCTTATTAAGCTCGTTCTTTGCCGTTTCATTCGTCTGTAATTCCTCATTAACATGTTCAGTCTGCATGGGCTGCGGATGGTCTAAGGCACCACATAGCGGACATGGTTGACCATGTTGTAGGTCATTGGCAAAATTAACAAGCTTTGCTTGAACCTTTAAATGTGTTTCCTGTTCTCTTAGTTTCAGTGTTTCCTGATCTAAGGATTCCAACTCTTGACTAAGTTTAGCCTCCCAATTAGACTCCTCATATCCTAAGGATACCATGAGTGCTGTCTCTTCATCGATCTGTGCTTGCAGTGTCTGAAGTTGCTGTTGAACTTGCGTCTGTTGCTGCTGTATATTCTCCTTGCGCTGATACCAGTTCTCCATTGCGATAAGTTGCGTGGTATCAATTTTATCTGACTTTAGTGTCTCTAACTGCTTTTCTAAATCGGATAGCTTACTAACAGTAGCATCCTCAGTATTTTTTGCTTTTATTACAATTGGATCGCCTTTCGTTAATCTATGCAATAACTCTAACTCCTTTTGGTCATTCTCTTTAATCTGAATAAGATATTTATAATCCTCAGCTTTCGCACGGAAGGTATTTATGGCGAGATATTCTTTTTGAATTGCCAATATCTCCCGCTCTAGGATATCAATTTCTTGCGATTGACGTTCCTTACTCGACTGAAAGTTCTCTATTTTGTGGATTAAAGCTTCTCGATCTATATTGAGAGACTGTATTTGATTTAAAGGTTCTCGGAAAGCATTGGATGTGCGCTCGTAACGGTTTAATTCCTGCTCTTGCTGTTGTACTTTTTCTCTTTTGCCAGAAAGCTCTTGGAATTGAGAAGTCTTCGACTGCAGTTCACTTTGCTTGTCTTTAAATTCTTGCAAAGACTGAACCTTTTGCAATAGCGTCTGATAGCCTGTTTTTGTGAGTTCCAAGGATTCCTTGGCTTCTTGTACTTCCAACTTTTTCAAACTAAGTGCATCCGCAGATACACTTTCAAAGCCCGAAAGAGCGCCTTTCATATTCTCTATCTTGCGATTGTTCTGCGCTTGTAGTATGCCTACTTTAGGGCCGAGGTCGAATTTGCTCAAAAAGAAGATCTCTTTCATCATCTCTGAGCGGTCTTTGCCTTTTAGCTCCAAGAATTCTTTGAACTGTCCTTGAGGAATGATAATTGTTCTACGGAAATTTGAGTAGGAGAGGTTGGTCACTTGTGCCCCGTCTGCCGATTCCATAGGAATCCAGTTCTCATCTTTCCATTCATAGGCTGTACGCTCAATAGTAGTTGTGTCTTCAAAGTTTTTCCGACGTTTCCATTGGGCAACGAATCGATATTTCTTATTTTCAAAATTGAGGAACTCAAAGACAATCAATGTCTGATTCGACTTGAGGTTCATCATATTGTATGCACGCTTATCGGTTTTATTCAATCGTTCAGTGTCCCCGTATAAGGCAAAACTGATGGCTTCCAATATAGACGATTTCCCCGATCCAACTGTTCCAAATATGCCGAACAATCCGGATTCTGTAAGCTTGGTAAAATCTATTTCTTGTTTTTCTTGATAGGAGTATAGTCCTTCTATACTAAGATATAATGGCAGCATGCTTAATCTTCTTTTTCTAAACTGTTCGTACTGACTTCATCAAATAATCCTAACAGCTCATCATTCGGCTCTTGTCCATATTTCGACTTAAAATAGTCTTTAAATAAGTCCTTAATATCTTGATCAAGATTGATTTGCGGTGCTTTAGAGCTATGATGCGCTTGCTTTGAAATAACAGGTATAATATGGATAATACCCGCATGGCTCTCATGTATACGCTTCAGATCAACCGCCGTGATGTAGGTGTCGCTTTCTAGGGTGAGTTCAACTAATGCATTTTGATTTTCTTGAAGCCAAACGATCGCTTCGTCAATAGCCGTAAATCGCTTTCTATACAATGGCTTACCTTTTTCTAGTGCGACATTTCTGTATTGCGCATTTCCATTAGGCTCAATTTCGACAATAACGACTTGTTTCTTTTGTCCAGCTTCCGAAAATGAATAGCATAATGGGCTGCTTGGATAAACAACAGGCGCATTGCCCTGTCCAATTTCATGGAATCGATGTAAGTGTCCCAGTGCTGTATATTGGATTTGACTCGGAATAGCGTCAGAATAGACCAAGTCTGCATAGCCTAAGCGTAAGGGTTTCTCACCCTCTGGTTCGTCGAGAATTTCGCCGCCACGCTTTAACATATACAGATGGCTCGTTAATACATTAATACCATAGGTGTCGCAATATTGCATGGCAAGATCCGACCAACTTTGCTTTAATGATTCGTGTAATTTTGCGCCCTTATCTTCAAAGCCAAGAAATTGCTTTAAACGGATCTCATTCGCAAAAGGGGTGTTTATGATGCGAATTGGGTAATAGTATTTTGGAAGTTTTATCTCTACAAAGCCTTTATCAGAACGGAGGATTTCAAATCCATTCTCTACGAGTAGCGGACGAGTTTCCTGATTAGGATATCCAAAGAATAGAATCCCACATTCTCTTGCTAATGGGTCCGGTGAGTCAATGCGGTCTGGAGAATCATGATTTCCAGCGATAGCAATAACAGGACGCTTACCATTCTTTGATAATTGCTTAAGGGTTTTATATAATAATTCGGTAGCTTCTACAGGCGGGTTGAAGGTGTCAAATAAGTCACCTGCCACAATGACGATATCCACTTCCTCTTGGTCGGCAATGGCGCAAATCTCCGCTAATACCTCCCGCTGCTCTTCCAGTCGTGAATAAAAGTCTAATCGTTTTCCTAAATGCCAATCTGCAGTATGTAATATGCGCATCTAAAAGTAATTTGTAAGGGTGATGGTTAAAATTACTGAATTTTTAGGATGCAGAGGGTTAATAAATGTGAAAGTATAGGGGACTTTCACATATCAGCTTACTATTTAGGCTCGGAATGACCTAATGACTTTTCAGGGTTTACAATATTGCGAACCAATTGTTTAAGTTCTTTGATTTCGGGGAATCTTCCCTCTCTTTTACGATCAAAAATCACCTCATCATTGATGTATATTGTGTAACGACCGCTAATTTCGCTAGGTTGTAAAGTGACCCCAAAGAGGTCATCGGTAAATGTGGTTAGTAACTCCTGAGCCATATAAGCTCCACGAAGCATCCAACCACATTTAGGACAATATTCTATTCGGATTGTTGGTTTCAATATCTTTAGATTATGGCTTTACGACAGTGAATGCTTCCGTTTTACCATTATGGCAAGTGTTACAAGCAATGTTATGTACGATTCCTTCGTATTCATGCTTAAACCATTTCTTATTAATCTTGTTGGTCATTTTCATCATTTCCCTAGCCACATCTTTCTTTGGATTGGCGTCAGAAGCGAAGTCTAAGCCCTTTTCTCCATTTGCTTTGGGGGCATGACAGTGATTACATTTAACGCCCAAGGCCATGTTAAAGGATTTCATCGTCTTTTCAAGTTCCTCGTGAGAAATATTCTTCGGAAGAACCTTTAAGTTTGTTGCCTTTTTTTCCTCTTGCTTATAGTTAAATGCACTTAATCCCGCTACAAGCGCAAATAAAGTACAAAGTGTAATCAGTTTATTTTTCATTTTAGTCTGCTTTTGGTCTTTCTAAGATAAGTAAAATAATTGAATTGTAATGGAAATGTCATGAAAATTATAACGCATTGATATTCAATACGTAAATATCTTAATATTTTGAGTGTTAAGTTTAATGTTTTACATTCGAAGCTGTTTTTTGTCGATTTTTATATAAATCGACACGACTTTTATACTAACGAAACAACATGACAAAGCCCATATTCCAAAGAACTTGCTATCTCATTGCGTTTATTATCTTATGCTTTTCCCAAAATACAAAAGCACAACTTAAAGCCTACAATGAAAAATATGGATACTCCTATTGGGTAAGGATGCCAAAGGTGGAGTCTACAAAAGAAAAGATCCCAGTGATTATCTTTTTACATGGTCGGAGTCTTTCTGGACATGATTTAGCGCGTGTAAAACGTTACGGAGTATTGCGAGCAATAGAACGAGGGAAGGACTTGGAGGCAATTATTGTCGCACCCCAGACTTCGAATGGATGGGACCCCGATAAAGTAATGGAGGTATTAGATAAAGTAGAGCAGGAGTATCCCGTTGATAAAGAACGTGTCTACGTATGTGGCATGAGTATGGGAGGTTACGGCACGATGGATGTTGCAGGCAAATATCCCGATCGAATTGCTGCTGCTGTAGCGATTTGCGGAGGTGGAACACTAAGCTATGCTTGTAATCTAACACAGGTGCCCCTATGGATTCAGCATGGAAGTGCTGATCGAGCAGTTCCAGCGTCAGAGTCTAAGAAAATATACAATGCGATAAAGAAGTGCGATAAAGATGCCGATGCGACATTAACCATTATTCCAGGTGGTACGCACGGTAGTGTAGAGCGACTTTTTCATGGCGAAAAAATATATGATTTTATGTTTAGGCATGTGAAAGAGTCTTAATCTCCGCTTCTATAGCTAGAGAATAAAAAAGAGCAATTGATCCCAAATTGCTCTTTTTTATTTTTAATTAAACCGACCTAATGCCCCCGATAATATGGAAAGCATAGCAATAATAAAAATTAGGAAATATAAGGCAATCAAAACGATGACAAGGATACCCATAAACTTGTATTGCTTTTTAAGGAATAAGAAGGATTCTTCTAGCACATTCGAATTTTTAAGATTCAAGGCATCTCTCAATTTTGTCGCAAATTGGTATAGCCACCATATTGGGAAAAAATAGGCAATAATGACGACTAACCAAGGTATAGTCATGTAGAAGGTATAAGAAGAAACATCAATATGTGACGGGAAGTTTCCTGATCTACCAAACGGGTTAGCTCTCACAGCGATAGTCAGTATGATATAACCAATCAAAGATATTCCGAGACCGACTAAACCAACAATACCGAGGAAGCGGCCCCATTTCGATACTTCGCGTAGATATACAAGACTTGAAGCGGTTAGTGTAAAAGTCGGATTACTGTTGGAAGGTAGATCATGTGACGATTGCTCTGATTCTGGTTCAAAATTTTCCATAATTGAAATTTTTAATAATTGTTTCTGTTGAATTGGTTAAGTATAAAAGTAATAAATTTCTTGAAAGATTTTATTCTATTAGAACTAGGTTCATTTTGTAGAAGAAGAAGTACGAAAATGTTAAATAAGCTATGCTGATTATTAGCTTGGCTTATTTTTTGTATTTTACTAATTAAATAAACCCGGAAGATTATGATTAAAGTATGTATAATGGCTTTTGTTCTTTTAGTTACGAAGAACGTTTATGGGCAGAAACTAAACTTAGAAGAAGTTAGGGCAGATTTTAATAAGGGAGTAAAAGATGAAGCTTTATGCAAAAAGCACTTAGAATCGTTAGAGTCGGAAGCAAATACACCAGTGGAACGCGGATATGCTGCCGCATTTCATATGTTTATGGCTAAGCATACCTCTAATCCATTTAAGAAAATGAATTATTTTAAAGCAGGCCGGAATAAATTAGAAAAAGAGATTAAATCAAGTCCCAACAATGTGGAGTTACGCTTTATCAGGCTATGTATACAATACTATATTCCAAAGTATTTAGGCTATCATGATCAAGTAGAGGGAGACAAGGAATACGTCATGAATAATCTTTATAAAATGAGCGACAAAGCAACAAAAGATAAAATTTACAAATATTTAAAGGGTGCAAATATGTATAATGCGACAGAACTTGCGTTATTAGCTAGATAGATTAATATTTTATAATGAAGAACACAGTAGTTTTATTTTTTATGCTGATTGGCCTAGGTGTGATAGGCGCAAAAGCACAGGTTAACATGCAGATTAATGAGATCAACACCCTAGAAGTGACTGATCGTATTTGGGTAACGGTTGTTCCAAGCGACCGTAATGAGTTGCAAATAGAAGGCGAATTAGCCGATAAAGTAGAGACCATTATTACCAACAAAGAGCTTCGATTAAAAATGAAAGCAGGTTATTACCTAAAAGGTAATCAAGCGTCTGTTATTATTTATACCCCAACGGTTTCTAAAATTATTGCTAGAAAAGGTGCAGAGGTAAACTTTGAAGAGGAAACTTTGAAGAATGCTCGCTTAGATATTTTTGCAAATGAAGGCGCAAAGATTCGTGCGAAGATCGATGCCCAACAAGTCGAAGTAGAATCCAACACCGGGTCAGTAATTGATTTATTGGGAACAACACAGGAGCTAACGGTCAACAATACCGCTGGAGGATCATTCTTCGGGAAAGACTTAAAAGCAGAGCGTGCATTAATTCGTACGAATGCTGGTGGTAAAACGGAGATTTATGCAACCGAATCAGCCGATGTACAAACCCGTGCTGGCGGTGTTATTGATGTGTATGGCGAACCAAAACAACGTACTCATAAGCGTATCGCTGGTGGTAAGATTAACTTTATTAAAAACGATCAGACGCTTTAATAACCACTGAAATCATATCCGCTAAGTTAATGATGGCTTAACTGCAGCTTATGGTAAGCTTTATATGATGAAATTGTTAAATTTCCTCCTGTAAAATCAATATTGAAATTGTAACTTTGCGGCATGTCAGAAAAAATAATCATTCTCGATTTTGGATCTCAATATACCCAATTAATCGCACGTCGCGTGAGGGAGTTAAATGTTTATTGTGAAATCCACCCATACAACAATCTACCGGCATTTGATGACGCTGTAAAAGGTGTTATATTTTCAGGAAGTCCTTATTCAGTACGTCAGGAAGAAGCTCCTCAAATTGACTTTAAGGCAATTCAAGAGAAATATCCTTTGTTAGGTGTATGCTATGGTGCACAATACATCGCGCAACAATCTGGAGGTGAAGTATTACCTTCTACGATTCGCGAGTATGGTCGCGCAAACTTACAGTTTGTAGACCAAGAGAATGAATTATTAAAAGGCATTCCTGTACAATCTCAAGTATGGATGTCACATGGTGATACTATCAAAGAAGTTCCAGCTAATTTTAAGATTATATCAAGTACTGATAAAGTACGTGTGGCTGCTTACCATATTGAAGGAACAAGAACATACGGTATTCAATTTCACCCAGAAGTAACACATAGTACTGATGGTCAAGTTCTATTGAAGAACTTCGTCATCGATATCTGTGGTTGTCATCAAGATTGGACACCAGATGCTTTCGTAGAAACGACTGTTGCTGAATTAAAAGAACAGTTAGGCAATGATCACGTGATTATGGCGCTTTCTGGTGGTGTTGACTCTACTGTTGCAGCCGTGTTATTACACCATGCTATTGGCACACGTTTACACTGTTTCTTCGTCGATCATGGTTTATTGCGTAAAGATGAGTACGAACAAGTACTTGAATCTTACAAGCATATGGGTTTAAATATCAAGGGCGTAAACGCGAAGGAATTATTCTTTTCTCGTTTAGCGGGAGTTTCTGAACCTGAACAAAAAAGAAAAATTATTGGCGCTTCATTTATCGATGTATTTGATGAAGCATCTAAAGAAATACAACGTGAACTTCCTGACGGAGCAGAAGCGAAATGGTTAGGTCAAGGAACAATTTATCCAGATATTATTGAATCAATCTCGGTAAAAGGTCCTTCCGCAACAATTAAGTCGCATCATAACGTGGGCGGTTTACCCGATTACATGAAATTAAAAGTAATCGAGCCATTAAAAACTTTGTTTAAAGATGAGGTTCGTCGTGTAGGAAAGACCTTAGATGTAGATCCAGCGATTCTTGGAAGACATCCTTTCCCAGGACCAGGCTTAGCAATCCGAGTATTAGGAGACATCACAGAAGAAAAGGTACGAATTTTGCAAGAGGCAGATGACATATACATCCGTAACTTAAAAGAGGCCGGATGGTATGATAAGGTATGGCAAGCAGGAACAATATTCTTGCCAGTACAATCTGTTGGTGTGATGGGAGATGAACGTACTTATGAACACGTAGTAGCATTACGTGCTGTAGGTTCTTTAGACGGTATGACGGCAGATTGGATTCATTTACCTTATGATCTATTAGCTAAAATTTCAAATGAAATTATTAATCATGTTAAAGGAATCAATAGAGTCGTGTATGATATCAGTTCAAAACCACCAGCAACCATTGAGTGGGAATAAACTAAAACAAAACTTTTCTAGAAATACGGTATTCGCAGCAGCGCTAGGTATAGCGCTTGCTGTGAGTTCTTGTACTCCAAAAGTTGGCGTGCTACGCTCACCGGATGTATATGGTGGAGCAGTAGGTAGTGAGAAGAGCAAAGAAGAAAAAACTGAGGAGAAAAAGGCTGAAGAAGCGAAGAAAGCAGAGGCAGCTAACAAAAGCATCGCGCTACTGTTGCCATTCCAATTAGACCGTGTCGTGGTGAATTCTATGAGCGGGGAAGATGTTAAACGTTCGGCGCTAGCGCTAGATTTTTATCAAGGCTTTCAATTGGGTATGAATGAAGCAACAAAGAAAGGCGGAGAATACGCTTTGAAGGTTATGGATACTCAAGATAGCGAATTGCGTAATGTTTCTTTAGCAGCGTCTAAAGATGTGCAAGAAGCAACGCTAATTGTAGGTCCTGTCTATCCAAAGGAAATCCGATCATTCGGAAAGGGGCAAAGCAACAAAAAAGTGCTACAGGTAAACCCACTTGCAGCAGCCATGCCGACCGAATTTAATCAAGGTAACTTAGTGTCAATTACGCCCCCAATTCGCATCCATATGCGTGCTGTTGCTACAGAGGTAGCCTCGAAATATAGCGCAGGGGATGTTGTATTAGTATTTGATGCACGCGATAACGATCACCGTCAATATATTGCAGGAATCGATGAGGAAATTAAAAAAGTAAATCCAGCGATTGTTGTTAAACACGTAGCTTCTGTTGCTGCATTGACAGCGGCAATGCCTGATCTGGAGACTGCATTCGTGATTACAGGAACGACTGAGAAAAACCAATTACGTTCATTAATATCTGGCTTAGATGCCAAAGTTCGTGAAGGATTTGATATCAAGTTATTTGGTCATCCTCTTTGGGATAGATTTGACTTCACGCCTTATTCGAACTTCTATAGAATGGATCCGACCATTACAGGTGAAAGCCATTTGAAAGTGTGGAGTACAGAAGTGCAGAATTTCCAACGCAACTATAAAGCGCAGTTTAAAGTAGACCCTTCAGATTATGCCTATAAAGGCTATGACGCAGGTAAATACTTTACAAACGTATTAAATAAATACGGCGCAGACTACGCTGATAAATTACAGAATGAAGAATTCAATGGTATATTTAGTCACTACAAATTCAGATACAATCCACAATGGGGTTATGTAAATGAAGGAGTATTACTAAAGACATACCGAAACGGTTCTTTCCAATAAGAGCATCTTGGAGCATAATAGCAGACGCGTTCAACAGCAAGTACGCAATTTCGAGCGTACATTAGAAGGGTATCAATACCAAGAACCTTTCTCCCGATATTTAACACAGTTTTATAAACAAAATAAGCAGATGGGGTCATCCGATAGAAGGATGAACTCCAGATACTGCTATAATCTGTTCCGTTTAGGAAAAGCATTTGCAGAAAATGAACTTATCGAACGCTTAGCAATCGCCGAGTTTCTTTGTGAAAAGGAAAGTGCGCTCGTGCAAGAGTTTAAACCAGATTGGTTGACAAATGATTATCCTATCTTAAACGATAAGATTCAGTTTATCACAGCCCAATATGGGGAGTTTCTAGATGCCGTATTCCCTCTTCCTGAACATTTGTCAAGCTCGATCAATAGCCAAGAATTTATAAGTTCTCATTTTATACAACCTGATTTATTTATTCGTGTAAAGCGTGGTAGCGAACAAATCGTGAAAGCGGAGCTTCAAAAGAAAGAATTGCCATTTACGGAAGTTTCAGATCGAACAATTGCGCTGCCTAATGGACTTAACTTGCAATCGATGAGTTCTATACAGGGCTTATATGAAGTTCAAGACTTATCCTCTCAACAAAGCTTAAATGCAGTCGAAGCGAAACCAAATGAAAGCTGGTGGGATGCATGTGCAGCCTCAGGAGGCAAATCGCTATTGTTGTTAGATCAATACCCTTCGATTAACCTGATGGTCTCTGATGTTCGCGCTAGCATACTCAGAAACTTGGATGAAAGATTCGATATCGCTGGGATCAAAAAGCCTTATCGAAGGAAAATATTAGACCTCAGTAACCCTGTCGATCATATCATGGCAAAAGAGCGCTTTGACGGCATTATTATCGATGCCCCTTGTTCAGGTTCAGGAACCTGGGGAAGAACGCCAGAGATGCTCTCAAAATTCCAATTAGCGGATTTAAACACATACTCTACCTTGCAGAAAGCAATCGTTAGAAATGCTATTCCTTATCTGAAGTCCGGCTCCTCATTAATCTACATCACATGTTCTGTTTTTCAAGATGAAAATGAACATATAGTAGATTATATAGAAAATGAACTTAACCTTAAATTGGAGAGCATGACACCTATTTTAGGCTATGATCGTCGTGCCGATTCCATGTTCACAGCTAAGTTCATCAAGCCTTAATCGCAGTGCAAAGGAATTACTAATACCGGACAAGTTGCTTTTCGAATAATTGCTTCGGAAACAGAGCCGGATAGAAAATGATCAAAACCCGTACGTCCGTTCGTGCCGACGATAATCAAATCCGCCGTCCATTCTTTGGCAACTTGCAATACTTCATCGCGAACATCACCAATACGATTAAACGTAAATGTCTCGGACGCTCCAGCAAATTCAACTGCTAAGTCATCCAAAAACTTCTGTGCCGCCTGCTGTTGAATCTCTGAAACCTCTGGAATGATTATAGGTTGCTGGCCAAGTAAAGGGTCAACACCATAACTTGTAGGGGAGGTCGGAGGTACCACAGTCACTAATGCCAGTGAAGGTTTTAAGTCTGAAACGATCCCTTTTGCGTAGTTGACAGCACGTTCTGAACATGGACTTTCATCAACCGCTAATAATATTCTGTTAAACTGTGTAGCGCTCATAATGTTTAGATTTTCTATACCTAATATATTAAAAACCACGTAGGCAATAAATAGTTTTGGTCATTTTTTCAAATGAATAAATACATATTCGACCTGTTGAATCCATTTCAACAACCTAAATAATGTACTCGGATAGTAATAAACGCAGATTTGTAGGCGAATTAGAAAGCGTACATCAGGACGATTATATTCAAAAAAAAAGGCCTTCCGTGCGGGAGGGCACTGAAAAAGTCCCCTTAGAAAAAAGGTTAAAAAAGGGAGTGGAAAATTGCAGTTTTCTGCTCCCTTTTTCGTATTTTAAAGCAGCCTTTAACGGAGATCAGGATGCTCACTACCCAACAAAAAATACAGTTCAGTTCCTACTCAGGATTGTACGATATCATCGTTCCAAAAGATAACCTACTTCGAAAAATCAACGATCTTATCGATTTCAGTTTTATCTATGACGAGCTTTTGGCTAAGTATTGCCATACGAATGGCCGTACAGCGGAGAGCCCTATCAAGATGTTCAACTACCTTCTGTTAAAGACGATCTACACCGTTTCGGATGTAGATGTCGTTGAGCGCTCCAGATATGATATGTCCTTTAAATACTTTCTTGAAATGGCTCCCGAGGAGGATGTGATCAATTAAAGTTCCCTGACCAAGTTTCGCAAACTACGATTAAAAGATATGGATCTATTGAACCTGTTGATCAATAAGACCGTAACGATTGCTCTTGAAAAAGGCATTATAAAATCAAAGTCTATCATCGTAGACGCGACCCATACCCATTCCAGATCGAATCCATACACAGCATTGGAAGTCCTCAAGGATCGCTCCAAGCTATTAAGAAAAGCGATATATCAGATCGATGAGGAATACAAGAGGAATCTGCCGCACAATAACGAATCCAACGACCTGGATCAAGAGCTTGCATATTGCAGGGAATTACAGAGGGTCCTTGATCAAGATCAATCTATCAGTGAAATACCGGCTGTTAAAGAGAAGTTGAATCTGTTGAAGGAAACCATTGAGGACACAAAGGAATACTATCTGCTCTCTAAGGATGATGAGGCTCGGCTTGGACACAAGTCAGTGGACAGCAGTTTCTTTGGCTATAAAACACATCTGGCGATGAGCGAGGAACGTATTATAACAGCGGCAGTCGTTACTACGGGGGAGAAAGGTGATGGCCCTGAACTACCCAGATTATTGGAGATTAGCCAGCAGAATGGAATGCAAGTGGATACGATAATAGGTGATGCCGCGTATTGGGGAAAAGAAAATCTTCAGTTGGCAAAAGAACAAAACATTGATATCATCGCTAAATTAAATCCATCCATTACCCAAGGCTTTAGGAAAGATAAAGACAAGTTTGACTATAATAAAGATGCGGATATGTTTGTTTGTCCCGCAGGACATTTGGCCATCCGCAAGGCGCGTCAGGGAAAGAAGGAACAAGGCACAAATCAAACGGAGACCTATTACTTTGATGTGGAGAAATGTAAGGTCTGTCCTCTTAGGGAAGGATGTTACAAGCAAGGGGCCAGAACCAAATCCTATTCAGTCTCCATAAAATCCGAACTCCATAGGGAGCAGATGGCTTTCCAGCAAACCGATTATTATCGAAGCAAGTCTAAGCAAAGGTATAAGATCGAGGCCAAGAACAGTGAGCTCAAGAATGTCCATGGCTATGGCAGGGCTGATGCTTATGGAATCCACAATATGGAAATGCAGGGCGCAATGGCCATCTTCACCGTAAACTTGAAAAGAATCCTGAAATTGATCTAAAAAAGGGGATATTTCCCCAAAAACAATCTCAAGAGGATGCTAAAAACTCAAATAGCAAGTCCTAGTCGCTTACACCTTCAACAAGACCATTAAAAAATAAACTTCCAGAAATCCTTTGAACAAAAATGACCGAGTAAGGGAAAACCTATACTCAGTCATTTCTTTAAGTCTCATAAGAAAGTTGAGGCTTTTTCAGTGCCCTCCCGAACAGATGGCCTTTTTTTATATGTCTATATTTATTAAACGTTAAAACGGAAATGCATAATATCACCATCTTCAACGATATATGTTTTTCCTTCTACCGATAATTTTCCTGCCTCTTTCACTGCCGCTTCTGAACCAAAGTTCACAAAGTCTGCATATTTGATTACTTCTGCACGGATGAAACCTTTTTCAAAGTCGGTGTGAATAACGCCGGCCGCCTGAGGAGCTGTAAAGCCTTTCTCAATAGTCCATGCACGTACTTCTTGGACACCTGCCGTAAAATAGGTCGCTAAGTCTAATAATGAATATGCCGCACGAATTAATTTATGTACCCCTGATTCTGCTAATCCTAAATCATCAAGGAACATCTTGCGCTCCTCATAATCTTCTAATTGAGCAATCTCAGATTCAATCTGTGCTGAAATAACCAATACTTGCGCATTCTCGTCTTTTACAGCTTCTTTAACGCGCTCAACATAGGCATTTCCAGTGTTCACTGAACCCTCGTCAACATTACATACATAAAGTACTGGTTTTACCGTCAATAACGTTAAATCAGCAATAAATTCCGTATCCTCTTCAGAAATAGGAGCAGTTCGCGCTGATTTCCCAGACTCTAAATGCTCTTTTACAACTGTTAAGATCTCGAAAGTTTTCTTCGCATCCTTATCACCACCCGTTTTCGCCATTTTCTCAACCTTCTGAATACGTTTAACAACCGTATCCAAGTCTTTCAATTGAAGCTCTGTATCGATAATTTCTTTGTCGCGAATAGGATCTACAGAACCATCAACATGCACGACATTGCCATCATCAAAACATCTTAAAACGTGAATAATAGCATTCGTTGTACGGATATTTCCTAAAAATTGGTTTCCTAAACCTTCTCCTTTGGAAGCTCCTTTAACAAGGCCTGCGATATCGACAATCTCGATGTTGTTCGGAACGATACGTTGTGGATTTACTAGTTCAGCTAGTTTATTCAAGCGCTCGTCTGGAACGGTGATTACGCCGACGTTAGGCTCGATCGTACAGAAAGGAAAGTTTGCTGCTTGTGCCTTTGCATTCGATAAACAGTTAAAAAGTGTTGATTTGCCTACGTTAGGTAGACCTACGATACCACATTGTAATGCCATATTGTTATTTCTTAAAAATTGACGCAAAGATAATAAAACAAGGGGATATTTGAGACTATCCAGTGGTATTAATTGGAAGGAGGCTTTTAGCAAGTAATTTTAAATTAATGTGACCAAATTATGAACTTTAAATTACTTAAAATGAATATAGTAGCGTATTATTTACAAATTTTAACATTTTAGGATTAATCTTTCGGCCGAAGATTTGTGTCATACCATCAAATTACATTAAAAAACGAACCCACAAATAATAAGGAGGTTAATATGAAAAAGTTATTCTACGTTGTTGTCTTTCTAAGTGCCTTTGCTTTCGCAAAGCCAGCTAACGCTCAAGTAAATGTTAGTATTAATATCGGTTCACAACCTCTTTGGGGTCCTAGTGGATATGATTACGCAAGGTATTATTATATGCCAGAAATGGATGTTTACTACGATGTATCTAGTCGTCACTATACTTACTATAACGGAGGACAATGGGTTTCGCATCGCAGTTTACCTAGTCGCTACGGCCGTTATGACATGCATAGAACTTATAAAGTAGTGATGAATGACTCACGTCCTTGGAGAAATCACCGCCGTCACCGCGATCATTACCATGGCTATTCAAGAAACTATAACCAAGTATCATTGCGTGACTACGGTAGAGGACATAAGCATCATGGTAAGAGTTATAAAAAAGCGCATAAAGAATATCGTAAAGCAGAAAAAAGACATGCAAAACATTACAGAGAGAGATCTTCTCGCAGAGATAGAGACTACAGAAATGTAAGAGGCATGTGGTAAAAAATAATGAAAGTAGAAAGAGGGGCTTAGCAATAAGCCCCTCTTTATTTACTTCATAAATAATATATTATTCGTTACTTTTGTCAAAATTTAAATGTGCATAGCAAAGCCATGTTGAAAAAGAAATTGCTCATTACACTATCTGTTTGTATCCTTGTCGGAGTCTTTTATTCTTGTAATCAAATTGTCGGTTCAACTGCAGATAAAAAAGGAGGGAAGGAGTCCGGATCTTTAGTTGAAGAAATTGAGCAGCTCGTTCAGCAGGACACCAGTTACTTAATGGATAAATTGGACTCCTTAAACCGAAATCTGATTGTTTTTCCAGCTGTAGATTCTTCGAACAAGATTGAGCCTAAGCAAGCGAAGCGTAATCTTCGGGATTCTATTTATCGCGAATTAAACAAAAAAGATAAGCACATTTATTTAACCTTTGATGATGGGCCTTTAATAGGGTCTCGCGCTATTGATTCTATAGCTACAGCAAAAGACACCAAAGTAAGTGCCTTTTTAGTTGGCAAGCATGCCAATATGAGTAAACGTTTAAAGAATGATTTTGAACGTTATGCAAAGAATCCATTAGTCGAATGTTATAATCACAGCTATACCCATGCTGGAAATAAGTTTCATGCCTTCTATAGTAATCCAGATTTAGCACTTGCAGATTTTGATAAATGTGAGGAAGCCCTGTCTTTGAAACACAAGATTGTACGTATGCCGGGGCGTAACATTTGGTTATTCGACGATGTTAGACGTGTTGATTTGACTAGTGGAAGCCAAACCGCTGACCTACTTGGAACAAAGGGATACAGTATATATGGCTGGGATGTCGAGTGGAAAATACATGGACTTTCCGGTAACCCTGTTCAGTCTGTCAATGAGATATACACACGTATTCGTACCATGCTTGGCAATAAATCTACCCTGAAACCAAATAATGTCGTTTTACTGATGCATGATGATATGTTTCAGAATAAAAAAGGGCAGCAGTTATTGGTAGCTTTAATTGATAGCCTGAAGAAACATAAGGATTATCACTTCGAATTTATCTCAACATATCCGCATAAATATTAGTATTCGTCTTTTCTTGTAATTTTTGATACATTGATTAAACTTTTTAATAAAAATGAAGTTTAGTCCATATGACCATATCGCAGTTATTCAAGAAAATCACGCCATTTACTAAACCTTATAAGAATCTAATTTTCTATACCCTGATCCTAACTGTTATAGGATCTTTCGCCGCACAGGTAAACGCATTTATCTTAAAATATACGGTGGATTCCATTTCGGAGCTGCTCGTCAATAAGACACCCTTGCGCATGGGGTTACATCTGCTCGGCATTATCTCTGCGATCTTATTAAGTAAGGAAATTATCTATTCCATTGTACAGTTTGGGCAGAAGTTCTACGGCGAGAAATTAAGGATTATGATTGCGCGCGACTTTTCTCAAGCCATTGTCGACAAGATACTTACCTATAAAATGGCGTTCTACACGTCTAGTGTCAACGAATCTGGAAAGCTGCAAACGCGTATTGATGCCGGAATAAGCTCCCTAACACGATTAGTACAAAACTTTTTTATCGATATTCTTCCCTTATTTGCCAATGCGATTATCGCATTGGTCTGTATGTTTATCGCGAACGTTTATGTCGGACTCGTCGGGCTAATCATTATCCCCATCTATTTTTATATCTCTCAACTTCAGGCACAACGACTTTCGGGCTTTCGAAGAAATATGCGAAAATACAGGGAGAACAAGAATAATCAGATTATTAATTTAATCGATTCCATTACGGTGATTAAATCCTTTGTCCGGGAAGATTTGGAAGCCAAGCGGCATCAGGAGATCCAGTACGAAATGACGGAGAATCAAATGGCGACTCGAAAAACTAGCTTTATATTCGATAGTATTAAGAGCTTTATTGAACAGATCGGGGTCGTAATTGTGATTATCTTGACTGCCTATTTCGTTTTAAATGAACAAATGTCAATCGGGGCAATCATGTTTCATATCATGCTCTTCAATAATGTCTCCGCACCAATTAGACAGTTACATCGTATTTACGATGAGGTGAACGATGCATTAATCTATTCGGAGAGCTTTTTCGAAATTTTAGAAGATGAGGGACAGAAAGAGCCGAGTGGTAGTTACAAACCCGCCTCGATTAAAGGATTAATAGAAATAAAGAATATCAATTTTACCTATCCCAATGGCCATCGCGCCATAACCGATGTGAGTATGACCATCCGCCCTAATCAAAATACGGCGTTAGTAGGACTTTCTGGCGCAGGGAAAAGTACCATCATCAATCTTCTGGATAAATTCTACGAACCCGATAGCGGACAAATTCTATTAGACGGTGTTGATCTGAAGGAATATGATACTGATTTTTTGAGAGAGCATGTTGGCCTTGTATTGCAGCGCAACCATATATTCAAAGGTAGTATTGCTGACAATATTCGCTATGGAAAGACGGAAGCGACGCTTGATGATGTGATCGAGGCGGCAAAGAAAGTCTATATACATGAGCAAATTATGGAATTGGCAAACGGCTATGAATCGGAGGCTCATCTACTGTCGGGCGGGCAGCAGCAGCGGATTGCAATTGCACGCATGTTCTTAAAGAACCCGGCTATCATCTTCTTAGATGAACCGACGGCAAATTTGGACGCCATCGCAACCGAACAAATAAAAAACAGCTTAGACGCCATTAAAGTCGGTCGTACAGTGATTATTGTTTCCCATAGCATCTCCCAGATTATTGACTCCGAACATATCGTCGTCATGGAGAAGGGGCGAGTTGTGGAGGATGGTACACACGAGGAATTATTTGATCGGCATGGAACCTATCATAAGATATTTAGCGCTATGGCAAATAGTTTAAACATCCACAAAATTACCGAATCATTGAAAGAAGATTGATAAAAGCAATTTCAGGCAAGTTTTTTGTGTTAAATTTACAACGTTTAAATAGCACATTCAGGAATATATGTTTTATCCACTTCTTCGTTCCTTTGTAAAATTCGGATTAAACTGGTATGTCGCGGATTGGCAATTAAAGAATCTCGCCAACGCAAGCCTTCATCATCCGACGATTGTCGTATGCAATCACCCTAATTCATTCTTTGATGCTTTGGTCTTAGCAGTGCATAGTCCTAAGGAAACGCGCTTCTTGGTGCGTGGAGATATTTTTAAAAAGCAATGGGCAAATTGGGCGTTGCGGAATTTATTTATGATTCCAATTTACAAGAAGTCTGACGATCCTGATTTCGAAGTGATGAATGCTTTTACCTATGATGAATGTGCAAAATGGTTAAAGTCGTCTGAAAACATTGTTATTTTTCCAGAGGGTGTATCTCGAAATACGCATCGCTTGCGCCCATTTATGCCGTCTGGTTTTTCGGCCTTGGTGAAACGTGCGATTAGCATGGATATCCCCGTACAAATACAACCCTATGTGATCAATTACAGTTCCTTCAACGCTATTCCTAAAGCAGTAGCATTAACGGCGCTAAGTCCGATCGATAGCACAGACTACATCCAAGAATCTGAGGTTGATACTTCCAAAATACTAACATTGATGCGTGAAGAAATGGACTCCGAATTAGCGGGAATACCAATTACGCCGACACCAGATTACGCAAAGAATAGGGAATGGATGAAATACCCAGCAAAAGCAGGATATTATACCCACCATTGGTTATATAAGTTGCTGAAAGCTCAAGTTGAAAAGAAGACATCCGGAACAATTTTCTACGATTCGCTGATGTTTGCTGCACTGTTGTTTGGCTATCCACTGCTAATTTTAATCCTCAGTCTGCTCATTGGAAACCTAATTGGATTTTGGACAGGCCTATTAATTTTTACCATTCTACCGTTTCTATCCTATTGCTGGGTGCAATACGAACCCATTCGTGTACATGACGAATCGGATACCTTTAAAGATAATAAACTGAACTAGCCGAGCTCTTGTCTCTTCGGTCTGAGCTTTTGCCATATTTTTTTACCGTACCGTACGATAAAAAAGAGAATTAGCAAAACTAGGACGGCGGCAAGAATTGGTAGGAAGATGGCGAAAACACTCATAATCGTTGAGCCTACGGTTTCAACTGTCGATATAATGGGATTTCCGACGCCACCTGTTGTCCCAGACGATGCCGCCCGAGTACCTGCTAATGCCGAGCTGATTGTAGCTGCCGTTCCTCCACCAGCGATTAATGCTAAGGACCATTGTGTCCAATCATTCACTTCTGTAAACTGAGACGCAAATAATAGGGAACCTGCAAGGGTAGCTAGAGGCACTGAGATCGTGTCCAATAGATTATCCACAAAGGGGATGTAATAGGCTAATATCTCCACCAAAGTCGCAATGCCAGCACCTAGAACAGCCGGAAGTGTACCAATCCAAGCAAAGCTATCATTCGCCGGAATCCATCCCATAAACGTTCCTAAGCTTAAGATAAATATCGGTAGGAAAACCCGAAAGCCTGTAGCAGCCGCCAAACCAATGCCGACAAACAAAGAGAGGAGGTAGGGTAGAAATTCAGACATTTAATTAGATTTTAGTAGTTAGATATTAGTAGTTAGATGTAAGATATTAAAAATAAGATATTAGATGTTAGACATTAGACTTTACGTATTCGATGTTATCCTTGATATTATTAGACATTAGATTTTACGCATTTGATACTATGTTTGATATCATTGAATAATAGAAATTGGATATTACACATTTGATACTATGTTTGACATAATTATCCAATAGATTAATGCTTATGATGTTATGTTTCATATCATTAGACGTAAGGTATTACACATTAGAAATAGATACTATATCTAATATCTAATATCTCTTTACTCAGACCATAGGTTTTAAAAGTTCTATTTAAGAAATAAACATTTCTTCCAAGTATTATTCGGGTTTATATTTCTGCTGTATAACCTTCATAAGATACTAATAATCTACCGTTTATTAGTCTTTTTCCAGTTCCTGTATCTACAACAAAAATAAGTCCAATTGTGGGTTAGTATAACAATGCTTCGAAGATCTTTCGAGAATGATGGGTTAAGCTACGAAGAAGTTACGAAGAAATTTTGCATCAGTTGTGTATCAACTAGTACGAATGCCTATTCCATTACTTAAAATCGGAGTCGATTTTTCTAGAAGTATTATGCATCAAAAGCCAAAGTTTGTAAAAAACATAACTCAATTCTCTAAACATAAACCAACAAAGAACAATAATCTAATAGCTAAGGAGAGATCGTCGAGCTTCAGGGGGAATCTTCTGTTAGGCCACTCAGAGCCAGAGAAGGTCGGTAAGTAAAGGGACCGTGGAATAAAGCGGAGCGAAGCGAGCATTTATGCCGCGAAAGCCCTTTAGCTACCGATACCTTTGGAGGCTATCTTTGCAGCAACAGACGATTCTCTCCAGAAAAAGGAAATGAACAAAAAGATAATATCAATAACCAACTATCACCGAACCACTAACCACTAAATACAAGCTACAACCACAATATACTAGCGACTATCCTCTAAATACTAACTACTAATTACCAACTACTAACACAATATACTAGCGACTATCCTCTAAATACTAACTACTAATTACCAGCTACTAATCAACAAATACTAACAAAAAAAAATGGCGACCATTTCTAGTCGCCATACTCTAATATCTAAAATCTAATGTCTAATAGATAATATCTTAACCCTAACTCAACGATTCAAGTTCCATTATTTCTTCCGCTAGGGCTTCCCATTCGGCTTGAATTTGGTCGAATCGAGCTTTTTCGGAATTGTAATTTCTGGTATGTTCTTGCAGTTTTACTGCGTCAGAATAGATTTCTTCTTTTGCGAGTTCAGTTTCTAATTGTTTAACGATTAGTTCTTGACTGGCAATTTTCTGTTCTAAGCTACTAAGTTCTTTATTTTTCTTTTGCAGCGTCTTTTGTACGTCATCGTTTGCCACTACTTTAACAGGTTTTGGCTGTTCTTCTTTCACCTTTTTTGCAGGTTTATCCGAACTTTTGACAGTACGTTTAGCGTTCCATTCTTCGAACTCTTGGTATGTACCAGGGTATTCTTTGACTTTCTTATCCTCGATATACCATATTTTATTAGCGATATTATCTAGGAAATAGCGGTCGTGGGATACCACGATAAAAGTACCTTCATACTGTTGGAGGGCTTGAATAAGAATATTCACGGATGCCATGTCCAAGTGGTTGGTAGGCTCATCGAGAACGAGGAAGTTGGCGTCAGCGGTTAGAGCTTTCGCAAGGGCAACTCTTGATTTCTCGCCTCCGGAAAGGACTTTAATCTTCTTGAAAACATCGTCGCCAGTAAAGAGGAAGCATCCTAGGATAGAGCGTAATTCAGTTTCCGTTTGTTTTGGAGCGAAGTTTATCAACTCTTGGATAAGCGAATTTTCCAGGTGCAGGGCTTCCAGCTGATGTTGTGCGAAGAAGGTTTGAGAAACATTATGTCCTTTTGTACTTGTTCCTGAGAATTCAGAATCAGCATCGGCAACAATACGTAATAACGTCGATTTACCCTTACCGTTTGCACCAATTAAAGCAATCTTGTCGCCTTTTTCAATTAATGCATCCGTACGATCTAATATTTCTAGGTTAGGGTAGGATTTAGAGATCTGCTCTAGAGTCACGACATGTCTACCAGAAGGCTTAGAAAACTTAAAGCTGAAGTTTACTTCAGGATTATCATCATCGATATCATCAACCTTTTCCATACGGTCTAAGGCTTTGATACGAGATTGTACCATTTTTGCCTTACTTGCTTTGGAGCGGAAGCGTTCGATTAATTTCTCTTCTTGTTTAATTTTAGCCTGTTGATTCTTGAATTGATTTCCTTGAATCTCTTCGCGCAGCGACTTTTCTTCTAGATAGAAAGAATAGTTTCCGGCATATAGCGTTAACTTACCTTTTCTAGATTCCACCGTTTTATTAATAATACGGTCTAAGAAATAGCGGTCATGGGAAACGATTACAATTGCTCCTTCGAAAGCTTGCAAGTAGTTTTCCAACCATTTAATTGATGGTAAGTCTAAGTGGTTGGTAGGCTCATCGAGTAATAGGATGTCAGGAGTTTGCAGTAAGATACGGGCTAACATCACGCGCATACGCCATCCTCCGGAGAATGTCGCTAATGGGCGTTGTTGTTCGTCTTCCGAAAATCCTAAACCAGCTAAGATCTCATGCGCACGGAATTCAATGCTGTAGCCGTCTAAGGCTTCAAATTCCATTTGCTTGTCACTCAATTTGTTTAATATATCGTCCGAGTAGTCTGTTTCCAGTTTTTTTAGTAGAACCTCAATTTCGCTATGCAATTGGTTTTGACGTTCAAAAGCTTCCATTGCCACATGTAAGATACTTTTCTCGGAGTGGTAGGAGAGTAAATCTTGATTGAGGTAACCAATTTTTAGGTCCTTAGCCATTGAAACGGTTCCGGCTGTAGGGCTGTATTCGCCGACAATGATTTTTAATAGCGTCGACTTACCAGTACCGTTAGCACCAATAAGTCCGACTTTATCACCTGGTTTGATGTGCCAGTTTGCTTCGTCGTACAGTGCACGAGCACCAATTTCAAAAGTTAAA